>PARF01000093.1 GCA_002709915.1 Roseibacillus sp. | reverse complement strand
TCCCAAGAAATTGGAGGACATATAGAGTTAAAGCCTCAATCTCGCCAATCCATTTCATGACCATTTCTGCGGTCAGGATCATCAGAAGAACCATGACTACAGCGCCGGTTCCTGTAATCAGGCTTAGCTTGGCATACCGGTTCGCAGGTGGACTATCCGTGGTAGAGGGAGAATTTCCTGAGGCAGGCATTATCGAAATAATAACGCCTCAGCCACGTGAGAGCGAGGAATTACGGAGGGCCATCATATTCATCATATGTCAGGAACCACGGTGCGGTGCACGGGTTAGGGGTGTGGGGTGCAGGGTGAAAACACAGGGATGGGTGGTCGCCAATCGTGAACCGCGTATGGAGCTACTGACCAGAGCTGTAAGATCCCAGCGCATGGATAATAGAGGCGATACCAAGCAGTGCCAGAATGCCGACAATGGCGCCAAGAACGAGACCGGTGACTGCCTTTTTCTTTCCCCCTTGGGTTTCTGGCTCAGCCTGTATTTCGCGTAGACCGATTTTTCCGAAAACGATTGCACATATCGCCAATAGGACGATCCCAAGAAATTGGAGGACATATAGAGTTAAAGCCTCAATCTCGCCAATCCATTTCATGACCATTTCTGCGGTCAGGATCACCAGAAGAACCATGACTACAGCGCCGGTTCCTGTAATCAGGCTTAGCTTGGCATACCGGTTTGCAGGTGGTCCCTCTTTTGTAGATGGAGAATTTTGTGAAGGGGACATGATCCAAGGATATTATAACGCAAGAGTAGGGAGAGATCGAGGTGGATTATAGAGGCCCATGATCTCCATTATGTGTCACTTGGCGCGGTGCGCAGGAACGGGAAGGAAGTAGACAGCCAAGCATAGGAAAAAGGGTGCCGTTGCTCTACTTTGCCTTGCTCTCACCGGGATTAGAAGGGTTCTTTTCTCCGGCAGAATTGTAGAGCTTGGTGACCTCAGCATCGCTCAAAACGCGATCGTAAAGACGAACATCATCCAAGCCCCCATTGAACCAGTGCGTCATACTGAACCCACGCCAGGGCATGGGGGCTGGCATGCCCGCCTTGGTCGCTATTAAGGCCCCATTCTTGTAGAACCTAGCTATGCTCTTATCGAAGGTAAAGGTCAGCATCTGCCACACGTCTTTTACCACTGTGCCAGCGGGAATATCCTTAGGGGTGAAGCGCTTGGTCGTTGTTACGCCACAGTATACCGCCCCTGTTTCAGAGCTGTGGAAATACCATCCTTTCCAGCGCACGTCGTCGTGGTGAGTTCCCATTCTGCCCGACCATCTCGCTCCGTTACGACCAGGACCTCCACCTCCCAGAACGTCAGGTCGCCACCACCATGACACCGTAAAAGTATCCGTGTTCGGGCATTCCGCGTTCGTTACGAGCCCAGGCCCACTGATCCTGGGATACGGTATAAGTATGGGATCGCCCAAGGTCACTGCTTGTCCTATTCGGCCGGCCTCCCAGGTTGGTGGTCCTTTAACGTCTGTATGAATTGCCGTCGCGTGTTTCCTACCCACAGAGTCCTCGTAGTTTCCATCGAACTTCCAATGGTTTACGAGGCCCTCGTCCGCAAGAGCAGTTGTCCCTAGGATTGTGAAGCACACTGCCATAAGGGCAGAGGCAGTGCGTTGGATTGATTTATTCATAGAAGTCTGAAAAGCGCGACGATACAGGCATAGGTAGTTCCTGATGATATATAAACGGTATTCGTCTTTTCTTCGTCAGATCAAGTATAGATAGAAGACCGATAAATGCCCATTTTCTTGCCCGTCCGTGTATGGGAACCGTGGCGAGGAGAGCAGGTAGCCTCGAGCCCTCGTGCTTGCTTAATGTGAGTGGGAAGTGCTACGACTAGAGAGCCATGAAAATGGAAAAACCAAGTGATCTCCCTCTTCAATTGAGGCCTGATCCTGGGCGTGGTCCCACCACCAATCAGCTGGCAAAGGTCAGTTTCTTCAGCGCGATCGGTGTTACGCTTGCATTCTTTTCTCCAATTGTGACGAGAAACGATTCCTGGGTGATTCTTATTCTCTTTTGTATCGTCCTGATTTCTGCATTCGGGGTCTTTTGCGGACATTGTGCCTGCGTGCAGCTCAAGAGGCGGAAATATAATCAGGAAGGCATCGCTATGGCTGTGTCCGGCATGATCTTTTGCTATATCTATCTTGGGTTGAGCAGCTTGATTCTTTGGGTGATGCATCTAGACGGTTTTTAGGGTTAGCCTAACGCGCCAGATGCGTATGGCAGTATCAGCTTCTCTCGTTTTCCGGGTATCAATCAGCGTATCAAGAGGGCGATACGATGATTCGTCTTTGGGCTGTTACAAAGACCACGATTCTTTGTAAGAGCGGCCTGTGGGAGCCCACGATAACCATCGTCGGGTGACAAAATCCATATGGGGCGCTATGCATGTGCAGGAGCAATTCTAGTCGTTTTCTTCCTGCCGTGGACAGATCTCGAAGATATGGTCGAGTTTCTTTAAGAGATGGCGGCAGCTGCCAGAGTTGAATTCAGTCCAACACTCAATGGCTGGCAACTGGCAGCAGGAGGCGGTGATAAGCTCGCGGGTAACGGGGGCTTCGTATTGGTCGCTACCAGCAACGAGATGTCCGCGACATTCTCTCCACTCAGTCGGCGCTACAGTCTGACGGGCGATTGACTGTTGGGTGCTTGATTTAATCCTGTAAGAATACGCTCGGTAGGTCTTATTTATACGGCATAGCCTTAAACGCTTTGATTGTGAGACACCCTCCGGCGTAAACCGGCTGACCCCGGGCTTCCGTCAAGATCCGTTTCACCTCCTCTCTTTTGTCGCCCTTTATCTCGATACGTCTCTTCTTTAAAGTGCCCCCAACACCGCAGGCTTTTTACCCGGTGGTTGCGGATCCAGTCCACGCGATTTCAGATGCCTGTCCCCCAGTGATGGACAGACGACAGGGCATTAACGCCCGTGAATAAAAAGAAAGTGGCGAACCTGCGGGTCAAAGAGGGCTCTTCTGCATTTGGACTCTGACCTAGAAACCGTGTGCTTGGATTCACAGGTATTTATTCCCTTTGGAGGAGGGCATCCCGGAGTGGGCCGATATCGTCCGGGTCTATCAGCCGTATCCAGAAGATAGCTTCGGAGAACGGAACAGAGTCCGGAAGGTCCTTGGCCTCGGGCAGAAGACGTTTTAACTCGGCACGAGACAGGATGGAATTCTGGTCGAGATCCGCACGGGAAATAAGAACAGCGGTCATGTATTGCCTCATTTTGCTTTGAACGTAGAGAGTACCTCGAACCATCTCGAGGCCCTCAATAAGACCGTTTTTGTTCTCATCGTAATACGCGAATCCACTTCGCTGATTTTTGGAAAATCCCTCCTCGTCAACTTCCTGGTCCTGAACCAGAGGCGAACTGAGAGCGTATTCCGAGAGGGCGATTTTACCATCACCGTTGGCATCTAGGAGGAGGAGTTTTCCCGGCCAAACCGCAAGCAGTGATTGGATAGTCTTGGCGAATGCGCGATGGGTTAGGAAGTCAGGCGAGTGAAGCTGGAGTGTTTTTATGAACTTGCGGTCATACTTGGCCGCGTTCTCACGTCGGCGGATATCCCAGCGGTCAGGGGGATCGGTGGCATCGCGCGAAGAAAGGCCTCCGACTTTGGCAAAGCCGTGAACCATGAGTTTTCTGATCAATTGGGTCAGTGGAATTTTTTCACGGTCAGACGAGGCGATGTTCTGCATTATCGGAATCCATTCCGTGGCGATGCTGTCCGCATCATGCTCGATTTTCTTACGGACTTCTGCAGGAAAATCCTCGATTCCGCTGGGGGATTCCGACCCGATAGCGGGTAGGCCAATGAAAAGCGCGAGTAGAAATTTAGGGAAGGGGAGCATGGCTTGTTTATTCGTCTTCGACTCTGCGAAATACCAAGCGAGAGGTCTTCAGTGGAAGGGTCAGTCTTTTATTGCCGCGCAAAATGGTAACTTCAAGACTGCTTCCGGACTTATGGTTGAGTTTGATATGCATCTTGGCTCCCAGCCCAAGGGGGTCCAGAGATTGGCCTGCAACAGCAACGATGATGTCGCCTTCTTCCATCTCGTGGGCCTCCTCAAGAAGTGCTTCAACCGGGATATGGGTAATTCGCGATGCGAAGGAGTCGGTAGGCAGACCCAGCTTTTTCTTTTGGTCGTCATCGAGAATTTCTTCGTCGAAGTGAACGAGTGGGTTTACGGCCAAATTGCGGTGAACAAGATCCGTAAACCACCAGTTGGAGGGGAGATCAATCAGGGCTGTAACGCTCTGGCCTTTACGGAGAACGGAAATCGGAAGTTTTCTGGATTCTCGCTGAACTTGGTTTAGCCGGTGCTGGAGATCGGCAACCGTAAGGATGGGTTGGTTGTTGATTGATCGAATGAGATCTCCGGGAAGAAGGCCTGCCTTCGCTGCGGCCGAGGAACTTTTTTTAATGACCAATCCTCTGGGGATGTCCATCTCGATGCCGAGGCGTTCAAATTCCGGGTAGCGGAACATGTCTCGCTTTTTAACGAGTCGCCCTTCGTTTTCTGCGACAGTCGTTTCGAAATGAGCGATATGATGGCACTCCACACACCGATTTCGGAGGACAACGTTTTCCCGAAGGCCAGCAACGTCACGCGGAAACACTGGGGGGATTACGGGGTCAGAGTCCCGCTCGCCTGCCGAAAACTTTTGGTGCTCATCGAGGCCGAGTGAGAGGGCAAGCTCGAGGCTTTTGAGATCGAGATAGGCGTCAGAAGAGACGGTGTTGCGACCCCCGAAGCGAAGATAGATATCTTCCGCCGCATTGATGATGAAGTAGTATACAGCGTTATGACGATCAAAGTCGAATTTTGCCAGATTGATGCCCCGCATGTCATTGATTCGAGCGAGGACGAACTGAGAAAGGAGCTTCCCACGGATTGAAGTATGATCGGAGCGCAAGACCTGCGCATCAAAGTCTCTGCCGTTTCCTCATGGGGCTCACCGAAAAGCGAGGAAGATCGGTTTCTTGGTCTTCGCTGCTTCGGCGAGAGCCTCAGAGTATGAGTGATGCCACTTCAAAGGATTCGCTGCAACGAAGCCCCATGTGGCTACCAGGGCAATGACAGCACGGTGTAGGAAGTAACGACGCTTAGATTTACAATGGATCTCGTTCAAGTTGAGTTGTGCTGGCTTGGATTTGTAACGAAAGCGTGGCGGGGGCTACCCATTAGTCTGCGCCTGCAGGGGGAGTGCACGGTCTTATGCCCGATTGGGAAAAACTATCACTCTGCGGGGGTAGTATAGTCCAGCATTCAAAGGGGTCAATTTCAGGGAAGGTCGGGTGCTACGGAGCAGGCGATGGAAAAAGAGAAAGTAAGGGTTCTGGCTTCCAGATGGGTAAAGAATTCCACAGTTCAAGTAATAATTTTTCCTCTCGAATCCTACTCCCGCTCAGATGCCTGCCTTTAGCGACCCCTTGTACGCTTTGGAGAGTGGCTTGGTTGTTCCTTGTGCCTGGACTAATCCCGGTAGCTGAGCGAACTCAAACCCAGTCTCCTTTTGTGTAAGAGAGAGCGATTACAGGAGTGTTACTGTGCTCTCAGGGGTGCGCAACGTTCGCCAGAAATATAACGGTAAAGCAACTCTCGCATGGAGGCAACTCTCTCTGGTTCCTCACTATAGCGGTTTTTTCTTTGGCCCGGATCATTCCTGAGGTTGTAGAGCAGTCCCGGGTTGTCTTTGCGGTAACTGGGCAGGCCGAAGTGTTGCAAATAGGCCACTGGTTCTTTTCTGGCCGCCCCACTTGCGGTATTGATGAGAACCCAGTCACCCTGTCGAAGTGCATATTCTCCTTTATTCGTGTTCTGGACAGTCGCAACCCGGAGTGGGCTTTTAAAACTTTCACCCTGAATCACAGGCAGGAGATTATAGCTGTCGATGGCCTCTTCGGCTTTGAGTTTGTAACCGATGATTCGGGCGAAGGTCGCTGCGAAATCTACTTGGTTTACCACCTCGTCAGAGCGGGATCCGGCCTTGATTTTGCTGGGCCACCTAATGATGAAGGGCACGCGGTGGCCACCCTCAAAGAGATCTCGTTTGACACCACGGTATTTTCCCGAACTCCAGTGGTTGAATTTTTCTAGTCGGTCGAAGGCAAGGTTTTCTGCTCCGTTATCTGCTGTAAAAATAACGATGGTATTTTCAGTCAAACCCTTGTCTTCAAGAGCGTCTAAGACCTTGCCGACCATGGTGTCTGTTTCGACAACAAAGTCCCCGTAGTACCCCGCCTCCGACTTGCCGTGAAATTCCTTGTTGGGGACGATCGGGTAATGGGGCGAGTTAAAGGCGAGGTAGGTAAAGAGCGGACTGTCGCTCTTGTGTTCATCGATCCATTCGACAGCTTTTGAGGTGACTGTTGGAAGGATATCGTAAGGATTCCAGTTTTCAGCCATCGGTCCCGGGCGAAAGCTGCCGCCACCCGCGAGTGGCTGTGATTTGATGACCTGCTTTGTGGGAATAGTTTGAAAGCGATCGTTGTCTATCCAGCAGTAAGGAGGGAAATTGATAGTGCCGTCGCCGAAGTAGCGGTCGAATCCCTGGTCCAAGGGTCCTCCACGAAAAGGTTGGGTCCAGTCATATGATGCTGCCTGAAGCATTTCCTTCTTCGAAAGATTCTGTTTGCGAATGGCGTTCCAGTTCCAGCCGAGGTGCCACTTACCAAAGCAGCCGGTTTTGTATCCATGCCGTTTTAGCATTCTAGCGATGGTGAAGTCGCCGGGCTCGAAGACAGATTGGCCGAAAGCTCCCACGATGCCATGGAAGCGCCTCCAATGGTGTTGGCCGGTCAGGAGAGCGAATCGGCTTGGGGTGCAGATACCCGATGAGCTGTGGCCGTCGGTGAAGGTCATGCCTCCTTTGGCGAGGCGGTCGATATTCGGAGTTTGAATCTTTGCGTTAGGATCACCGTAAGAAACATCGCGCACCCCCATATCGTCGGCATAGAGAATGACAATATTAGGGAGAACACGGGCTGTTACCTCTGGAATTGTCATCCACAGAAGCAGGAAGACGATACACCTGTGAACGGCAGGATTGCTCATTGGGCTGATTGGGCGGGTCACGGAGACGTTTATTTTGCGGGACCGTTCTTTCCAAACAAATGATTGGATAATGATTACTGCGTAGTTGACTCGATCTGGATACTTTCTGACAGGATCTTCCTGTATCTTGATATCGATCCAATCGATGTCTCTATCAAGACTATCGATTACATGCGATCTGTTTGTTATGATAATCAGGGCGGGTCGTGACGTGTTTGCCAGAGCGAATTCAAAATGCTGCGCTGGTCGTATCCTATGCGGGAATGTCCACGCTGACGACTTTTGAGCGACAACATCTCTCTCAGGATGATTGACGGCACTCGTAAATTTCAAGGCGACCCTGAGCAACGAATATCAACGGATCGCCCATCAAGGGTGAGCCCTTTGTTCGCTAATCCAGAGAGGATTCGTGGGGATTGGTATGCTCTTGGGAGAAGCCGCCAACTTAAGTCGGGTGCGGTATTACCGTTCTCCGTGGGCAGTAAAAAATTGGTGCTTTGGCGCGGTGCGGATGGCCGACTCAATGCTCAAGAGCCAGCCTGTCCCCATACGGGCGCTGACCTTTCCCAGGGTGAGGTGATAGATAATAGTCTTCGGTGTGCCTTCCACCACTGGCGGTTCGATGGAGGCGGTCGTTGCGTTGTTGCCCCCACTTGCGATCTTCCACCCGACCGACGGCTAAGGTGTTACCCTACGGAAGAGCGATGGGGACTTATATGGGTTTTTCTAGGCAGGACTTTTCGCCCCCTTCCAGATGCACACGAATCACTGTCGAAGGTGATTCTAACCCCATCACAAACTCTGCGTGCCCATCCACATCTGGTGATCGGAAACGGATTCGATGTCAGTCACTTGGGTCCTGTTCATCGAATGGAACTCTCAGGAGAAATGATTTGTGAGCAGACCCATAAGCACGGACTGACCCTTAAATATGAAGCGCAGTTTACCCAGAGGTACAAGCGATTGCTGACAGGATCAACGCGGGAAGGGCTTTCGGTTACCTTCATGTCAGATGGCGGTAGTTTCGCCCTCCTGACTGTGACTAAACCGTTTTTATTCCAGACCGTTTTTACAGCCCGCCCCGGTAGCAGTGGAGGGACTGCCACGCAGCTTGCCTTCCTGCTGCCTCGGCGGCGGCCGGATCAGTGGATCCGCGCAATGCTCGCTCTCGCATTCCTGTTGGCTGACGATAAGAAGATTCTTGATGCAATCGATTTCAGCCCCGGCTGGGTCCCGAGTGATGCAGTGCTGAGGAAGTTTTGCCGAGTGGTTAATACCGAGTAAGGGATCAGAACCAGCTGAAACAAACATCGACCAAATCAATGCGAAGGTAAAATGTTTCAATTACGATCGATGTTCTGTAGCTGATATAAAGCAGGGAAGTTTCAATCAATTATGGATAGAGGGCGCATCGACCGGGAATGAAATCATTCATCATGGATACTATTAAGGGCTACTGGTATATCGCTGCGGCAGGTTCCGAGCTCAAGGCCACGCCTATCAGGAGGAAGGTCGAGGGGGAGTCATTGGTTCTCTGGCGAGATAAGGGGGGGGACCCCCATGCCCTACGGGATCGGTGTGCGCATCGCGGAATGGCTCTCTCCGCCGGGAAAGTAGTCGATGACTGCGTCCAATGTCCCTACCACGGGTATACCTATGACGGACAGGGACGTCTCAAAGGTATCCCATCACTTTGCAGCGGAGAACGCCTTCCCCGAGTGCAATCCATGAAATCCCTGCCTGTCATCGAGCAGCAGGAGCAACTCTGGGTCTGGATCGGGGAGCAGGAACCAACCCGCAAGCCTTTTGAGTTTCCCCATTATGGGGAAGAGGGGTGGACCACGTTTTTCATGCAGACGAGGTTTCATGCCCCGGTTGATATGTGCCTCGAAAATTTTCTCGATGTCCCACACACGATTTTTGTCCATCCGGGCCTCTTCAGGAATGAAGATCAGGATACCGTACAGACGCGGGTGACGCGGTCCGGGGAATCAGTTGTCGTCACCTTCCTTGATGAAAAACCGATGGAGGGGATCGGCCCCCGTCTGGTGTTCCCGAAGGGGGTGAAACAGAAACATACGGACCGGTTCATTCTCCCCTCTATTTCCCGGGTAGATTATGAGTACGGAACCGATCACCAATTCCTGATTGTCTCACAATGCACCCAACGGGAGGAGTTTGTCGTTGATGTGACAACCGCAATCATCTGGAAGCTTCCTTTGCCCACCCTCATTACGAAGCCCTTCTTAAAGTGGTATTGCCGAAAGGTGATCCAGCAGGATGTAGACATCTTGGAGATCCAAGGGGCGCAGATGAAGGAATTCGGACGGAACTTCACCCATACCAAGGTCGATCTTCTAGGACGCCATATCCACGCCCTGCGGCGAAACGCGTTGAAGGGATCCCGTAAACTCAAGGATATGTCTCAGGAGGTCTCGATAAGAATATGATGATGAACAGGAAACTTAATGGCGCGATTATACCCAGGTCCACGGTCACCGAATACCAGAAGAATGCTTTCTTCGATTTATGGGAGAGCTACTACCAGAACGTGGATCGGGGGATGTTCGAAGACGACCTCGCAGAGAAGGACTGGATCCTGACCCTGTCGGATGAGAGTGGAATAATTCGTGGGTTTACCACCATGAAATTTTATGAACTGGAGATTCGTGGGAAGCCGATTCGTGCGATTTTTAATGGTAGCACGATCATAGATCGGGACTACTGGGGAGAGCAGGAGCTTGTCCATACATGGTGCCGTTTCATGGCCGAGCTGAAACGGGATGAGCCCGAGATTGCGCTCTACTGGTATCTGATCGTCAGCGGATTCCGAACCTACATGTTCCTGCCACTCTACTTCAGGGAGTTCTATCCAAACCACGCGACCGCTACCCCTGCTTTCGAGCAGGAGATTATTGATACCCTTGCCGAAATGAAATTTCCCGAGGAATACCGGCAGGGTATCGTGCGTGTAGCGAATCCACGCGAATGCCTAGATCCGGACCTGGCTGTCCCAAACACGCATAAGTTACGAAATCCCCACATCCGCTTCTTTGTCGAGCGGAACAAAGAGTATCTCCGGGGAGATGAAATGGTCTGCCTTACCGAATTCACCATCGAAAATACCAAGCGCACCGCAAATCTAATCGCGGAGGAAATTCTTGGGTCTCTTCAGTCAGAGAAGACCATGACAAAGGAGGTGGTAGCATCCTAATGCAACCGCTCGCAGGCAATGTGTTGTGGATGCTCTCGAGCTTGTCAGCGTCTCGGCGTTTCAGGCAGGCCAGGCGGTGTCCGCGGCGCGCTCAAGAAAAGATTCTAGCGTCATTTCTCAGGAATAATGCGGGGTCAGCTTACGGGCGGAAGTATGACTACGCCTCGATTGCTTCGGTCGAGGAATTCCAGAAGCGCGTTCCACTCGTCACTTATGAAGATCTTGAGCCTTGGATCCGCCGGATCACGGAGGGAGAGCATGGAGTCCTGACCTCTGAGCCGGTTTTGATGCTTGAAAAAACGAGCGGTTCCTCGGGAGCCGCCAAATACATTCCCTACACAGCATCGCTCAGAAGAGAGTTTCAAAATGCGGTTGGGACTTGGATCTATGACCTCTACAGAAACCACAAGGGTCTTTATGGGGGCAGGCAATACTGGTCGATCAGCCCTGCCATTCACGAGGGTGAGGTCACCCCGGGAGGGCTTCCGGTGGGATTCGCTGACGATGCCGAATACCTCAGTCCCTTTGCTCAGAGGGTAGTGAGGTCGGTGATGGCGGTTCCGTCCTCTATTGCTGGAGCGATCGATATGGAATCCTGCCGCAAAAGGACTATGGAGGCGCTCATTGAGTGTCGGGACCTTCGATTTCTCTCAGTTTGGAATCCAAGTTTCCTGACTACGCTGATGGGACATCTGCCCGCGGGAAAACAGCCCTCAGACCTCTGGCCGAAGTTATCTCTGATCAGTTGCTGGACGGATGGTGCCGCTTCCCGTTTTCTGCCCGAATTAGAGAGCCTGTTTCCAGGGATTCCCATTCAAGGTAAGGGGCTTCTTGCGACAGAAGGGGTTGTTACTGTTCCCCTTGTTGGTTCCTCTGCCCCTGCCCCGGCAATCACCTCCCACTTCCTCGAATTCATTGGGGATGACGGAAGAGTTCGGCTGGTGGATGAGCTGGAGGAAGGGAAGAGATATACAGTAGTACAAACAACGGGAGGAGGTTTTGCGCGCTACCGCCTTGATGATCAGGTTGAGGTTATCGCTCCCGGTGCAATCCGTTTCGTCGGACGGAATGGCAATGTCAGCGACCTTTGTGGGGAGAAGCTGAGCGAGACCTTCGTCGGTGCGACCTTCCAGCAACTGGAGCTATCAGGTTTTGTGATGCTCGCTCCGCAATGGGATAAACCCCCTCGGTATAATCTTTTCATTGAAACTGACCGATTCGAGGAAATTGCAGCAGAAGTAGAGGGCCTCCTTCGTAGATCTTTTCATTACAACCACTGTCGGAATCTGGGGCAACTCGGCCCGGTAAGAGGAATCCGTGTGACCGAAGGAGACCAGCGATATATCACAGGTTGTGAAGCGCTTGGTCAAAAAGGGGGTGACGTGAAACCCGCACACCTGCGGCAGGAACTGGGGTGGCTTGAAATACTAGGAGGAAGCTATGCCCGCTAGCGCAAAAGGGTGCCACGTGCGGTTTGAACCGGCAAAGGAGAGCGATGATGAGGAACTACGTGCACTTCTTCACAAAACCCCGATGGGTGGATCGATCTCGGTGGCTTTCCTCCGTGAACCGGAATATTTCTCGGCGACCCGAATCCAAGGGCCATTTACTCAGGTTTTCATCGCGAAGGTCGGGGAAGAGATCGTTGGCACTGCGACCCGGGCAATCCGTCCCACCTTTCTCAATGGGAAGGTCATTGATGGGGGATACCTGAGCGACCTGAGGGTTGTTCCAAAGCTTCGGAGGGGGATGACTCTCGCAAGGGGATATCGCTACCTTCGGGAACTTCATCGAGACGGCAGGACAGCGATCTATACCACAGTCATTGTGGAAGATAATGAGACTGCGCTCAGGACAGTGGGGGCCAACCGCGCAGACATGCCCCGCTACCTTGACCAGGGACGGGTTCTTACACCCATGATCTCGCTGAAGAAGAGACTTCCGGAAATTCCGGCTGAGATCCGATCCGCCACCGCCGGGGATATTCCAGCAATAGTCGCGAAAATGAATGAAACAAAGATGCAGTTTCAACCAGTATATGACGAGAGGACTCTCCTCGATGGCCGGTTCCAGAATCTCCAAGCGAACGACTTTCGAATGCTGTTCCGAGAAGGAAAACTTGTCGGGGTCATGGCGGCCTGGAATCAAATGCCGTTCCGGCAGACGGTGATCAAAAGCTACTCAGGAGCCATCGGAGTCCTGCGCCCCCTTATCAACCTCTTCCGGTCACCACCACTCCCCGCGACTGATGAGCCGTTATCTTTCTTTTATATCGCTTTTTCCGCGACCGATACCGTCGAGGACTATCGTATACTACTCCGTTCCATCTATAACGAATCAATAGGAAGCTCTCATACCCATATGATTGCCGGGCTTCATGAGAGAGACCCTCGCCTACCCGTCTTACGTGACTATCCGCAAACCCCTTTCGCGGGACGCCTCTTCACGGTCACCTTTGATGACCCGGTTGAAATCGATGACCGCATCCCCTACGTAGAAACAGCCCTGCTATGACCCTTCGTGCGATACGTCTCTGGCTTGGAGGGCTGCTTCTGGGCGCTCTCGTAATTACTACAGTATTCTATTTCCGTCAGAATGCGGGCTTGCAGCATGGAGGAGAAATCTCTCTTCCCAAAATGGCGTGGCTTGCCTACGCGCTGATCGCCTGGTTTCTCCTGCCATTTTTCCTTTGGAAAGATCGACGAATCGATAAATCGCTTCGAAATCTATTCCGACTTTTCTGGTTATTCATGATGGCACGGGGTATTGCCGAAGTAGTCCTCATTTATGTTTTTGGCCACTGGCATCCCTGGTACGGTATTGCCCATGATGGGGCGGCCCTTCTGCTTCTTGTCGAGCTCCGAAGGGGTGTGCGACTCTCTAACACTGTTTCCCGGAGAGCCTTCCGGTTTACGGGATCCCTTCTTTTAGCTCTCATCGCGGAGACCTGTTTTGCCGGAATGTTTCTTCAGAGCGGAGTGCACGAGTCCGCCATCTATTTCGCTTCCAATTCGCCACAGTGGAAGTTTGTCAATATTGCCACGATTCTTGTTCTTGCCTTTGTTCTACCCGACATCGTGGCGACTCTGGTGAGGATCTGGTTTCCGGGAAGCTCGCGGGATACCCCGAAGCTTCTTTGTCGGATTCGCTCGGCAGCGGCGATCGGAGTGAGCATCATTACCATCGGGGCCATGGGTCTATGGTCATTTATGATGAATCTTGAAAAACGGGGCTCTCACTTCCAGGAGACAGGAACCCAGATCATCGATTCTCTCAAGCAATTCGCGAAGGATTTCCGGAGAAACGATACCGGAAGGATGAATGATTTTATTCTCGGAGGCCAGGCCGCGTGGATCATAACAGAGCAGGAGCACGGGCATGAGGTTGATGTGATGAAATGGATCCCGCAAGAGACCGGTCCAAGCCTTGGTGACTTCTTCGTCGACTTAAGAGAAGAGCGCCCAGTCCTATTGGACGTTGTCTTCAAGCTGCATTTGCTTGATGAAATTATTTCTGAAAAGGAGGCGCGGGGGACCTTTCGCTTTGAGATAACCACCTCGACGCAGTCGGATTACGGCCTGATCGAGTCATTCTTTCAGCGTGGAGAAGATGGTCGTTGGAGAATCGTATCGGGAAAGCTTGTTAAGGGGTGGACTGTGAGTGGCCCCGGGAATCACTTTATCGATGAAGCCGAAGAAAGGGGAATCAACTTTGTTCTTGAGGTAGATCCGCGTTTCGACGGTGACCGTGCCTGTACAGGACATGATTGCCCAGGGCCTTACAATCTGACTTTTGAAACGATGCGCCATGCCTATGCCGGTGCCGCCAGCGCTGACTTTGATAATGATGGATACGATGACGTCTTCCTTTGTAACGGCACTCAACCTGTCCTTTATCGAAATCAGGGTGACGGCACATTTATGGACAGAACAGTAACCGCTGGTCTTGATCACGTATGGCATATTAATGTCGCCTGCTTCTCCGATATTGATAACGATGGAGACCAAGACCTCTTTCTCGGGGCCTTTTTTGGCCCCAATTATCTCTTTGTTAATAACGGAGATGGGACCTTCCGGGATGTGACCACTGTGTCTGGAATCAAAAATCATGACTATGTAACCTCCCTTTCGTTCTTCGATTACGATACCGACGGAGATCTCGACTTGTACCTTGGACGCTTCGTGAACGCCGAGACGTCCTTCCCGGATTCCTTTCTTTATACCCGGAACGGAGAGCCAAACGTTCTTTATCGGAACAACGGGGATAACACCTTTACCGATGTTACCGTGGAATCCGGCCTGGGGGACATAGGGCTAACGCTTGCGATTGGGGCTGCGGATTATGATGAGGATGGGGATCAGGATGTCTATGTTGCCAATGACTTCGGTCGCAATGCTCTCTATCAGAATCGGGGTGATGGGACCTTTACAGACGTCGCGAAAGAGGTGGGTGCTCTAGGAATAGGGGGTAGTATGAGCACAAGCTGGGGGGATTATGACAATGACGGACGACTCGATCTCTACGTTGGGGCAGTAAGATCAAATCAGCGTTGGTTCGTCCAACCGATCACCGCCAAGAGGGTCGTCTGGAAATTCATTCGGGAGGGAAAGGTTGGCAACGACAATCCCATACTCACTGACTTGCAGAACTATATGGGAGATAACTGGACCAATATCGGGAATATCGCGATGGCAGGGAATTCCCTCTTCAGGCAAAATGAAGATCATACATTTACAAATGCATCCATGGATGCGGAGGCTCGTCCCGCCGGATGGTACTGGAGTTCTGGTTTCCTCGATATAGACAACGATGGAGATCTTGACATATATGCCACCGATGGATGGATCACAGGGAAAGACCCTCACGATTTGTGAGCGGCATTCAACTCCGGTGCGGTCGCATCGGATAAGCCTTTTGCAAAAGGATATCTCTACAGCGATGCCTTTATCGGAGATCGTTCATTTAACGGTAACGAACGAAACCGACTGTTAGTGAACCTCGGCAATGGAGGGTTTGTCGAAGGGGCTACTGCCTATGGGGTTGATAGTCTTGGCGACGGACGCGGAATGGCCATGGCCGACTTCGACCGGGACGGTGATGTTGATATGATCATCACCAATTATAAATCCAAGGCTCAGTACTACGTCAACAAGGTGGCAAGAGGGTGCTGGCTCCAGATCCGTCTGCGTGGACGGCAAAATAACAGGGATGGAGTTGGTGCGATCATTCGTATCCGGTCGGGCGATAACCAGCAGATGAGAATAATATCTGCTGGGGATGGCTACGCATCGCAATTTTCCAGGGTGGCCCACTTTGGAGTAGGAGAGAGCGAGATAATCGAGGAGTTAGAGGTGTCGTGGCCAAATGGGAAAAGGCAAATCTTTGAAGGAGTTCCGGCTAATCAGATGATCGAAATCGACGAAAATAGAGCAACAATACAGCTGGTAGGAGGCGCGAAGCAGCGTCTCGCCCTATCAGTTACTGACTGAAAGCTGAGGATGTAGTGGATGTCCAAGACAGGTGTAAAGCAGACGATCCAAGAATCCGGGCTACGTGATCGATATTTTCGCACGATTGTAACGGATGTAGGTTTTGAAGTACCCAGCCATCTGGTCGGCGTTAATCTTCCAAATGAGGTAAAGGTCAAAAAAGAAAGATCGTCTTTGGATCGACTACTTTAATGCACAACCTGATTCCGATGAACTCGGACGAGAGTTTGCGGTATATCTGGGGTGTCGAAAATCATTGGAAATTGGAGGTTCGATACCTGGAGAAGTATCTGATGATATAGCGAAAGCTTCAGGATTGGGATCAAAAGTCCGTGTGCCTCTGCGATCTTTTCACAGATCTGCATGAAATTAATGAGGTGTCCGACCTTCATTCAGAAGTGGGCAATCATCTAAAGGGAGACTTAAAAATTTGCATACAGCTAGCAGGAACTGGGGAGGAGTGATCCTAGCTTAGCAGGGTGCGGTGGCACGTGTGGGAATTCTGGTAGCTAGCAAACGGCATTGGAGAGGCGCAGGGAATATGTGTAGAGGAGGGCGCGCGGTTTTGGATGCTTTCAATTTTATGGATTATGGAATATGCCGCTCAAAGTTTTATGAGTAATCAAGCCCCTCCTCCGCTGATCCCATTTCAACACTCGAGCTATCTGGCTCGGCGCAAGGTGCTCAAGTTGTTTGGTGGCGCGTTTCACATATTTGATCCGTCCGGAAATGTCGTGTTGTACTGTAAGCAAAAGGCGTTCAAGCTGAAGGAGGACATCCGGATATACACAGGCGAAGACATGGCTACGGAGGTCTTGACGGTCCGGACTGACCAGGTCATCGACTTTGGGGCCACTTATCACGTGCATGATTCGCAGCAAGGAGGCCTGCGCGTGGGTAGCCTTAAAAGGAAGGGATTAAAATCCATGCTGCGGGATGAATGGGTGCTTCTGGATTCAGCGGGACAGGAGATTGGAAGTATTTTGGAGGACAGTGCCGCTTTGGCTCTACTGCGACGGGTCATGGTAGGTTGGTTGTTGCCTCAGAACTATTATGGGACGATCGGGAACAAGCCTGTTTCCGTGTTTACTCGAAACTTCAATCCCATTGTGAGCACGATTAAACTGGATTTCAGTATGGATTCCCAAGGCCTGCTGGACCGACGCCTGGGGATTGCGGCGGTGATCATGCTGTTGGCAATCGATGGCAAACAGAGCTGATATTGGTTGTGATTAACAGGAGTAAACAGGTTGGCTGGTTTAGTTGAGGTTCTTGTAGCAACCCCTGAAACCGTTAGGGCCTCCGAGGCTTGGCCGGGGGGCCGGCTAAATACAGTATCCCCCACGGTGATAGCGAAACATTGCTCCAGTCACTAGTGGAATCCCCGCTGTTCGTTATCGGTAAAATCCTGAGACCACTCGGTTCTTCCCCTCTCAGGAGATTGCAACC
>PARF01000092.1 GCA_002709915.1 Roseibacillus sp. | reverse complement strand
GACACTCCTGGAGGGAACCGGGAAAATGTCACCGTGTGGGCCAGCTTCGATGGTGCCCAGACCTGGCCTATCAAGCGTTCGGTCTACAAGCCGGTCAGTGCCTACTCGTCCTTGACCGCAGGCCGCCCCGGCACTGCCAGCGAGGGGACGATCTGTATTCTGTTTGAAGGCGGCAAGGCCTTCCGTCACGAGGGCGCATTTGCAGCGAGCTTCAATCTGAGCTGGGTGCTGGGCGGTGAACGGACGGGCGATGGAGAAGTCCCGAAGTGGTTCGCTATCAGGTAATCAGAGCGGGATCCAGTTCCGCATTCGGGGCCTTCTGTGGGCATTGTGCCTGTAGACAGATCAGGATGCGCAGACCTCATCAGAAGGGCACGGCCATTGCCGCGATCGGCATCAGTGGATGCTATGTCTGCCTCGGTTAGAACCTTTTCTATTTTTGGGTGCTCTTCCAGGTAACGGTGTGGTGAGTGCCGTGGTTCTACAACGCATACAGAACCCCCTATAATCACCAACCTGACACCGCCTCCGGGTGCGGCCGCCCCCGGTAGGCACAATCACCCTTTTCCCGCCTAACCGGTGGCTACCTTTATTAATACTTCCTCACTCATGCCACTACCTCAAGTTTGCGTTGATACCGTAAATCACTAGTGCAATTAGCCCGGTCACTGCGAGAACAAGAATTACAATCCGCACGCGCCCCCAGAACTTCCAGTCAAAGTCCCCGAGCTCCTCTAATAACTGCTGCTTTCTTTCTTCCCTCTTTTCCCTGTCCTTACCCGGAGTAAACCTTGGTTTCCTCCTGCCTCCTTCCGCTTGGTGAGTTTGATTCGTGACCTCTTTAAGAGAATCGGATTGGCGATATACGCCCTCTTTCAAACGCTCCTTCATCCTACCTTCTCCAACTTACTGTTGACCGTATCTGGACCCAAGGAAAACCATTTCTTGCTCTCTGCCTTTCGCCGTCCGGCATCATGGTCATTATTTTTTACCACCTGCTTACTGTTACCCATTCCCGAGGCGACTTTTCCCACATGATCCGTTTTGAGAACCCGGCAGGTCCCAAATAGGGCCGCAGCCCATTACGCTTCCATTTAGCTTGAAGAGCATCCGTTATGAGGTCGATACCACTCTCCCCCCCCTATTCTTCACCCCCTTCCAGGAAACGACACAGTTACAGACCGGACCAGTCCTGTTCTTGGTTTTCTTCAACCACCCCATAAGCTGCTCTGATACCCGCACCGCGCGTTGCTCGGCAGTCGTCGAGACTAAGCATCCTCACTTGCCAAGAGTGCGTAATTTCGACTCCAGAGCAGACACAAAAACCAAGATTAACATTCCACTAAGACAGAGCTAATTAACAGGATAGTGCCCAAGGCAATAGCGCCCCAGACCACACCCTACAGCTCACTAACAAAATTTTCAAACATCACCTCCCAAATATCCCTCAGGTATTCCCAGAACTTTTTCATCGGCGGCAACAATAAGCACTCACTCCAACAAGCCCCCCGATGTCCGTCAACAACCCACTATCTGACTGCCGACTGCGCCGGGAGGGATTAATGGGGTTTTCCAATGACTTAGGACGGGAAACGCTCCCGCCACCTCAGGCAAATTACAACGTAGGACCAACAGAATACGACAGACTCAGACAGTGCACGCAATAAGGTCTAGTCACCGATGAGTTGGGAAACTATCGGTCTGATCAATGACTTCATCGTCATTATGAATGCACGGTGAAGAGAGAGGACATGGTTAGATGAACGGATAGGGAAAGTAATTTTTGTACCTCTTTACTCGGTTCCACTAAGCAGCCACAAGGCTTCTCCACCAAATCAACGGAGAGATCTTGAGCTCTCCGTTCCCCGGCGTTTAATAGAGTTTGTAAAGAAGAAAGCATGAACGGCGTGGACGGCACCATAAGCTATGCAGGGTTCTGGATCAGAGTCGCTGCTGGTCTTATCGACAGCATGCTCTTTTCAGTGCTCCTAGTCCCAGCTCTCATTGCTATTTATGGGGTTGACTGGCTTGTAGGAGACTACCCTGTTTTCAAAATGCATGGCGTCTGGGAGGTATTGCTGACCTACGTAATGCCCGCATTTGTATCGATTGTCTTCTGGATCTATAAGTCAGCGACACCAGGAAAAATGATCACGAAGATTAAAATCATTAATGCCGATACGGGAATGAAGCTCTCAATCGGACAATGCGTAGTAAGATATCTAGCCTATTTCCCAGCTATGCTTTTTGGGCTGTTGGGTGTGATCTGGGTGGCATTCGATAAGAGGAAGCAGGGCTGGCACGACAAGCTGGCAAGAACCTTGGTCGTCGAAGTCCGCCCCCACCAAGCAGAAACCTCACCCGGCCCGCGGTAGCCACAAGAGCCCGTGATTGCCGACTGCGCCTGGGTCGCAGTAGGTTTATATCGCGAGAGAGGCGAGGCTAATCAGAATAGACCGAGTTCAACAGCAGGGCACGGGCGCTGTCGATTTCCTCCCGACGTGTATCATATGCCTGAGGACCCCAGAACCTGTGAGCTGACCTTATGTCACTCATGCGCTTTTGGTAGGATTCCGCACTCTTCAATTGCCGGGCCGAGCGGGTTCCCTCTAACTGGGCCACTGATAAATTGGATGGTGGAGAGGCGCAGGACGACAGAAGGGCAATTAGTGCCACAGACATAACAGGGCTGAGTTTCATTTTTTCACTCGTATCACCTCTCGGGGGCCGGACGCAAGCCTCCCCGCTGCGCGTTGCTTCTGAGAGGAGACGCATTGAGACTCTGATATCGGGAACATCAACGAATCCCTAGTTGCCTTGCCTTTAAGCCACCAGCGATCCACCTCCTCAGTCTCAGGAAACAGGCTTGAAATAGGATGATGATAAATTCACTGTTTGCCTTAAGCACCAATCAATTATTGTCCATGTTCCTTGTTTTTTTCCGAAGCCTTCCCTGCTTGACTCGCCCCGCCAAGCTTGGGGTTCTAATCGTTTTGGTTTTGAGTTCAGTTCAGGCCCTTTCTCAAGCCCCCCCTTTGAATCCGAGAGACCTCGGGTCACTTGGTCAGGTTAACTGGGGCTACGTGCGGTTTGAGGCAACTGGGCGGGGAGGAGGAGTCCCGCCGTTGTTTACGTTTCCACCCGATACAGAGATCGCACTCTACGATTCAAGGGGCAACGTTCTCGAACAAAATGACGACATTTTCTGGCCGTTCGATAGGAACAGTCGGATCACTTGGAATTCGCCAGTCGAAGGTCGATATTATCTTGCCGTCGGCTTGGTTGATACCGTCTTCGGCTCAAGGTTTGAGGTCACTACTACCTCAACAACGTCCGGCAGCTACACGTTGACCCCAAGCCGCGAAAACACTCCGGGCGGTGGTGGCGCTCCACCATTTGACCCGATCGTGCCTGGTAGTGTTAGTCCCGGTTCAATCACTTGGTATACTTTTACGATAGGCACGGTAGCGACGGGCCCTCCCATAGATGCGGTGGCCCTTGGCGTGGTTGGCAACAGCAATAGTCCCCTGCAGTTGAGCACCGCCGGGTCCTCTATTGATACCGAAATTGCCCTCTTCAGTTCTACAGGTAACCTGATACTGGAAAACGATGATCTGCCCGATGGCACTCGCCAAGGTGCAATCACCGCACCCAATCTGACGCCCGGCACTTACTTCGTCGCGGTCGGCCAGTATAACACGGTTTTCGGAGATGATTTTGCTGCTCAAAGCAACTCCACGACTCCGGGCAACTTCATTCTGACTGCTGGTTCGGAGCAACCCATCAGCGGACAGGCTCCACCTAATGGCGTCCAATGGTTTACTTTCTCGATCTCATTACCACCCAGTGACCTCGATGGAGATGGTATTCCCGACTCCATTGAAGATCAATATAGCTGTCTGGACAAGAATATCGCCGATGCCGACGCGGATCCTGATGAAGATGGAATACCCAATGGAACGGAGCTGGACCTGGGGACCGATCCCTGTAACCCGGATACCGACGCGGATGGGCTCCCAGACGGTGCTGAGGCGGGTCTCGTCTTTGAACTTAATTGGTCCGATGCTGTCACCGGGACTATTTCCTTCCCTGCGGGCAGCCTCTCCAACCCACCATCAATCGGCTTCCGGGAGTCTGTCCCGGGCACCACACTTACCCTGAGAAGTGCCGGCCGGGAGTTTACCTTCTCCGACCCCCTGCTCGCTTTCAACACCTTGGTTCCCGACCAGGAAATTGATTTTAGCACAGACCTCGTTAGCCAGATTAACGATTTCAATATTTTTGTGAATGGATTTAACGGCGTTGGCGTGCAGGAGATCTTAATCTCCTCGACCGGAGAGCGCGTCTCCCTTTCTTCCATGATTTCCTCTAACACTGACCCTACCAACGCAGACACCGATGGAGACGGGCTACTAGATGGCGTAGAGACCAGGACCGGGACCTTCGTAGACGCAAATGACACTGGAACCGATCCAACGCTCCCCGACTCCGATGGGGACGGCTCTGGCGATAGGTTCGAGATTGAACAAAACTTTGATCCAAACGATGCGACCAGCGGCCCGCCGGCTCCGGTAGTGCAGCCTTCCTTCATTCCAATCAACGAATTCGTTCCCGGATCCTACACCCCCGATCTTACCCAGACCGGCTTAAATTATCAGGAGAACCACTACGCCGGCGGGGTGATCTTCAACAACCAGGCCGAGGGCAACTACAACATCCACGTCTCAGGTATTCCAAACCCACTTCGTTCCTTCGATGGCATTGAACCTCTCGCAAGTCACGGTGTCGGCGGCGATCAAATCTCCACCCGGAACCGTCCATGGCTCGACGGAGGCGGGGAGAACTTCACGGTGCGCATTAACGGATACCTCAACATGTCGAGCTTCTCCCCGGGCACCTACAACATCCACCTCGGGGCTGATGATACCAACTTCTTCATCATGGATACCGTGGACGGACAGGTCACGGCGCAGCACAACTGCTGCCCACAAAACCAAGTCACAACCTTCACCATTACGACTCCTGGCATGTTTCCGTTCGACAACGTTTTCGGCGAGCAGGCTGGCGGTGACTGGTATGACGTCGGCATCAGTGGCCCTGGAATCAACGGGATCGTAGCCCTAGGTGACACTGACCGTGGCAGCCCGCCTGTCCACCCGATCGGAGGTAGCAATGCCGTGGACACGGTGACTCCTGAAGTGAGGCTTGTTGAGGTAAGCCACGATGCGGAACGAGATAGCACCCAACTGACTTGGGAATCTGCACCAGGTCAGTTTTTTGAGATCGCCAAAAGCACCGAACTCAGCGCGGACCCGGCGACATGGCCGCGCATACTCACGGATATTCAGGCAGCTCCAGGTTCAGAAACTTCTCTTGTAGTAGATGATGCAGCTGTCGAAGCAGAAGCCTTTTATAAGGTGTTTCAGACTCCTCCTCCTGCCCTTCCTACTGGTGACGGGAGTAGTCGAGAGCAAGCGATTAGTCTCGGAAGAATTCCATCGGGCGAACTGGTCCTTGATACCAGGGGCTCTGCTGTTGGGGACACCGAGATCGGCCTCTTCGGCGCGGAAGGCAACCTTATCGCCGAAAATGACGATGCTACTGACCTTGGACTTCTCAGCAGGATCACCATTGCTCTTGCACCAGGAACCTACTACATCGCAACCGGCGCTTATAACACTACTTTTAATCCGTCTGGTTTCAGCGTGGTTGCGCCGACTAGTATCACCGACGCCTTCACCGTTAATGTGATAAGTGGAGAAAATAATGCTGCGCCTATCGCCCTGAGCAGCTCTGGAGTTAATCCGAGCGGACCGCTCTGGTTCTCCCTCTTGGTTGAGTGAACAAGGTCTCAGCAATATTTCAGTTCAGACAGCGAATACCGGAAATTCCGCAATCTATTTCCAACTGGTTGGCGACAATTCCGTAGCGTGTTATCACTCGAATCCTGCTTTTTATTAGATGCCAATTCGCTCCGATCCGCCTGTGCACGGGGCTCGCTTAAAGTAGTTCCCACTGGATTTTCTTCATTCTTTGCAAAGGTAGACTCTAAAACCTCTCCCGCACAATGACCACAAGCACCATTATTACTATTGTCCTCATGCTGTTTCTTCTTCCGGCATACTCCGAGTGGATTGAGCAATCTGCGGATCCGGAAACAGGGCTGAGGACCGGAATCGTCAGGGCGGGTAACACCACATTTGAGATTGGACCCAATGTTGACCTGCGTGGCGCAGATCTCTCGGGTCTTGACTTGAGTAATACCAATCTGGCTGGTGCGCTTCTGGTCGCAGCCAACCTCAGCGGAACAGATCTCCGGGGAACAGTCCTCAACGCGGCCGACCTGAGCCGAGCCAACCTATCTGCAAGTAATCTCAGTGACACTGATCTTAGCTCCGCTATCTGGAATACTCCCGACCCTCGAATCTCCAGACTCGAGGAGGAACTGGAGACCGCAATCATGGAAAGAGATCAACGGTTCACCGAAGATCAGATTCGTGAGATGTCGGCGAGGTATACTGTGGGCTTGAATCAGGAAGGGAACGTCCAGCTGAACTTTAATATTTTTGAGTCTCTGGACATGGAATCCTTTGTCCCTTTCATGGTGAGTCCATCCTCGGTCTCAGTGAAAGATGGCAGCATCTGCCTCGAGTTCAGACCCGAGGAAAACTCCGCCTTCTTTCGCTTCAATGTGGGCCAGAACGACGGCGAGCCCTCCACTGGAGGGCCTGGATTGTCAGGTCCCGACTCCTTAAACCTCGGAACACTCAGTGCAGACTGGAGAGGGTTTATTATCGACTCCCTTGGCTCCTCTTTTGATACGGAACTTGGTCTCTACGACGGGAGCGGAGCCCTTGTGGCTCAGAACGACGATACCACAGAGCTTACCAATAAGTTACAGATTCTTACCAGCCGCCTGGCGTTTGAAGAACTTGTTCCCGGGAGATACTATGTGGCTCTTGGAGGATATAATACCACCTTCGGTGAAAATTTCTCGGTTGTAAACATCGACTCAGCCGGAGGAGAGTTTGTTCTGAATTATCCCGGCGGACGTGAAACAGGGATATTAACTCCTGAGACAGCCCTCTGGTTCACTTTTGAGATTCGTTAAAAAATATCGTATCCATAACAGCACACACCACTGGCGCCACGGAAGCGGATGGCCTCAGGACGATTTTCTTACCAGCAGCCACGAGCCTCATCGTTTGTCGCCTGATTCTGAAAGACCCTTCTATGATTTCGCTATGTCCAGGTGTGCATTTTCCTTTGCCAAGGTTGCTTTGGGATCTTAGACCCTGCTTGCGATGCTAAGTCAAGAACCCGTGGAATGGCCCGATCAGGTGGAGGCGCTCGTCGAGCGCTTGGAGAGCGAGGCGCCCGAGCGCGCTCTCAGTCGCGAGGAGCGAGCATTGATGGATGTCTATGAAACCGTTCCAATCCTCGAAAGTGAGGACTGCCTGCACGAGTTTTGGCAGAGCGAAATCAATCAACAGCGGGTGATCAACTCCTTCGATCTGATTGGTGCAGCAGCACTGGTCGATTCTCTTAACGCAAGCCGTTGGTGTGGAAGCTGCAGCCCGGACCGGAACGACTACAGCGAAACGGAGGCGGAGTATCTCGCGACGATCGAAGAGGATCTCCCCTCCGGGATGGAAGAACTTATCGATCTCGTACTGGCTTTCATTGAGAGCGAGTTGGAATAGGAAGAGATAAAGTTAGCACAAGGCTTCAACTCCATCGGCTCTTTACTTGCTTGCGGAGCCTTTATGTATACCAAGGGAGTAATGAAACTGGCCCTGTTAGTTCTATTTTCTCTGACTCTTTATGGAGCCTGCAAGGACCTCGATATTCCAGATTTCTCACAAGGCCTGCCAGGCGCAACCCTGGAGAAACACGAGGTGAGCGGCAATCAAGCTGTCTTCCACTTCCGGACAGGGCTTAGCTCAAACAAGTTTTCTGCTATTTTGAAGAAGGAGTTGGGATCCGCCTGGAGAACTCAAAAGCTGATGCAAGAGGACATGGTTCTTGCAGCCCGGAGGGGCAGAACCACAGGCTCAACAGTTAATCTTACTGTCTATCGGCATGTAACAAGCAAGGGCGTCTGCATTCGCGTCATTCATCTCAAACCAAAAAACAGGACGAATTGTAGTGTAGAGGTCGCCGTCCTTCAGGGCTCGGGACACCCAAAGGACAAAGCAAGGAAGTAAGGTTTTTGGTGACAAACCCTCACAGCCCGAGGAAAGGACCTAGTCTCAGGCCCCCGGGATCTACAAGGCCCGTGTATGTCTCCTGATGACCGGAAGTCACAGGAGTGGTCAGGACAAACTTTTTATCTCAAAGCATAAACCTGAAGGTTCATGCTTCTATGGGGATAAAGTCCATGGCGTGCCCACCCACAATCTTAGGGACAATCTTACGCACCAGCTTTACGTGCTCAGGATGTTGATCGTAAGCCATCAGGTCCTCTTTTCTCTCAAAGACCGAGATCTGGCCGTATTGAAATCCTCTGTGCCAATGAGCCTCATTTTTTCCAACCACCAATTCTTTGAGAACAGAAATCTTATCCTTCAGGCCGGCAAGCTCATTCATCAAGCCGGCCATTTCCTCCTCCGAGACCTCATCCTTGAATTTAAAATTGAAGGCATGGACAAAATGACCGCTGTAATTCTTCACCCCAAGTTTTGTCTTCGTTTCACCAATCGGGAAAAAATCCATTCCATTCCCAATCTGTAGTCGCGGGAGAATCTTTTTGACCAGTTTATGATGCTCTGGATGCTTCTCGTAGATCATCAGATCCTCTTTCTTATCAAAGACCGCAATCTCACCATACTGAAATCCATGAGTTCTCTTGGCGATATTTTTACCGATGAAGAACTCCTTGAGAACAGGAATTTTCCCCTTCACTGCCGCCAATTCCCGCATCAGAGATGCGACTTCCTCATCAGGAACACCTTTTTTAAATTTGAAGTTAAACCCATGAATAAACGGCCCCTTATCGGCCTCTGCAGCATAGGATTTTCCGACGAGTCCCAGCGCAGAAAAACCACTTAAATTGATAAAGTGTCTTCGAGATTTCATGATTACTTATTGCATATTCATTTAGTTCGTCCATCCCGGATATTTCAAAGAAAAACGCACTGGGACCTCACCAATACGCACATCAACCGCAAAGGTAACGTGACTCAAGCAGAGCATGTTTCCGTCTAGCTAAAAATCGCGGATATTTTTCCTGCATTGGCAAAGCTACAAGTGACCTCGTCTCCAGCGCCGACTGAAATGAGTTCTGTTGCCGACCCGGGTATGACCATCTCGCCGGCTTGCAGCACCTTCCCACTTTCGTGGAGATGCCTGATAAGAAATCGCAGGGAATTAAGGGGGCTTCCCATAATGTCAGCCGCCACTCCTTTCGCCACCACTTTCCCATTCACTGAGACAGTCACCCCCTCAAACTTCCAATCTATGTCCCATGCCCTTACCTTTGAGCGACCCACAATCAATCCGGCAAAAATCCCATTCGAGCAAATCAATTCCTGCCGGGTGGGTTGTGGGTAGTGGTAGACGTAATTGTGCAGCTCTATCCCCGGCTGTATGCACTCAATCGCATCCAGTAAATCATCGTCGGTAATATCCTCATCCAAGAGATCCCGTTTCAGGGTAAGAACAAATTCGGGTTCAATAGCCAACGAATGATATTGGTTTGCCTTGAGGGGCGTTCCCTCATGAACAAGTCCCGGGCTTATCAGACAACCGCAAATAGGATCATTAAATCCGAATTGCTTACGGATGGCAGCGCTCGTACAGCCAACCTTATAACCCAGGGACTCGTCACCATCTGAAAATCTGAGCGCCTGATACATCCTCTGGCACTCATAGGCTTCTTCCATCGTCAATACAGAAATGTCGTCGATTGCCGGAGTAAAAATTCCTTCTTTGAAGAACCGATAAAAGGACTCAGCCACCCTGTCTAAAGATCTCATATTCGATGATGATTCTTTTCTCGATTGGCTTTCTATAGGGCGATCAAGCTGCGACAAGAATACAAAATCTCAAGCTAACAATTCCGCTCAGAATTCACCCGAGACTCTCGGACGAAACATGATCCCGAACGGCACTTTTTATCAAACTACTTGACTAGAAAAAGACACCATACTCTACCCCAACCCGGAGCTCGCCAGCAAGAAACCGTTGACCGTTTGTTAGCGCAACGGACCACCATAAAATGTCACTATAGCAAATGCGGAAAGATCAATTAGTCGGGAGTATTGGTCTAAAATTCAGAAACCAAATCAAAGTACCGCCACACAGGTTCTCCGTCTCCATACCTGTTTGAAACATCCTCTAGGATACCGCTATCTATTCTCCACTGCAGATAATTTTCATAATGCTGTCTCGAGTCCCACTTACTACAAAATTCCAGATTGCTCGGATCATCCTGATTCTGGACGAAGTAAACTGCGTGACAGCCCTCATAGGCCCTCGTTGCTTGCAGTAAAACATTGAGTTCCTAAATAAATTCAGACTCCAGCCCTTTTTTTATCCTTAGTTGTAGATTTACAAAAACCATTAGGGAATCTTGCTAACTGCCGAAACGAAAACCAATCTAAAAACCGAAGGCATTTAATAACTGAAGAGAGCTCTTAGATTTCCAAAGACCAGTGCGAAAAGACTCGAGCGGAAAAAAATAAGCTGCCCCCCGCTCTCATGCAGTCACTGACTGCTCTTTATGATGATAGCGACAATCAGCGCTATCCCGATTGCCAATCCGGTTATCCAATAAAGAACTCGCACAGCCTTGAAATACACCCCCCAATTCCACACCAATTTTGAGCCTTCTTCGCGAGATCTACCTTCAGCAACGGAGTGCTTCATCGGGCTATCGTTAGTCCCACTTTGGCGATATACGTCTTTGGCGAAGCGCTGGTTCATGCCACCTCCTCCAGCTTTCTACTGGCCTTGTCTTGAATCATTGCTGTTCGTCCTCCATAATCACTGTCGGGTCCCGTTCCTACTCCTCAGAGATCCTGAAGAACCTCCGATCTCCTTCAACGGGGATGTTTCGGGACACCACGGCACCCCTGCCCGCAATCTTTCCTTCGAGGACGACCCAGTTCTCCAAATCGATCGATTGTTCGATACGATAGGTTCGGCTGGACCGGGAGGCAAAGGATACCGAAATTATGCCCGGAGTCGCCGTGAAGACCGGGACAGAAGAAGGGCGATCTGCAGCATCGAGGGGACTGGACTGGAGGTTAATTTCATCACCGTCATTCCATCCGTCACCATCACTATCCGGATTTGAGGGATCCGTCCCTGCCGTAATTTCAGCGCCGAGCGACAGCCCGTCATTATCGAGATCGGAATCCAAGTCTCCTGGCCCGTTCTCCTCAACCGTAATGACAAACCAGAGCGCACCATTGCGGTTCTGCCCTTCTGCGGTCGCTGCGGGTTCACCTTCTGGATCAAATGAACCCTCCCGCAGGTTTAAGGTGAACGCATCACCAATTCCTGAGGGCGCAACCACACTGAAATCTTGTTGATTAAACACCGTATTATAAGAACCAGCTGCAAGAAAATACCTCCCCGGAGCCAGTTCTCCGGTAAGAAGACTACCCCGGCCCAGCACACTATCGTCGTTTGTCGCCAATAGTTCGCCGGAGGCGTTATAAAGCCCGATTTCCGTATCTTCTACCGCGGAGCCCCCAGTATCGATACTGACCACCCCCGCACGGATCGGACCGAGAGTGAGCGCCGTGGCAGGAGTATCTCCCACCGGCTCGGGAACAGGCTGGGTAACTTCGAGGGAGAACCAAACAGCCCCCGTAGCAACTTCGCCACTCGCAGTTGCGACTACCTCGGTCGCAGGGTCAAAATTGCCCCGACGGACATTGACGGTAACCGATGGTTGGTTAGCTGGGGCTGCGACCTCAAAATTGTTCCCAAAGCTGGCATTCCATGCTCCCGCAGCAATAAAGTAGGTGCCTGCGGAAAGCTCTCCAGAGAGAACACTTTGCAGATCAAGGACGCTGTCATCATTAGAACCCAGTAGCTCACCGGAACTATTAAAGGCACCCAGCTCGGTATCTCCTATCGACGATCCCGAAGTATCAATGCTGAGCAATCCTCCTGACACTGTTCCCAGGGGAATTGCCCGTTCAGGAGTTTCTCCCGCAAGCTCAGGGACTGCTTCAGTGACTTCAATAAAGAACCAGATCGCGCCCGAGGACACTGCTCCAGTCGCCGTAGCTAAAATATCAGCATCGGGATTGAATGCCCCTGCCCCTACATTGAGCGTGATTGAATCACGGATTCCTGGGGGGGCAACCACACCAAAATCGCTCTGGCTGAACACCGTATCATAGGAACCAGCTGCCAGAAAATAGGTTCCGGGAGTCAGATCCTGAGTCAAAAGGCTCCCTCGGCCCAGTGCGCTGTCGTCATTAGATCCCAACCGTGTCCCAGATGAGTCGTAAAGCCCCAACTCCGTATCAGCTACGACAGAGTTTCTCGTATCAAAGCTGTATTGCCCCGCCGCTACCGATCCAAGGGAAATGGCATCTTGAGGTGCAGACCCAATCACAGGAGGCGAAGGAGGATCGACCGGATCATTACCATCAGGATCCCTCAGGAAGATACCGTTGAGCTCAGTTACCCCGCTCCCGTCGGGATCCAACCAATCACGCAGTCTTGAACCTGACGATCCCCCTCCATCCCAGCTACGCGACAATTTACCATACCAATCTGACCGATCATTCCCACAGGCCGCATATCCTCCATGAAGCTGCCCCACTATCCGCCCGTTCTGATCAAACAACGGCGACCCGGAGGAACCACCCTCAGTTGAACCGAGTTCCCATCCGACAACCCTCCAATGAGTGGCCCCAGCATCTTCGTCTGAGCTCAGATAAGTCGTCGAGCGCAGCTCATCAAAGTCAAAACTGATCCGCTTCTCAGATCCTTTGGGAAAGTGAACACCCACCGCCAGCTCTGGAACCCCAGCGCGGGACCATCCTGCAAGGAACACTCCGTGATCCTCACTGATCGGATCATCTAGCTCTACAAGCGTCATGTCCGAAGCCTCAAAGGTTGCACGCAATCTCGCGCCACTATTGAAATTATTGACCGGACCGTTCCCAGCGCTCGCATTGGAAGAAGTCCCCCGAGTGCGACAGTTACTATTCTCGTGATTCCAGTAAACCAGCATGCTTGCCGCGTTTGACAAAGTAATCCCACAATGATCTGCGGTCAGAAAGAGAGGCCTTTTGTCATTGCGGGTGTTGTTAATCGCCGCTCCCGAACAAAAATAAGTCCCACTAAGAATATAGACCCCGGCCGACTTTATCTGATCGCGAAACTGATCAATCAATCCACCAGCCCCGGACTCCTCTGCGGAACAGACCACGTCAATATGGCAGTCTCCCGCCGGAGAGGAACCCTCTAACTTCTCCATTCCCGCCGCCAAGCTGAAGGCCCGGAAGCCACGATTCACACCGTTCAGACGAAGGTCTACCTGCTCGCGTTCTTCCTCCGCGACATTGAGGACGAGTTCCAACTCATCCCCCGCTACCAATGGAGTCCAAAGTTCTCCGTGGTTTTCATTATCCTCTGCTGTGAACGGCCTGACCATTAATTCTCCGTTTACTCGGAGCTCCAACCGGGCGCTCTCTGGCAGACGAAATTGAGAAAATGCCAGATTAAGATTTTGTGCCCCCGGCGCCTTGACCCGAATACTCCAGTTGGCCCTCGAGCCCTCAGCCTTCCAGCGCCCGTGGCTACTGGGCGTTACATCTACCGGCCATCTCTCTGCAAAACGAAGGGGCTTTCCCTTTTCGGGAGCGTGCTCCTTCCGCAGTCGATCGACCTCCAGAGGTGGCAGCTCCAAAATTCGCTTACCGGGGTGAGTCCTTCCTGACTTTCTTGTCCCCTCGATTCCCATCTGTTCCTTGCGCAAGGCATGCCTCTCCGGGTCAGCAGCATGTGAAGCACTGTTCCCAGCATTAGGCTTCAGTGGAGGAAACAGAGCCCCGATCCCGAGGCCTGTGAAACCAACGATAATCAGAAATAGAAATCTTTTTTGCACGGCATCGACGATACAATCAATTGCCGGGAAAGGACAGCAGCAAAGTCTTGTCCAAGCTCTTCCTCCCCACTATGCATGAAATTTGAAAAAATCACTACCCGGTTAATGTGCGCCCGTTGACAGGCCGCCTCGATCCGGGGGATTTCTCTCCAACCCATCAAACTCCTCGAAGAAAGCCCAGGTATTCTGTCTACGCTAGGGCTGCTTCGACGGATATACGCCCATGAAATTAGACAAGCTAAGAAGCGCCTTCCAGTATGAGGGTGAGTTTTCCCGGCGCCTTTTTCTCGCCTACGCTGCATCCCTCGCCTCTATCCCGTTAGCGGGGCAATGCGCTTCTGCTGCCCCGCGGCACAGCTTTGCCAGTGACCCTTTCACCTGCGGCGTGGCCTCTGGTGATCCTGATCATCAGAGCGTCGTTCTTTGGACTCGACTCGCCCCCAAGCCTCTGGAGCCCGGAGGAGGCATGCCGAATACACCGGTGGCAGTCTACTGGGAACTTGCCGCAGACAGCGCATTCAAAACGATCATTCAAAGTGGCAAGATTAACGCCACCCCCGCACTCGGTCACTCGATTCATGTGGAACCCGAGGGACTGAAATCTGATCGCTGGTATTTCTACCGTTTCCAGTCGGGAGGGGCCACCTCCCCAATCGGGCGCACCCGCACTCTACCGGCGCCCGAAGATTCTCCAGAGAAACTCCGTTTCGCCGTCACTTCCTGCCAGAATTATGAACAGGGCCTCTTTACCGCCTACCACCAAATGGCCACTGATGAACCGGATCTCGTTTTTCATCTCGGCGATTATATCTACGAGTATTCAGGAGTGAATGGCCGCCTACGTAAGCATCATGGACCCGAAATCGAAACACTCGATCAATACCGTTCTCGCTACGCTCAGTATCGCAGCGACAAGGATCTCCAGAAGATGCACGCAACTTGTCCTTGGTTCGTCACCTGGGATGATCACGAGTTCGACAACAACTGCGCCAATGCCATTTCCGAGGAGAAACATGTGAAGCCGGAGAATTTCCTCATCCGGCGTGCGAACGCCTACCAAGCCTACTACGAAATGATGCCCCTGCGCCGGTCATCTCTTCCGGTAGGCCCCAAAATGGCGCTCTACCGCAACGCACACTTCGGCACCCTCGCTGACTTTTATGTCCTCGATACCCGCCAATACCGGACCGATCAGCCCAACGATGATCGCAAGAGCCCTGTCAACAGGGCGGCCCTCGATCCACGCAATACCTTGCTCGGATTGGAACAGCGCAAGTGGCTCTTTGAGACCCTCTCCTCCTCTGGAGCAACTTGGAACATCCTTGCCCAACAAGTGATGATGGCTCTGGCTGACCGAGCGAGACCCAACTCCCCTGCTGTCTATTCCATGGACCAGTGGCCGGGCTATGCTCATGAACGCCAGTTACTTCTAAAGCATTTACACGATCACAAAATAAGGAATCCGGTGGTCCTCACCGGTGATATCCACTCAAATTGGGCAAACGAATTGCGCGTCAATGACTTCAAACCAGAGGAAGACATTGTCGCTACCGAATTTGTCACAACGTCTCTTTCCAGCGGTGGGAACGGGTCTTCAAAAACAGATGGACTCAACGAGTTTCTTGCCCGCAACCCGTGCACCAAATTCTTCAACCGGGAACGTGGTTACGTTCTGTGCGATGTTACTCCGAAAACTTATACCGCTGATTTCATGGTTATCGATGATGTCCTGAGACCGGGTGGCGAGACTGCGTCCAGAGCAAGGTTCACGGTCGAATCCGGCATTCCGAAGATCCAACCCGCCTGATCCAGTCTCGCTGGCATCAGCAAAACAGCGTTTCAGAAGGTAATCCGCTGACACGAATTCGATAAGGAAACAGTTATCTCCGCTCGCCGATGACCCTCTCAGGGGTCCTGCCCTCGGCTTAGCCCCGACTCGAGGAGGGGCCGAAGTTTCGCGGTTCATCCTGCAACTTTGCCCTTGAGCATGAATCTCCAACCCTGATTCTTCCCTGTGCTTCCGTATCGAACTATTCTCCTTCTCTGCATTCTTTTCCAGCAGCCCTCTTCCGCAGAGAAGCCAGCTCCTTTTAACCACCCGGGAGTTCTACACAGCTCTTCAGAGCTCAACTTCGTTCGTGGGAAAATCGCGTCTGGAGACGAGCCCTGGTCTTCAGCATGGCAAGCCCTGATCTCTCACCGGTGGGCTTCCCTTGACCATGAGTCAAGAGCCCATCAAAATGTCGTTCGCGGCCGGCGGGGAAAAAGCAGCACAGGAATGAGAGAGTTGATGGACGATTCGGTAGCGGCCTACACCCACGCTCTCCACTGGTCGTTGAGCGGATCACAAGCTCACGCCAACAAGGCTATCGAGATTCTGAATGACTACGCTCGAACCCTGAAAAGTGTCGGAGGTCACGATGCCCGCCTTCTGGTTGGCATTACCGGAATTCACTTTGTGAATGCGGCAGAACTGATCGCGCACAGTGACACTCAGTGGAGTGTAGTCGATCGAGAACGTTTCGAAAAAATGTTACGTGAGGTTCTCTACCCGGTCATCGAGAACTTTTATCCGAGAGCAAATGGCAATTGGGATGCATCCATGATCCAGACCATGATGGGGATGGGAATCTTCTTCGATGACCGGTCTATCTACCAGCGCGGGGTTGATTACTTTCTCAACGGCGAGGGAAACGGCCGGCTCACCAACTACATTAGGCCCTCTGGCCAGTGTCAGGAGAGTGGACGCGATCAGCATCACACCCTGATGGGACTCGGCTATCTCACTTCGGCGGCGGAGATTGCCCGCAATCAGGGCTTGGATCTCTACGAAACAGCTGGGAACAGACTCGCTACCGCCTTCGAATACTGTGCCAAATATGGGCTGGGACACGCAGTCCCCTTCGAACGGTTCGTGAGTATCGGTGGGTGGTACGATCATCACAAGATCTCTGAGGTCGGGCGTGGCTGGGAGGTGCCAGTATTCGAGCTTGCTTACCGCCATTATCATCACCGCAAGAAAATGCCCATGCCGTTCAGCGAGCAGGTCCTCCGCAAGACACGCCCGGAGAAACCTTCGACAACTCACAAGCCGTGGTCGACATTGATGTGCGCTCAGGAACCTTTACCGGTCAAGAAGGTGGACCTGCGAGTGGAGAAGCTCGCTGCTATTCAAGGAACAGAAAAGTGGGATTGGTGGCAGGCCCGTACTGCGCAAGTTCCAGGCGAACAACCTTTGTGGATCACCACCATGTCAGAGACGGGAAAGAAGGTGTCGCACGACTTTCACGACATCTATCAGTCCCTCAGCCGGGACGAAGGAAAGACCTGGAGCAAGCCTGAGATTATTCACTCACTGAAACGCACCGAGGAGAACAATGGATTTGAGGTGGCACCTGGCGATATGTGGCCAACCTGGCATGCGAAGTCCGGACTGATCATTGCAACCGGTAAAACCTTCAATTTTGAAGGCGGCAAGCGCGAAATATTCAATCGTGAGAAGGTATCATATGCGGTGATGAATCCGAAGAGCTGCGAGTGGGCGCCGATGAAGTTTTTGAAGATGCCGGAAAAGGATCGATCGGGGATGGCGATTGTGGCTCCAAACGCCGGTAACAACCAGCGTGTCGATTTGCCCAACGGAGATATCCTCCTTCCCGTGCGCTATCAGAGAGGCTTCAAGCAGCGGAATTATACCACGGTCGTCGTGCGCTGTGAGTTCGACGGTGAGACTCTGACCTACAAGGAACATGGTTCAGAGTTGAACATCCCACGGGATCGCGGACTCTACGAGCCCTCGTTAACTGAATTTGAAGGGTGGTACTACCTGACGCTGAGAGCCGACCACTCCGCATTCGTGACGAAGGGAAAGGATGGCATTAATTTCGAAGCCATCCGTGAATGGAAATTCGATGATGGGACGTTGTTAGGGAGTTATAATACCCAACAGCACTGGATCACGGCTGGAGGCGGCCTGTTCTTGATCTATACCCGCAAGGGAGCGGACAACGACCACGTATTCAGGCACCGCGCGCCTCTCTTTATCGGGCAGGTCCATCCCGAAACACTACGAGTGATCCGTTCCACCGAACGCGTTCTCATCCCGGAAAACCATGCGACCTTGGGAAATTCAGGAGTATGCCGCCTCAACGACCGCGAGAGTCTGGTGACCTGCGGTGAAGGACTCATGCGACTGGGCAAACGGAAAGGCGAACTCAACAAGGTTCACTTCGTAAAAGTGGTTGCCGAGGGCAGCCCGTAACCGATGAAACTCATGAAGTCTGGAACAGGGTTCAGAACCAGAGATGCTATTTCAGGTGAATAAGGTTAAAATCCATACGCGAACTGATGTCCTCTGTAATCCCCTCGCCTACTTCGATTGCTCCAGTAGCCTCTGAGCCTTGGCCAGATTCTCCTTCGCGAGTAGAAAGTCCGGCTTCAGGCGGAGGGCCTCCATAAAGTGGTGAGCCCCCTCCGCGAACAATCCCCGACGAGCAAGAGATGACCCGAAGTCATTGTGAACGGAGGGATTGTTCGGTGCGACCTCCAAGGAACTCGAAAAATGAAACGCCGACCTCTCGCTGAGTTGTCGCCGATCAAATTCCATCGCGAGAAGATAATGCCTTCTTCCGACCTCTGCCATGAGGGCGCGCCTCTTTTTCCCCCGGGAACTCTCAGCTGCAGCCCTCAGATAAAAAACCGAAAATTCCGGATATCGTTCCTGAGTGCGGCGGGCAACCAGATTGGAAACATAGCCCGCAGCGGCCGGCTCCGTAAACCAGCGCCCTGGGAATGGCGGTGCCAAATTACGCAATTGTGTCTTGGCAGCCCGCAACACCTCCCGGCAATCATATTCCAAAACCTCCTTATTGAGAGCTCCCCGATATAAAGCAACCACCTCGTTTTCTTTGTTCAGGAGGAGCGACAACGGAACGGCGAAGTGGGGAGCAGAATCAAACAGAGATTCCTGCAAAAGAAATACCTGCTCTAACTCCTCCTCACCAACCATTCCCCAGGCATCATTGAAACCCGTCTCTACGATAAAGGCCTTTGCTGCGCTACGAGCCTCCTCAGAGTGCCCATCAACACACAGAGCTAGAACCGGAAGCTCCACAGGACCAACTGCGAGCTCCGAAAGTTCCTTGCGACAATGAGGGCAACTTGCAGACCACAACACCAAAAGGCGGCCGGAGATACCGCCGGAAAGCTTGGCTCTGCTTCCCTTCTCGTCGTAGTAAGAGGCAAAGGGAAGCCTGACCGCAGCAGGCAAAACAACCGACGCCCTCCCCCCAGAGGCCGCTACCGCGGGTAAAGCCTCCGCCTTAATACTCACTACTCGGTCCACTCCAATGGGAACCGCCGACCTTGCTCCCTCTTTCAGATGGTATCGCCGTCCCGCTTTTAACTGTTGGAACACACTTCGCTCTCCTCCGGGCCATAGCACCTTGACTCGTTTCAGAGACGCATTTTCCGGCAATCCGAAATGCACCCACTTACTTGACTGAGATAGAAACATGTCTCCCGCCCGCACCGAGCGTATTAGTCGCTTATCATATCCGGAGACTTCCAACTCCACGACGGCCCCAATTGCATCGCGATTAGCCTTTGTTCCCTCGAGTCGAAAAGCAACAAAACGCCCTGGCCGCCCGGAGGAGGAAGTATTCAGCATGAGACGGATCCGAGGCGCCGTGCGGTTCCGAAACCAGAGATCGAGGTCCCCATCCTGATCCCAATCACTTACTGCCACCCCTCTGCCGTCATCCACAAAATCGAGCCCGCTTACGTGAGAAGATGTGACGAACTTACCACCCACATTGAGAAAGGCGCAGTTTCGCTCGTAACCGCTCCACGAGGATCCCTTGCGGACCAATTGCATTATCGCCTGCCACGCAGCTCCATACCTTATGACTCCTTCCTTGTCCTGCTCGTTAACCGGTGAAGGCGACACGACCTGTCGCCAGAAGAAACTTCATAAGTCATCCGCCCTGGTATTTGAAAGATACCCGTTGGCCACCAGAAGATCTTCCCGGCCATCGTTATTCAAGTCGACGAACCCGGAACTCCATGCCCAACGACCCATGGTCACTCCGGCGGACATGCTCTTGTCACGGAAGCCTCCCTTGGCTCCCTGCACGAACAGGCTGTTACCCCGGGCCATGCGCTGCAGAGCGACCACATCTCCCCCAACTCGCGAATCCTCGAACTTCCTCTGATAGGTTACCCGGTTTCCTGCGGCAGAAAACATGTTTCCAACGTAGAGATCCATACGACCGTCACCGTCTGCATCTCCCCAAGAGGCAGACATCCCTCCTGCCATATCCTCCACTCCTACCTCCTTCGCAACATCCTTGAATACTCCCCCATCATTCCGATAGAGAGAATTTCTTCCGAAATCATTCACCACGTAGAGATCAGCATCTCCATCCTGATCGTAATCCTCCCAAGAAGCTGCAAACGTCCAGCGCGTATTGTTCTGATCAAGGCCGACCGACTCGGTCACGTCCGAAAATCGAAACTTCCCATGATTAGCGAGAAGGATGTTGCGGCCACCATTCTCGGCATCGTTGTAGGGAATTGGAGATTGGGCCTCAAATCCCTGCGCACCGGAGCTACTGCGACCCGCTCCATAGTCCGCAACATAGAGATCCAGATCTCCATCGTTATCATAATCTGCGGCCGCCATCGAGTACGGTCCAGGTGACCCGGGATGCCCACCCTGCAGCGAAAAGACCCCAGATCCGTCATTTTCGAGAAACAGCACTAGAGCGACCGTCGCAACCACAAGATCCTGATCGCCATCATTATCAAGATCCACGATTAGCGCACTGCGTGATGACTCAAGAAAATCCACTCCCGCAGCCGCAGAGCGATCTTCGACTGTTCCATCCTCACTTTGCACGTAGAGCCGATTGGGAAGACCGCCGCCGTCGCAAACATAAACATCATCCAATCCGTCGCCATTGACATCGCCAACCGCAATACCCTGATGACCAGTGATGTGCATGTCGTCTACTCTAGTTAACCGCTCGCACCAGTAACCTACCCCATGCATCATCTGCCGCCTGAACGAGGGAGCATTGGCAAAGACACCCCTTGTCGCATCCTCATAAAGCACCCCGGGGACATGAGTTTCGCGGTAGCTCATCACCTTCAAACCTGCGAGCCTTGGCGCTTCTCTTCCAACCCAATCGCACTGCCAGACGGCGTCGATTTGAGCAAGCCTGTCATCAATGTCCGATGATACCACCTCGACGAGAACCTCCGTGCTAAACTCCTCACCCTGTCCTTCCAAATCAATAGCAACCGTCTTAAAGCGCACCGAGGCACGCTTGCCTCCTTCCACTCGTTCACGCAGATCTGCCAACTTCCGGGAAAGATCCGCCCCGGAGGGTCCAAATGAGGACCCGGTAAGAATTTTTATCCCTCCCGGAAGAACGCGCTGCTGGACCTCGGAAGGTACAAACGCAGACGAATGAAAATCCTCCAGAACCAATCCGCTAAGATCACTGTCCACAGCTGCCTCTGCGACCTGAGAGAGTAGCCCGGATACCAGCAGCGTCAGATGCTCAGAATTCCAACCGGAACGCTCGGGCATCAGTGCCGCTATCTCAAGATCGGCCACAGTCTCTTCACCGGTAAAAGCGACTCTGATATCCGAGCCTCTTACTCCGACTCCCTCTTCAGGATTCAGCGCCGGACGATGCAGGCGCTGAATCGCCTTGGCCGTCACCCGCAGTAGCTCGTTCGGTCCCGCACCTGCACCCGTCCCGACATTAGCACGTTTCTCTTTCTTGCCTCCACAACCTGCAAACAACGCCGGTGCCACGACCAAGACACAACCTACCACAGCAGTAAAAGAGAGGCGAAAATCAATCACAACGCAGCCCTATATCACGTCTCGACCACCTTTACAGGCACCGTTCTCATGCCGAGCCCCCAGCCTATTTTCATTACAATCCACGAGCATTCTCGACCGCATTGTCAAAAACGAGGCAGTTTATACCCAACGAGCGTTTGGTCGCCGCTGGATTTTCCTTGCCGCCCAATAGCAAGTGGGCCAACCTCTACAAAACCTACACTATTTGTTGCATGTTAACTAAGCCCCTAATCTCCAGCTTTTTAGCATTTTCTTTAATCAGCAGTGCCAGCGCCGTCACTATTGGATTTGGACCGAATCTCGTCGGTGTTCAGGACACCCCATCGAACGGAACTTCCAACCAAATGAGGCAGAACATCAATGTCACCGACACTGTGTTTCTGGCAGAGGGAGTCTATCAGGCTACGACCTGGGACTATCAGGCTGCGGCAGACGCTACCAACGGAGCGACTCAGCCAGTCTTTCCGTTCCTTACTATTGTGAACGGACCGAGCAACCACACCGTTCTCACCTTTGGGGACACTATCGACACCTTGCCCGGAATTCAGAACCTGGTTGTCTTTGGAGGACCGAATGCCACCTTCACCATTCCGGCGGGAGGGGCCACTGTTGCCGCCGGGATTCAGAACACCAACGCAGACGGGGTTCAGAACAGCATTCTCACTGACACAAGCTTTGGCACGACTGACCACGCGAACAGCGGACTCTTTGATGAAGCCAGCGGAGTAGGAAACACCCTCGACAGCTTCGGCTTCGCAAACCTCACTCGAACTTACGCCTTCTCGATCGAGGTCGAGCAGATCCCAGAGCCTTCTGGCATCTCTCTCATCCTTCTCAGCGGAGTCGCCCTGATGCTCCGAAGGAGGCGCTAAGAGATTACCGTCCCCTCTCAACTTATTAACTTTCCATGGGGCGGTCAGGTTATCTGACTGCCCCATTTTTATAGCGCACTGATAACCAACCAATCTTGTCGCTGCGAGCAATTTACCACCACTTGTCTCACCATGTTTAACAGACTACTCCTCACCACCTGCTTTAGCTTCGTCCTGCTAGCTCGTGTCCACGCTGTTACGATTGGATTTGGGCCCGGTCTCCTCGGCGTTCAGGATACGCCTTCCGATGGCAATTCAAATCAGATGCGTCAGAACATCAACATCTCAGATACGGTCTTTCTCGAAGCAGGGACTTACCACGCTACGACCTGGGACTATAATGCCGCACCCGACGCCACCAATGGCGCTTCGCAACCTGTCTTTCCCTTTCTGGTCATCGTAAATGGCCCTGCCAACCATACTGTGATCGCCTTCGGCGAAACCATCGACACTGAACCCGGCGTGCAGACTTTCGTCCCTTTCGGCGGTACGAACGATACTTTCACCATCCCCGCAGGGGGTGCCACGGTAGCTGCCGGCATACAAAACACCAGTGGTGCCTCGGTGCAGAACAGCATCCTCACCGACACCTCTTTCGGCATCACCGATCATGCGAATAGTGCCAATTTCGACGAAGCCGGCGGAGTAGGAAACACTCTCGACAGCTTCGGACATGGAAACCTGACCCGAACCTACGCCTTCTCCATCGAAGTCGAGCCGGGCGAGGTGGCCGATGCAGATGAAGACGGCCTCCCCGCCTCGTGGGAGAATGCTAACGGCTTGGACGACAATGACGACGGCACCATCGGGGAAAGTGCCGGTGGAGCTCGGGACGGGCCCAATGGGGCCCTCGGAGATCCCGATAACGACAGCCTGAGCAATGAAGAAGAGCTCGCCAATAATACTGATCCACGGGAAGCCGATAGCGATGGAGACACCATTAATGATGGAACCGAGATCGCGAATGGCACCAACCCAAGGAACACCGACAGTGATGACGACGGGCTGACGGACGCAGAAGAAGCGACCGCTGGCACAGACCCCAATGATCCCGACACCGATGGTGACGGACGTACGGATGGACAGGAAATCGCACTGGGGAGCGACCCGAATGACCCCAACAGTCCCAATACAATAAAGATCGGCTTCGGAGCCAATCTCGCCGGCGTCACCGACACCCAATCCGACGGTTTCTCTAATCAGATGCGCCAGAACATCAACATCACTGATACGGTCTTTCTGGATGCCGGAACCTATACCGCACTCAGTTGGGAGTATAATGCCGCTCCTGACCTCACCAACGGAGGCACCCAGCCGGTCTTCCCCTTTCTGACCATTGTAAATGGGCCGGCTTCTCACACCGTGATCGCCTTCGGGGATACCATCGACACTGAACCCGGAATGCAGTTCGCGGTCCCCTTCGGCGCTGACAACAACGTATTCACTGTTCCTGAGGGAGGCGCCACCATTGCAGCCGGAATTCAGAACCCCAACGCCAACGGGGTAACCAACAGCATCTTAACCGACACCTCTTTCGGCAGTACTGATCACGCGAATAACACCAATTTTTCCGAAGCAGGGAGCGTTGGCGCCACCCTCGACAGCTTCGGCTTCGCAAACCTCACCCGAACCTACGCTTTTGCGATCGACGTGAAAGCGGGAGCCAACTCGAACAAGATGCAGCTGGAGATCGACCAGGTTGGCAGCGACATCGTCATCTCATGGCCAAGCGCTCTGGGCAAACTTTACAATCTGCGCAGCGAGACCGATCTCTCGAATGGTGAACCAGCAACCTGGCCCATCTACGAGGGCAATCAGGATATTGTCGCAACCCCGGCGACCAACACCCTTACCTTCCCGCTGCCGGCAGAGTCCGATCGTTACTTCGTGATCGAGGAGTTTGACGCCCCTCCCGTTCCGATCTTCGAAGAAAGCTTCGAGAATGGGCAGGGAGGCTGGACCACCGGGGTAGACGACACTGCTCCCGGCGACACTAACTGGGAGCTGGGATCGCCGGGCGCTCCCGGGCCTTCCGCCGCTAACAGTGGGTTGAACTGCTTTGGAACGAACCTGACCGAAAATTATCAAGCCGATGCCGACATCTGGCTACGCTCTCCTGCCATCGACCTTAGCCTAGCTGGAGAGGCTACCCTGAATTACTCCGAATTCCGTGACATCGAAGAGGTCTTTGACTCCGGTGAAATCCGAGTTCTCAACGCGGCCGACAATTCACTCCTCGCCGTCGTCAGCTCCGCTATAGAGGGAACCACCTTGGGCCTCTGGGAAAACGTCAGCACAAAGCTCCCTGCCGCCGCATTGGGTAATCTGATTAAGATTGAGTTCCGCCTCATGAGCGACAACTTCGGTGACTTCCCCGGCTGGTATCTGGATGACGTTAGCGTCACTATACCATGAAGTTTCTCCTGATCTTTCGGGGACGACACAATCAACACCGGATGCTGACACAAGGAGGCGCCTCTCTGGACCGGTGGGTGCCCGGCTGGGCCTCCATCCTCTACGCCTTCATAGTCGTATGGCTGCCCTGCCCAATCCGGGCTGCAGACAGCGTGGTGGTCTTTAACGAGATCCACTATCACCCTCTCGACGAAAACAGCAGCACAGAATGGATCGAGCTGCGCAGCCTGATGGGAGTAAACGTTGATATGTCGGGATGGGAGCTCGAAGGCGGCGTGAATTACACCTTTCCCGAGGACACGGTCATTCCGGGACATGGCTACCTTCTGATCGCCGCCGATCCCAACCACCACACTCTCACCGGAAAAAGAGCTCTTGGCCCGTTCACCGGCCGTCTAGCCAACAACGGAGAGACCGTGCGGCTGGTCAACAACAGCGATCGTACTATGGACTCTGTAAGCTATGGCGACGACGGCGACTGGCCGGTCGGCGCTGACGGCTTGGGAGCAACTCTCTCCAAGCGCAAACAGAATACCGCGGAGTCCCGCCCTTTTAACTGGATGGCCAGCTTTGAATCCGGCGGGACACCGGGCGTCTCCAACTTTCCCCTCGAAGGTCAACCGCCAACTGTCCGCTCTATCCTTACTCTGTCCTCAGCGTGGAAATATCGGGAAACTGACACAGCCCCAGCGCTCAACTGGCAGAGCCCCTCTTTCGATGATGACGCGTGGGCCAGCGGCAACGGTGTCTTCTTTGCTGGCGCTACGGAACCCAGAGGCGCCGGTGAAGGCCTTCTGGGATACTGGCCTCTCGACGAAGGCACCGGGAACACAGCAGCCGATGTCTCCCAAAGCAGCAATGAAGCTTCTCTCAGCGGCACGAGTTGGGGTAGCGATGAAACTCGTAGCTCCTTTCTTACCTTCACCGGTAATTCGGGCAGTTTCGGCAATACAGGGGCGACCACTATTCCGGTCATGACGTTAGCCCGGGACTTCACCTGGTCCTTCTGGGCCCGCCGCGCCCTCGGCGATACGGAGCAGAACTCGATCATCCTGGGTAATCGCTTTGCCCCCAACGGATCGGATTTTTCGCCCCGCCAGTTCATTAAGTTTACTCCGAGCAAGGTCGAGTGGCACATGAATGGCCAAGGAAACAACAATCTGGAATATCCCGACCTCCCTGCCGGACAGTGGCAACACCACGCGCTAGTCAAGGCCGGCAGCACCCTGACCTATTTTCGTAATGGGACGCAGGCTTCCACGGGCTCCATAAGCAACGGACTCGGCCAGCCACAGCCACTCTATTTTGGCGGCGAGACAACTGGCGGGGGGGGAGAGTTTTTTAATGGCTCACTCGACGATCCGGCTATCTGGGAAAAAGCTCTTCCTTCGAGTTCCATTGCAGGACTCGCAGGAGGAACCTTGACACCCCTCACCGCGCCGACGATCGATGGAGGTGGCGTGGGCGATCTTGGTAGTGAGTTGACCCTTGGAGCGACCACATACTACTTCCGCCACGATTTCATCTTTAACGGCAATCCAGCCCGGACCACTCTGAATCTACAACTACTGCTTGATGATGGAGCGGTCGTCTATCTGAATGGAACCGAAATTCACCGTGAGAACATGCCGGGTGGCGAGGTGAACCATGACACCCTCGCTCAGAGCGAAATTCAAAGCGCCTCTCTCCTCCCTCCCATTTCTCTTTCTGGAAGCAGTCTGCTCCCCGGCCGTAATACGATCGCGGTGGAAGTTCACCAGGATGCCCCAGAGAGCCCTGACATGACCTTTGGCGCCCTCCTAAGTGCGACCGAGGAGGACCTCACACCCGGTGAGCGCGACCGCAGCATTATATTCAGCGAAATCTCGGCAGGAAGCGACCCCAGCTTCCAAGTTGAGATCACCAACATAAGCTCCAGCGCGGTGGAGCTAACCGGCTATCAATTGCGTTCCTCGTCTGGAGATATCCAGCTCCTCCCTGGCGGTTTCCTCGCCGCGGGCTCTAACCTCATCATCAGCCCCACTTTTCCTGTCTCGGACGGTCATCGCCTTGCGCTCTACCGTCCCGGTGGCATCGAACTCGCTGACGCCCGGGAAGTGACAAACCGTCTGCGTGGCCTCGCCGGAGATCAATGGCTCTACCCCAGCGAGCCCTCCTTCGGCGCCCCGAATTCCTTCAATCTGGAAAGCGACATCGTGATCAATGAAATCATGTACAACCCGCGCCCGCTTCCTGCTACTCCCCCACCGCCACCGACCGTGCTTCTCGACTGGGACGATCCCTGGCGATTTAATGAAAGTGGTGCCAACCTCGGAAATACATGGGAAACCGTGACCCATCCCGTCGACGACCTGAACTGGTTCTCCGGATCCGGGCCGCTGGGAGTCGAGAATCCGGGAGTGCTGACCCATGAGATCAACACGCCACTTTCGCCCCTCGCCTCACGCGACCCACGGGTGCTCACATTCTACTTTGAGACCGACTTTGTCCTGACCCAACAGGAACGCAACGACATCACGCTCCTCGAATTGACCCATCAGATTGATGATGGCGCCATTTTCTACCTTAACGGAGTCGAGATCGAACGCTTCCAGATGGACGACGAACCCATTACTTCCAGCACAACAGCCAGTGCTACCGTGGGAAACGCTGCGGTGATCACTAAAACTCTTACTACTTCAGCATTGGCCGCCCTCACCACCGGGCTCAATCGACTCTCGGTTGAAGTGCATCAAGCCAACTCCGGGAGCAGCGACGTGGTGATGGGTGCACAGTTAGTCTCGGCACGGGAGGGCATTCCCTTTCGCAACTCCAACGAACAATGGATCGAACTCTACAACAAGGGCTCGTCCCCAGTGAACCTGGGCGGATGGAGTCTCAGCGACGGAGTAGACTTCGAGTTCCCACCGGGAACCATACTGAACGATGGCGAGTTTCTAATTGTTGCACGTGACGCCGACTCGTTAGCCGCCAAGTTTCCTGGAATCGACATTGCCGGACAATGGAACGGAAGCCTCTCGCGCAAGGGGGAACGTTTGCGCCTGATCGACGCCAGCAAGAATCCGGTCGACGAGGTACGCTTTTACGACGGCGGGCGCTGGCCAGAAGCGGCTGACGGCGGCGGATCCAGCCTCGAACTACGTGATCCAGACTCCGATAACAGCACGCCAGAAGCGTGGGCTGGCAGCCTCAAGAGCGGGGCATGGCAAACCATCACCTACTCGGGGCGCGGCAGCAGAATTCCCAGCAACGACCCAGACCGCTATAACGAGTTTATCTTCGGACTACTCGATGCAGGCGAGTTTCTCATCGACGACATCAGCGTTATAGAGAATCCGACTAGCAGCCCCCGCCAGTTGATTCAGAACGGCACATTCAGCGGGGGCGATTTTGACCGCTGGCGCATGCGGGGCAACCACCGCCACGCCGAGGTAATCGACGACCCGGAAAACCCGGGAAACAAAGTTCTCCATGTGCATGCGACCGGCGCCATGGAGCACATGCACAACCATGCTGAAACCACCCTCAAGGACGGCAATACCTTTGTGAATATCAACTCGTCGTCGCCCTATGAGATCAGCTTCCGGGCAAAGTGGCTGGGTGGGTCCAATCAACTCAATACGCGTCTCTACTTCAATCGGCTGCCTCGCACTACCATCTTGGACGCACCGCTGGACGGCGGAACACCCGGCGCGCCCAACTCGCAGCAAGTCGCGAACGCCGGCCCTACTTTCAGAGACCTTTCCCACACTCCGGCCGTCCCTGCGGCCAACCGGCGCGCCACCGTAACAGTGCAGGCATCCGACCCCGACGAAGTGGCGAGCATGACCGTGTTCTACTCCGTCGATGGAGGCAACTTTGCCAGCATATCAATGACCGATCGCGGTGAAGGTCGCTACTCTGCAACAATTCCCGGACAATCAAGGGGCCGCAAAGTGCGATTTTATGTTGCCGGTCGGGACGCAAATGGAGCCACCTCTTTCATCCCCCGGGCCGGTCCCGATTCTCACGCCATCATCCCGTGGGACGACGGGCAGGCTAACCTCGATTACGGAGACTGCCAACCCAACAACTTCCGGATCGTCATGACCAATGCCGACCGGGACTTTCTTCACCGGGAGACCGAAGTGATGAGCAACGACCGTATCGGGTGCACCATCATCTACAATGAGAGCGAGATCTACTACAACTGCGGAGTCCGCCTGAAAGGAAGCCAACGCGGTCGAAACAAGCCTGTTCGAGTCGGATTTAACGTCCGCTTTCCGGATGACCAACCATTCCTCGGAGCTCACTCAGTCGTGGCTGTGGACCGTAGTGGTGCCGGCGATCAGTTCAGTCAGAAGGAAATGCTGGTCAAGCACATCGTCAGTCGCGCCGGTAACATTCCAGGCATGAATGATGATCTGATCAGAGTGATCGCGCCCCGCTCTGCTCAAACCGGTTCCGCCATGCTACTGAAATCAAAGTTCGATGATGAATGGCTCGAGAACCAGTTCCCCGATGGCGACGAAGGAACCATGTTCGAGTATGAGTTGATCTACTATCCCACTACCACCGCCGGCGGTGGCCCAGAGGACCTCAAACGCCCGAACCCTGATAATGTGGCAGGAGTCTCCATGCGCAGCATTAGTGGCCGCCGAAACAAGGAACTCTACCGCTATCACTGGCAGATCGATAATAACAAGGACGCCGACGACTATGAGCCCCTGATAGAAATGCTGATCGCGATGGGACTCAGCGGAAATTCTTACCGAGATGCAACCAACGAACTTCTGGATGTGGATCAGTGGCTACGTTCCTTTGCAGTCCAGGTGCTCTGCGGTATTGGCGACAACTACAGCAGTGGATCACAGCACAACGCGGTCTTCTACTTCCGGCCCAGCGACGGAAAGGCTCTGTATTTCCCGTGGGACATGGATTTCTCGTTCAATCGGGGAGCTACTTCGGACCTCACTCCAAACGGAGATCTCGATAAACTCCTCGCAGCCAGCCCCGCCAACGAACGAGCCTACTACGGACACATCCTCGACATCGTCAATACCAGCTTCAATTCCGCATACATCAACGAATGGATCGACCACTATCAGTGCTTCCTCACCGGCAATCAACCCAGCCTTTCCACATTCAGATCCTACATCAACACAAGAAGCAGGCATGCTGCTAACCTCATTAATAATGCGGTGGCTAACATCCCCTATCGCATCAACACTCCTGATGGCACGGAGACTAACCAGTCCTTCATCACCGTCTCAGGAGACGGCTGGGTTGATGTGCGCGAGATTCGCTTTTCGGGCGGAGGCGCTCTGCCGATCACCTGGACAGACAACAACAGCTGGGAGGTTACTGTCCCGGTCTCACCAGGAGCCAACACCATCACCCTCGAGGCGGTTGGTTTTGATGGAGTGGTGATCTCGCAGGACAGCGTGGACATTACGGGATCCAGCACTCTAGCCCCTGCCACCGCGGCTAATTTTGCGATTACTGAGTTCAATTACCATCCAGGTCCTCCCACGGCGGACGACCAGATCGCCGGCTTCTTCGATTCCGAAGCCTTTGAGTTTATCGAGATGCAGAATCTTAGCGAAACTCAGGCGATCGACCTTACCAATCTCGCCTTCACCAACGGCATCACTTTCAACTTTCCCTCCTCTACCCTCGATCCGGGTGCGCGAGTAATCGTTGCGGGAAATGAAGCCGCCTTCATCCAGCGCTATGGGGGAGGACTCCCCGTCATCGGGCAGTATCAAATCAGCAATTCGAACAGGCTCTCTAATGATGGGGAACGGCTTCGATTAGAAGACGCTTCCGGAACTACCATAGCCGACTTCACCTATAACGACAGAGCCCCATGGCCATCCAGCGCCGATGGCTCAGGCTATTCGCTCGTCCTGATGTGCCCCGGGCTCAATGAGCCGACTCTCCCTCAGAGCTGGCGAACCAGCGCAACCGTGAACGGTAACGTCAACGGAAGCGACACTATCGATCTCGCCACCTGGATGGTCACCAATCGAGTCGCTGACCTCACTCTGGACGACGATGGTGACTGCAGCGCCTCCCTTCTCGAATTCGCTACGGGCCACGATCCCAATATCTTTGACGCAACAGACCAGGTCCAATCAGCTATTGTCGAAACGGATGGGCAGCTCTTTGCGGCGATGGTCTTCCAGCACCAGATTGGTGCAGATGAAATCTCATTCCGGGGTGAGAGTTCTAGCGACCTCGTCAACTGGACAGACGGCCCCGTCTATCTCGGACGCACAAATAATGGCGACGGCACAAGCTCAGTCTGGTTTGTAAGTAACAACGCAATAGGGACTAGCGAGCGCGAATTTCTCCGCCTTGCGATAACTACCAAGCCATGATGTTGAAATGTGCCTTCTGGCAGCAGCCTCACCATGATGAAACCAGGAACTCTCAGGGAATCACCACCCTGAAAAACGCCCTGCCACCGGTGACAGGCTGAGAGTGTTGCATGAGACTTCCAGTTCCTGCTCTCACCCTACCCACATTCTGCCAGGTTTGGAGGTCAGGAGAACGTTGCACGCGATAGGTCATACCAGCATCTGTTTGCCAGCTCATGTTTAAGGTACCTCCGCTGAGCCAGACCTCGGAGAGGGCAACCTCAGGCACAACTATTGGGGTGATCTCAAAGCTGAACCACTGCACGCCATTTGCCGGGAGCGCACCTTGGATCAACTGGTTCTCCCCATAATTCAAAAGGAAGTTGGCTGCTCCTGGGGGACCGTTGACATCAAACTCTTCACTGAAGATTGTGTTATACTGACTGACCGCGATGTAATACGTTCCCTCCTCGAGATTTCCTGCGGTGATGCCACTTTGTAACGCTCCATTGAAATCATCATTTTCGGCGAGAAGCTCACCTTCCAGACCGTAAAGTGCCATTTCAGTATCTATCGTGGACCCAAGGGTGGTGAACTGGAGAGGCAGACTCCCATCTCCAAGGGATCCAAGGCTTACCGCTTGCGGACGCGATTCGAATGAAAACCACACCACGCCTGTTTGCTGAATACGGGCTCTGGTAGTTTCATTTGCGTTGACGGTCAGCGCGATAATACTCCCGGAAGGAAATCCGGTGGCGGAAAACCCGTTAGCGAAGGTGGTGTCATATTGACCTACTACAATATACCACGTCCCTGGTGCTACATTGCTAAAAGCAAGTCCACTTTGCAGCGTCCCATTAAAGTCATCATTCTCGGGCCCCAATCTTCCGTCAGGATAAAAGAGAGCGATCTCGGTATCGATCGAGGATTGCAGGGTATCAAAAACGAACTCCGTTTCTCGAGTCCCCAGGACACCAAGCGGAATTGCGTCTTCCACTGTAGCACCGGCATTCTCTATCAAATCCGTATTTGTCGGATCGGTGGGAACAATCTGAATACCGTAGATTCCCGAGTTGTTGATACCCCGGTTGAGCTGCACTGAAAAGGAACCCGAGGATTGGTTACGGAAGATACAGAAATTCGCCGGGGGGTTTCCTGATCCTTCATCCGTGGTTCTGGCATAAGCGCCAGGGAATGCTCCTCCTGCGCCAGAGAACTGGGAGAAGGTCGAGTAGGAGAACGTCTGTCCGGCGGTTGTGCTCTCAATCGCCCCTAGCCTTCCACTCTGATCGGCTCCAAAATACACGTAAACGTCGTAATTTGCATAGGTGATGTTCAGGATATCTACCGTCGCAAAGCCCCCGGGCCCCACATTATCCAAGTAGCCGTTCATCAGCTTGTTATCAGCGGGTTCGCTCCCGTTCTCCGTGTTATAGGTGCTGTTCGCATCCCAGATTGCGATGATACGACTGTCCTGCCCTTCGCTGTCAACCAGTGTAATTTCATCTCCGAGGAGGTTGATATTATTCCCGCTAGGGGCTCCCCTGGTGTTGTTCCAGTTCGTTTGAGCGACTTCCGGAAATCCCGCCTCCTCCGCCGGGAGAATGGTAGCAGCAGGATCACGGTTGCTGACAAAATTAATTCCGATGCTTCCGCCAGTCTCGAAGGGTCGATCACCCGCATTGTTGGGATCGGTTCCAAGCTCCAACTCCACGGAATCGGTGATT
>PARF01000091.1 GCA_002709915.1 Roseibacillus sp. | reverse complement strand
TGGTGCGCACGAGAGGACTCGAACCTCCACGAGTTATTCACTCACTAGAACCTGAATCTAGCGCGTCTACCAATTCCGCCACGTGCGCCGGGAAATCGGGCGGGAAGAGAAGCACCCGCAAGTGAGGAATGCAATGCATTTTGCACAATCCTCACGCCCGGTGCCGTTTCATCATTGCAAAGTTTTCTGAAGAACCAACCATCGTCCCGCAATGAAGAAGCAAATTCTCTTTCTTTCTCTCCTCCTTACTCTGGGAGGAAGTGCCTCTCTCTCCGCAAAGGAGACCAAGTCGGCTTCATGGCCTCATGAGGACAGCGACATCGCGGTCGACCCCGAGGTAGAATTTGGAACCCTTGATAACGGAATGCGTTTTGCGATTCGAAGGAACGCTGAACCTCCGGGCCGGGTCTCCCTGCGACTCCATGTTGCCGCGGGATCTCTTCATGAGGCAGATAATCAACGCGGACTGGCTCACTTTCTTGAGCATATGCTCTTCAATGGCAGTAAAAATTTTCCGGACGTAGAAAACCTGCTTGGCCAAATGCAGCGTCTCGGAATCGCCTTTGGATCTCACGCAAACGCCTACACTTCCTTCGATGAGACAGTTTATATGCTCGATCTTCCAAACATTGAGGAGGAAACGCTGAAGCTCGGTTTCGATGTCATGAGAGACTTTGGTGATGGCGCTCTACTTGACCCTAAGGAAATTGATAAGGAGCGTGGGGTCATTCTCTCCGAGAAAAGATCAAGAGATTCCGTTGAGATGCGCCTCATGGAGCAGCAATTCAGCTTCCTACTGCCTGATTCTCTGATCACTCACCGCTTTCCTATTGGCACCGAGAAAGTCATTAAGGAAGCCCAGCGAGATCGCTTCACATCATTTTACGAGGGTTACTATACCCCCACCAATATGACCTTCATCGTAGTGGGGGACATTGATCCGCTGGTATACAAAAAACGGATTATTGAGACGTTTGCGTCGATGAAGAATCCGGAGCAACCGGGAGATGCGCCAAACTTGGGAACAATCCCTGAGGGATTCAAATTTAAGGCGGCAGTATTTTCGGATAAAGAAGTTAAGAGTGACGACTTAGCACTAGGCTTCGTGCAGGAACTTGAGACTGAGTCAGACAGCGTCTCAAACAGGGTGGAGCGCTACCCTCTAAGCGTTGCAAACTCAATCATTGGTCGCCGATTTGAAATCCTCGCCAAGGAGGAGGGTTCACCGATCTCCTCGGGTAGCGCAGGACGCTTTGAATGGTTCAATGCTATCGAATTCGGTTCGATTGATGTCACCGCTGTAGAGGGAAAGTGGAAAGAGGCGGTTCCCGTCCTGGAGCAGGAGCTCCGACGAGCCTTGGAGCACGGATTTACCACCGCAGAACTAGACGAGACTAAAGCAGCCATCATCAATCAGGCAGAGCAGGCCGTCAAGAGAGCCGATACCCGCCAGTCCTCCTCGTTAGCCATGGGCCTCGTTAACAGTATCAATGAGAAGCGCGTCTTTAACAGTCCATTGGAGTCCTTACGTATTACCAAAATTGCTGTTGAGTCGCTCACGCCAGAAAAGTGCCATGAAGCCCTGCGTGATTTCTGGAAAAACCGGGACCTGACGATCACCCTTACCTCAAAAAGTGCTCCTGAAGATGGGGCCAGCATTCTGACCGCTCTCTACAAGGAAAGTCAGGCAGTAAAGGTTGATCCGCCGAAAAAGAAAGCAGAGGTATCCTTCGCTTATACTGATTTTGGCAGTGCTGGAACAATAACGTCCAGACGCGAGGTTAACGATCTTGGGATTACCCAATTGATCCTTTCCAACAATGTCCGAGTCAACCTCAAGACCACGGATTTCCAGAAAAACTCCATCAGTGTGCATGGCAGGTTCGGGAACGGCAAGCTGACCCAACCCGTCGATAAGCCGAGTTTGGATATGTTCTCGACGGTTCTTCTCAACGCCGGAGGTCTTGGGAAACACAGTAGTGACGACCTCAAAAGAATCTCTGCGGGGCGGAATGTAGGAGCAAGCCTCGGAGTCGATGAGGATGCCTTTACCGTCGATGGAAGCACAACCCAGGAGGATCTTGAAATGCAACTACAGCTTGTTTGCGCGAGAATTACTGACCCTGGATATCGAGAGGAGGCTCTGCGGCAATTTCGTAAGATGCTGCCCATGATGAGCTCCCAGCTGCAGTTTACAATCAGCGGAGCGATGGCCGAGATGCAGGAATGGTCCCGTGGTGGTGATGGGCGCTTTGCCAAACCTGACGCCAAGATCCTCTCCAAATATACAGCTTCCGACGTCAAGGCATGGGTCGACGAAGAATTTGAGAACGCCTATCTCGAAATCAGCCTCGTCGGGGATTTCAATATCGAGGAAACAATTCCTCTTCTGCTCAAAACGGTTGGCGCACTCCCCGCGAGATCCAGCACCAAGCCGGCCCTGAGCAAGGAACGAGAGATTCAGACTCCCTCCCTGCCGGTCACCAAGAAATTCACCTACACCTCTAAAATTCCACAGGCAGCCTCCGTTGTTGGATGGAAAATTCCTCCGGTGCGGGAAAAAATCGGAGAACTGCGTCGCCTGAACGTGCTCGCTACAATCCTGGACGACCGGTTGAGAACCAAGCTCCGGGAGGAACTTGGAGCAACCTACAGCCCACAGGCTCATGCGAGTTCGAGCATGGTCTTTGACTACGGGAACCTGATGGCAATGTCGATAGGCGCTCCCGAAGATGTAGAAAAGGTCACGGGACTGATTCACGAAATGGGCCTCCAACTCGGATCCGAGGGGGTAACCCAGGACGAACTGGATCGAGCACTGAAACCCATTCTGTCCAATCTTGAAAAAACCCTCAGGGATAACGGTTACTGGCTTAATACCGTGATGGCCCAATCTCAATCTGAGCCCTACCGGCTCGACTGGGCACGCGAGCGCGATAAGGACTATGCCTCGATCGAGCTAGAGGAGATAAACGCCTTGGCGAAAAAGTATTTGGCAAAAGCCAATGCGGCCCAAATGGCCATTCTTCCCGAAAAGAATCCTGAGAAGTAGACTCTGTCTGCCGCTGAATCCTAGAGATTCTTATCTGTAACTGCCCCTTCACTGGCAGAGGTAACAGAGGCTGCATATTTCGCCAGAACTCCGCGCCGATAGTGGGGTTCAGGACGTCTCCAGGACGCTTTGCGTCTTTCCATTTCTTCGTCACTGATATCCACTGTGATCTTGTTTGCAACTGCGTCGATCGTAATCTGATCCCCTTCCACAAGAAGCCCGATAGGACCTCCTTCGAAGGCCTCGGGAGTGATATGGCCAACTACGAAGCCATGACTTCCCCCAGAAAAGCGGCCGTCGGTTATCAGGGCCACACTATCGCCCAGTCCTCTGCCCATGACAGCCGCAGTTGGGCCAAGCATCTCACGCATTCCCGGCCCCCCCTTGGGGCCCTCGCGCCGAATGACGATCACGTCCCCGGCAACAATTTCTCCCTCGAGGATCGCCTGCATTCCACCTTCCTCTGACTCAAATACGCGGGCACGCCCTGTGAAGGCCTGACCTTCCTTCCCTGAGATCTTCGCCACGGACCCGCCGGGGGCCAGATTGCCATAGAGGATCCGCAGGTGACTGTCCGCCTTTATGGGATTATCCAAGGGCCGGATAATGACTTGGTCGTCAGGATACTCGATGTCTGAATTAGCCAGATTTTCTGCCATTGTGCGACCGGTCACAGTGAGGCAGTCACCATGAAGCAAGCCTCCTTTGAGCAGCATCTTCATCAGAGGGATGGTGCCGCCAATATCCACCAGAGGGGCCATCTCGAACTTACCGCTGGGCTTGAGATCTGCGACCACTGGCACCCGCTTTCCGATCTCTGTAAAGTCATCAATGCTCAACGGCACCTCTGCGGCATGCGCCATCGCGAGAAGATGCAGAACGGCATTGGTAGAACCCCCGAGCGCAATGACCAGAGTAATGGCATTTTCAAAGGCCTTTCGAGTCATGATCTGACGCGGAGTAATGCCCTTCTCAAGCATTGTGAGCACGGCCGCTCCTGCATCGAAGCAATCCCGCATCTTGTCTTCTCCGACGGCAGCCTGCGCCGAACTGTTTGGGAGACTCATACCGAGAGCCTCAATCGCACTCGCCATGGTATTTGCAGTATACATGCCTCCGCACGAACCTTCCCCCGGGATAGCACTCTCCTCGACCGCTTGCAGATCTGCATCCGAATACTCGCCGCTGGCGTGTTTCCCCACTGCTTCAAAAACTGAAACGATATCGAGCGATTTCTCTTCCCCCTGAACCACTGAGCACCCCGGAAGGATGGTTCCCCCGTAGACGAAAATTGAAGGCCGATTTAAGCGTGCCATTCCAATGATACAGCCCGGCATGTTCTTGTCGCAGCCCCCGATCGTGATCACCCCGTCCATTCCCTCACAGCCAACCACAGTTTCAATCGAGTCTGCGATAACCTCCCTGCTGACGAGCGAGTACTTCATTCCTTCAGTCCCCATGGAAATACCATCCGAGATCGTGATGGTGTTAAATATCACCGCTTTCCCACCAGCCGCGTCTACGCCTTTCGCCGATTCGCGAGAAAGCCGGTCAATATGCATGTTGCACGGGGTCACCTGACTCCAGGTGGAGGCCACTCCAACGAGAGGCTTATCAAAGTCCTCCCTCTTAAAGCCAACCGGATATAGCATCGCACGGCTGGGTGCCCTGTCTGGGCCGTCCAGTACTTTCGAGGAATACTGTCGTCTCTGGTCGTCGCTCACAGGCGGGACTCTTCCAGACCTCCCACCAGCGTCAAGCGAGGAGGCACCCAAGCGAGAAAAACCCATCGGCCTTCATCTGGGACGCCATGGGCAGATCGTGGCCGCTCACCTCGCCCAGTTTCGTGATTTCACGCGTCTTTCTAGACCAAAACCGGACCGCAGGAGTCCTTAAAGCCGGAAGAACCGTCATGTCCTTGCCTTTCCGTGCTGTCTGGCATAAGTCCACCACAATCCAATGGCCAGTCACCGTGTCCTTGTCGCGGACCCCATCAGCGAGCATGGGGTCGACCTCTTGAACGACCACCCCGACATTTCTGCCGACTTTATCCCCGATCTAGGTTCCCAGCCCGACAAGCTGATGGAAATTATCGGGGACTACGACGCACTTATCGTCAGATCCCAAACCAAACCGAATGCCGAGGTCATCGCTCGTGGCTCCCAGCTCCGGGCCATCGGCCGCGCAGGAGTCGGTGTTGATAACATCGATCGGGAAGCAGCAAGTGCTCATGGAGTGATTGTCATGAATACTCCTACGGGCAATACGGTATCGACAGCGGAGCACGCCTTTGCCCTCATGCTTGCTACCGCTCGTAATATCGCACCAGCTCATGCTGGCGTTCTCGATGGTGATTTCAAAAGTGCAAGGAAAGCCTTCTCGGGTATCGAAATGAATGGGAAACGCCTTGCTGTGATCGGTATGGGCCGGATTGGAAGTGAATTTGTTAAAAGAGCACAGGGATTCAACATGAAGGTTGTCGCTTTTGACCCTTTTCTCACGCAGGCGAGGGCCGATGAGCTAAAGATCGAACTGGCAGATTCGCCCGATGCAGTGCTCGATGGAGCTGATGTGGTTACCCTCCATGTGCCTCTGACCGATGATACCAGGCACATCATTAACGCCGAGCGCCTGGCTCTGATGAATAAGGGTGGACTGGTAGTAAATTGCGCCCGGGGAGGACTTATCGATGAGGATGCCCTCAAGACCGCAATCGATACCGGTCACATTGCCGGTTGCGCTCTGGACGTCTACGAGAACGAACCTCCATCTGAAGATCACCCCCTGTTTTCCTGCGAAAAGCACATCGCATTTACCCCACACCTTGGCGCCTCTACAGCAGAAGCGCAGGAGAATGTAGGTATTCAGGTTGCTGAGCAGATCCGGGACTTTCTGACAACCGGGGAGATTCGGAATGCCATCAACATGCCATCCCTCGATGCCGCAGCCTTGGCCCAGATCGGACCGTATCTGAATCTTGCGACTGCACTTGGCAAAGTCCTCGCCAAGCTGGGACCGGCAAGCCCCGATTCCCTGAGGGTCTCGTATCATGGAGCCCTCGCCGAGCAAGACACTGGACTGGTTTCTCGCCATGTCCTCACAGCCCTTCTTTCCGCAGCATGTAACGAGGGACAGGTAAACATCGTTAATGCTCCCGCAGTCGCAAAAAGCATGGGACTCGATCTCACGGAGTCCACAATCAGCGCGGCAACGGAATTTTCGGAGCTCCTCGTGGCGGAACTGACGAAAGGTGATGCAAAGTTTCGCCTCGCCGGCACCATCATCGGGAGAACGCCACGAATCGTGGAAATCGACCATACGTTCGTTGACACAAATATCGAGGGACATTTCCTCATCGTTTCAAACGACGACAGGCCCGGAATCGTCGGGGCTATCGGCTCTACCCTCGGGAAGGCTGACGTCAATATCGCTAACATGTCTCTGGCTCGCAACAAGCAGGACGGGAGTGCGCTCACGATCATTGAAGTCGACCAACCTCTTGCCGGTGAGGTGATGGATGACCTCAGGGGAGTTGGCGGCATCCTTTCGGTAACAGGTGTAACTCTGTGATAACGAGCCGCTGTTTCCAATATCGCCCTAGCGCCGGTTGAACCTTGCTACTTCTCGATCGGCCTCTCTCATTTCTGCGCGCTTTTTCAAGTCGTGCCTCTGATCGGAATGGCTCTTGCCCTTTCCCAGGCCGAACTCGACCTTGACTCGACTTCCTTTGAAATAAAGCCGGAGACATGGAAGCGTATATCCTTTCTCATCAGTGGCCTGAGCGAGCTTGAGGATTTCATTCTTGTGAAGAAGTAATCGTCGAGGACGCTTCGGTGCATGCTGGAAATACTCTCCCGCTGCCTGCCACGGCTGAATATCGCAACCGTAGAGAAAGGCCTCCCTGCGCTCGATACGGACGAAGGCATCTGAGATATTTACCTTTCCCTCCCTTATAGACTTAACTTCAGTGCCCCTGAGCTGAATCCCAGCCTCGAGAACGTCTGAAATAGAATAATCGCGACGTGCCTTTTTATTTCTGGCAACATCTCGACTCATGACCCGGACTCCGCTACAGGCGACCCCGCCCGGTCACTAAGCATTGGATTCCTCGGCAATCTTAATCTTGCCCTCAATAATTTCCGTCAGCGCAATATCGGCAGCGCCCATACTTGGCACGGTATCAATTAAGGGAGCACGCCCGGTGTTCAGTTGTTGAACCCGCTTGGAAACCATATTGATGAGAATCTGCGGATCGGGGACGAGTTCTGCTGCCTGCTCTACGAGATCACTTTTCATGGGTCTACCGGAAAATCCAGATACCGGCTTCGGCTGCTCGAAGGGAATTACGTTATCAGCCTCCATCAGCACGTTCTGGTTCGTAATATGGGAAGAAATAAATCTTCCCGCTCAAGAGTTTGGAAAGATCACACTTCAAGACTTCATACAAGAAATTTTGCGCATTGTCCCGTAATTCTCAAAAATAGAAGGGTTTTATACGAGTCCTGATAGCCACTGCCATCTATTACCGAGCCCCTGTAACATCTCTGTGATCAAAAAGAATGTCATCAGCACTACACTAATCCCAGCCCGCGAGGCGGAATCTTGTGGCTTCCAACACCGGAGACCCTCGTTTGCAATATGCTGCTTTGGGATCACCAAAACCCATGCTCTCCATGCCACTCCTCATGGTTAAAAACCCCTGCAGGCTCAAAAGAATCGGCCCATCGAGTAGATGGGATTCGTGAAAAATGCTTTAACTTTTCCGGACTAACTACACCTCCCTGCTATCTCCGGGATTCCGGGTCACGAAAGGTCCGGATAGATAGCGCCCCTTCTCCCTGACTCACCTTTGCGCGAGCTATCTCAAATTCAAAATTTCAAGGATACCAGCATAACTGGAAACTCACATCAGATTGATACCAACTCGCTTGAGAATGGCTACCAGTCCCAGGAAAAGAATCACGGTCACAAGACAGTTAATGACAAGTGCGTTTCCAAAGCCCCAGCCATTACGTAGCATCCAAGGAAGCAGGAGAAACATGGGAAGGGTCGGAAGGACAAACCAGAATGTTCCCTCCGCATGATTGGCAATACGACCGGCGTCCTGACCTTCCACCCGCATCCAGATCATTGCTAGGAGAGAAGTCAGAGGGAGGGCTACCAGTAATGCAGATATCCGGTCATGGAAAACCTGGACCTTGGTCACCATCAGGATCACGAGCGCTGTCAGGAAAAGCTTAGCGACATCCATCCAACTGAAGCTTAACACTTGATCCCAAGGAACTTTACTCATTTTCGGCTCGTAGTTGCTCAAGACAGATCCTGCACGTTATAGTAACCCATGCAAGATCTGCTGATACTACTCGCTCTCACCTTTCTCCTGGGATCCTGCTCGCCGGGAAATAAGCTCAATGAGACTAAGGGCACGCCGCCCAAAAATTTTCCACCGACAGTCCGGGCTCAGTTTCAGGCTCCACGAGCCGCCACCTTAGATGGAAACCAGAAGGCACGTATCGGCATGAAAATCTGGAAAAACGAATCCGGAGGCAAGGAGACCGGTCTGACACACTGGAATGTTGGCGAGGAATTTCCCTCCCTGGGGATTGGGCATTTCATCTGGTATCCACACGGATTTGATGGCCGTTGGACAGAAACATGGCCCGAATTTATCAAATTCGCACAGGCAAGAAGATCACTGAATATTCCCGCGGTCGCTCTCCTGTCTGATTGCCCTTGGTCTAGCCGCGAAGAATTCCAGCGGGAATTTAATGGCTCCGCACTCTCCGGACTTCGACGCTGGCTGGCTACCACAATTGAGCTTCAGACCGATTTCATCATGGCGAAGTCCCGCGCGGCTCTACCGAGAATCATGAACGCTGCCCCGGCCTCTCGACGAGGCCATATCAAAGATTGCTATGAAAAGGTCGCAGCAACTGCCAATGGCGCTTACGCGTTGGTCGATTACGTCAATTTTAAGGGAGACGGAACAAACCCCCGGGAACAATACGGGGGGCAGGGCTGGGGGCTGATGTGGGTGCTGATGGAAATGCGACCGGTGTCAGGCGGTCAAGCGGCCGCCCGGGAATTCGCAGCTGCGGCCAAGAGGTGCCTCGATCGCCGGGTTCGAAACTCTCCCCCCGAGAGGGGGGAGCGACGTTGGACAGCTGGCTGGCACAATCGCTGTAATACCTATGCGGCTCCCTTCTGAACCCCATCTCTTGCCTATTCCCTTTGACTTGACCCTCCCTCCTCGCGATGCAAGCTGCCGCAGATGGCTACTGAAACTACTCTTGTTCTCTTCAAACCCGACGGCATCCAGCAGGGCCTCTCGGGGATCGTATTGGATCGCTTCCTTAAAGAGGGCTTCCGTATTCGCGGCCTCAAGATGCTTGAGGCAAGTGATGAGCTCATTAATGAGCACTACTCTCATATCGTGCAGTTTGACTTTTTCCCTGCGATTCAATCCTTCATGCAGGAGACCCCGATCATCGCCCTCGCGCTTGAGGCCGATAATGGCATCAGCAGAGCAAGGAAGCTTCTTGGGCCGACCGACTCCAAAGAGGCGGAGGAAGGGACGATCCGTGGCGATTATGGCTGCAAGGATGAATCCTCCAAAACGCGGAATATCTGCCACGCCTCTGATAGTCCCGAAGCAGCTGAGGCCGAGCTCCGCCGATTCTTCAGTGAAGGAGAGATCTTCGCCTGAAGCAGGGGCCGCCTGCAGGCTTGGGCCGTGGTGAGTGAACCTCGGTATCTCCGGATATATTAATCCTTGCGGAGTACCACCAGAAAAGGTCCGGCTTCGGATCCTTCCAACCCGTAGGTATCCATCACGGCTCCCCGCAAAGCGAGTTTTTGAGCAGCTCTCAGCACAGCGCTGCTTTCCTCCTGCCCACCTGGGTGACCGCGGTAACAAGCAACCGTGAGAATTCCCTTTGCCCGAATTACCGCCCAAGCACTCTCGAGTGCGATCACAGTTTCTTCACATCGAGTGCATATTTGATGATCACCACCCGGAAGATATCCAAGATTAAACATCACGGCGGCAACCGGATTAATGACGTGATCGCCGAGCCCGACATGACTCTCCCTGATAAGGGATACTCTCTCACTCGGAACTCCGGCCGCATCAAGATTCGCCCGGGTGGCTGCAAGGGCTTCCTCCTGAATATCAAAGGCGAAAACCCGCCCACCAGCACCGACAAGTTTCGCCAAGAAGACAGTATCATGGCCATTTCCAGCAGTGGCATCAACGACCTCCTCCCCTGGTTTCACCGCTGTTCGCACCGCCAAGTGCGCTCTCTCGGTAATTCGCATGGCTGTGGTTCTAGCCCAGGAAGGCGCCAAGGTTCAAATCTTCCTCAATTTCTCGCCTCTCACAGAGGTAGGCCGCCAATCGGTCAGCTACTCCCGGGGCATAAAGCACTCCCTTCGACCCAAGCCCGTTAAAAATAAGAAGGTTATCATTCTCCGGGTGAGATCCGATTACGGGGCGACTCTGCCGGATGATTGGACGGACTCCTGCCACGTGCTCCACCGTCTCAAACGGGAGCGAAGTAAATGAGCCTGCTAGCTTCTCAAGCTGACTCCGGCCGTAACTCGTTACCGTATCTGTTAGATCATTCCAGCTGTAGGTAGACCCAACCCGAAAAAGACTTTGCCCAAGCGGGACCATCCAGCCATTACGGCTAAGGACACGATCTTCGGATTGCCCCGGAATTCGAACGGTCAGAATTTCACCTTTTGCTCTGCGCTCGGGAAGAAAATCGAATGGACCCCCACCAAGACCCGCCGCCCCCGTGCACATGACGGTGGCCTGCTTAACGTTCAGCGCATTGGCAGGGTCAAAATTTTCGGTCTTAATCAGCCCTAAATCCCGGAAAAACACACCGGATGCCTCGAGAAACCGCCTGGTATCCAGACGGCCCCCACCTTTCCATATCACTCCCCCGTAGGGTGCTTCGCAGGGACAATCCTTTTCAGCGAGAACAGCTTCTGTCAAGGGACGCAATAGCTCGTTCTTACGATCGAAGATTTGACGCTCTTCTGAGTTAGCGAAAAGCCGCAAGATCGGAATCTCGTGAAACACCTTTTCTCCGAGAGCACCTTCCACCTCGCGATAAAAACCAAGGGCTTCGTCAAGAAATTCAGCAATTCGCCAGCTTGGATTCAGATTTCGACCGGTCACTGGGGTGAGAAGCCCGGCTGAGATTACAGAAGTGCTCCGTCCCTCACCAAGATGCAGAAGCCGGAAATTTTGCCCTCTGCTCCAGACACGCCAAGCAAGACAGGTTCCAGCCAATCCCTGCCCGACGATAGTAAGTTGTCCTCGCATGGAGCCTTGTTCTTCTTCTGAAACCCTCGGAAAATTCTCCGTCAGGTAAGAGGCCAAATCAACGGGATTAGTAGACAGGCAATCACTCCTACAAGAATGTTAAGTGGCAATCCAAAGAAGACAAAGTCACGGTAGTTGTATCCTCCTGGCCCGTAGACCAGAAGATTTGTCTGATACCCCATGGGCGTGGCCATCGCAGTAGAGGCAGCGAAGGCGACGGCCATGATAAAGGGTTCCGGCTGACATCCTAGCTTAGCCGCAAGTTCAATTCCCAGCGGAGCGCAAAGGACAGCAGCAGGCTTGTTCAAAATTAAAAGACTCAATGCCGCTGCCATGAAATAAAACACCCATAGTGTCACTCCTGGACCCCACCCTCCTGTGGCCTTGTAGAGCTGCCCTGCCGCAATCTCGAGAGCACCGGTTTGATCCATGGCTGTACCCAGAGCGATCATTCCCGCGATCAGAACCAGAACCGACCAATCGATAGAGCTGTAGGCATCCCGAGCAGTAACCACTCCCGACAAAACGAGAAACGTAGCTCCTCCAAGCGCCAGTACACTGATCGGAGCGAGACCGGTGGCAGCAAGCAGAACCACCATGAGAATGGTTCCCAGCGCAAGAGGAGCTTTATGGGGCTCAACGACCTGATCATGGACCCCCTCAAGCAAGATGAACTCATTCTTTCTCCTTAAACTCTCCAGCGCATCGGAAGTGCCGCGAACAAGTAGAATATCCCCCATCCTTAGTTCGAAGTCAGCAATTTCACGCTGATGGTGCCGCCCACGCCGCTGCAGAGCGAATACCGAAACATCAAAGCGCTGGCGCAACCCAATTTCCCGGCAACTCTGACCAATGAGAGGCGACTCCGGTGCAACCATCAGTTCAAAGAGGGTCATTTCTACCCGTTTCACCTCCGAGCCATCGTCCTCGAGATCAGACGCGATACTGATGGAGTGCTGCCTGTCAAGTTCGAGAATCTTGTTCAGTTCACCACGGATCAGGAGAATATCACCCTCATGAAGAAGCATCTCTGCCTCCAGACGCTGGACACGATCACCTCGAATGAGTTCGGCCACCTTGATCCCCGCTGATGCAAGCGGTGTGTCGGAGAGGTTCTTTCCGATCAGATCTGAATCCAATCCTATGCTTACCTGTGTAATATATTCCTTGGCTTCATCCGCCGACAGGGTTGAGGCAATCGTCGTATGATTGGGCAGAAAGCGCCATGAAAACATAAGCAGGTATGCCATCCCTACCAATACGATAAGGATGCCTACCCCGGTAAACTCAAACATCCCTACGCCAAAACCGATCTCGGCAGCAAAGGAAGCGATCAGGATATTCGAAGAGGTCCCAATCAGGGTGCAGCTGCCGCCCAGCATTGAAGCAAACGAGATAGGCATGAGAAACTTGGAGGGACTGGCACCAAGACGCGCACAGACAGTCAGTACTGCAGGTATGAATACAACTACTACCGGGGTGTTGTTAATGAAGGCAGACATGAAGCAAACTGCACAAAGAGCCATCACCATGAACCGCATCGGGCTACCGCGTGAAAAATCTGCCAATTTTGCCCCCAGAGCTCGCACCAGACCACTCCTCATCAGAGCGGCACTCAGTACAAACATAGCCGCAATGGTCACCAGGGCTTCATTACTGAATCCTAGTAGAAGATCCTTTGGCTTTAAGATACCAAGAGCGCCTAGTACGACGATAATCAAGAGACCTACAATATCTGTCCTGACCCGGTCGGTGACAAATAACACAACCGTGAGCAACAATATCACGTATACCACTATTACTTCCCAACTCATTCGTACACCGCTAGGAATGCATCTCCTGCCGTAAGTGGTCAATCTGAACCGCAGCCCACTGCATCATGTTGTGAGAAACGAACCACGCTAGAGCGTGAAATTGGGACTCTGCCTGAGGAAGCTCCGTGGATTTTCGTAAATCACTTTTTCGACAAGCTCACCGGCATGTTGGCGTTTCTTCATCTCCAATGCACACTTGATGACGGCCAGAGGATCAGAAATTCCCCAGTCACATGCCGAATTCATCCAAATGCGCTCCATCCCAAATGTCTCGAGAATGTCGATGGCCCTCCCTGGCGTGCATTTTGACTCAGGATACAGCGTCATCCCCGCCCAGAAGCCCGCATCAAGAGCAATGGCCGCAGTATGCTCTTCGACATGGTCAATAACCACACGATCAGGATTGACCTGAGCGTTTTTCAAAGCGTCCACAATCAAACGTGTCCCCTTGAGCTTATCCTCCAAGTGAGGGGTATGAACGAGGATGGGGAGATCACGTTCCTTTGCGAGAGCGATGTGCTCCTCCAGAATCGTATGCTCGTTTTTCGTATTCTTGTTCAGGCCAATCTCTCCAATCCCGAGCACGGTAGGCTGATCAAGGAATTCCGGAATGATCGACAAGACCTCTCTCCCAAAACCAACATCATCGCTTTCCTTTGGATTGATACAGAGCCAGGTAAAATGAGGGATACCAAATTTTGCAGCTCGGGCAGGTTCATACTGAGTTAACTGACGAAAATAATCTTTGAACCCCTCTACTGATCCTCGGTCGTATCCTGCCCAGAAAGCAGGTTCACAAAGAGCCTCACATCCGGCCTGCGCGATAGTCTGGTAGTCGTCTGTGGTCCGACTGACCATGTGAGCGTGCGGTTCGATATAACGCATGATGTTCTCGGGTGTGCAGGTAAAATTTGAGGCAGTGCTTCCTAGTCCTGCGGTGCACCGTAAGCAAATTGGATCGTAGCGCTTTCCACCGGTTCTGTTGAATGATCAGAAAGTGATTCCAGAACGGCCTTGGCACGGGGTTGATCCCCCGGATTCAACATCGCATCCATAGCCTTGAGAAAGCCTGAATGGCGAAAATCACTTTCTCCCTTGTGACGATCGAGCCGGTCAAGAAACGCGGCAATGTCGATTAACTTGTAGCGAGCATCCATGAAATAGAGGTCGAGGATGTCAGTCTTGCTGGGCATGAGGAGAATGTAGCCACCCTGAAAAGAATTCTGAAGGAGTAATTTGGCATAAAATCTACTGGCTCATTGTCGTTTCCCGGGGAATACAGGTCTGCACATGGGAGAACGTGATTTGGGAATACAACCTTTTGACCTTCTGATGGAGGCTTGGGGGCTCACGAATACGAACTTGGTTGAAACTTCACCAGAGCAGCTCACCCACAAGCAGGTAAGGCGTGCCAGGTCGGGACGCAAGCTCACCCTTAAGATGATGATGAAAATCAACCGCACCTTCAATATCGCCATCTGGTCAAAGCTCGATAATGAGCAGAAGGAACGGTTTATCGAATATGGACATCGAGATCTCTTCTCCTATGCGAAGGGCCACGAGGGCGGATCTCCGGACCCCAACAAAGACCTGGCCGCCGAGATTCGGGGTTGACCACGGCTACGGCCAAGCTTCACTCGGTCCTCCATTCGTGCTTTTATGAAATTTTTCTAATGAAGCGAATCTTGTCATTACTTCGTTCGTACCGTGCATCTTGATCACAACCACCACCTCTCCTACTGCACGAACATTCATCCAGCTGAAACGTGGTCGGAAACGCTGGGCGTGCTGAAAGAGCACACCTTGAAAGTCCGGGATGAGATGTGCCCGGAAGACCAGCCCTATGCGATCGGCTTGCGCCTGTCCGCAGGCGCAGCCAGAGAACTTCTGGAGGGCGAGAATCTTCCATTCTTCAAGGCGTGGCTCTCTGAGCATGGCTGCTATGTCTTCACCATCAATGGATTCCCCTACGGATCTTTCCACGGAACCCGCGTGAAGGAGAACGTCTATCGCCCGGACTGGTCTTCACCGGAGCGACTACTCTACACGAACAACCTGTTCGATATTATCGCTCAACTGGCACCCGAGGGCGTGGAGGGATCTGTTTCAACCCTCCCCGGTTCATTCAAAACCTTCGAAGCTGACGAAGACGCCATCTTCAGGAATCTCGAGGCCTGCGCGCAACATATCGACCTGCTGTCGGAGCGAACTGGACGAGATCTTCACCTCGGGCTGGAGCCAGAGCCTCTCGGCCACTTTGAACACACCCGGGACACTATGGCCTTTTTTGATCGCTTGCTGAATAGCTCTGACGATCCAAACCTGCTTCTCCGCAGAATTGGGATTAATTATGATACCTGCCACTTCGCCGTAGAATTCGATGATTGTCACACGGCTCTTGATACCTTCAGGGGGGCTGGATTACGGATTTCCAAGGTTCACCTTTCCAACGCTCTCGCTTTCGACCTTGAGAGCCCCGGCTCCCTTGAGGCAATCGCGCAATTTCACGAGCCCACGTATCTGCATCAGCTTATAACCGCTGGAAACGGGAAAAATCTATATTTTACGGACCTTCCGGAAGCTCTTACAGCGCTCAGACAACCTGCATTCGCAACCCACGGACAGCAGGAAGCTCGAGTCCATTTTCACATACCGTTGTATGCCGAACCAGAACCGCCCCTTCGATCAACGAAAGATCATGTCGGGGATCTCTTTAGTTACCGAAGAGCCCATCCGGGATTCTGCTCTCACTTCGAGATTGAAACCTACACCTGGGGTGTCCTCCCGGGAGACCTCCAGAAACCAATCGTGAGGCAGATTGCTGAGGAATATCGCTGGGTCCTTTCTCAACTCTAACTGCGGCCGAACTGGACCTCCTGCCTGTGAGAGAAAAGAGTCAGCGTTTTCTTGATCTCCTTGCCATTGGGCGAGTATCGAATCTCCCCACGGTCTGGTCAAACGTGCTCACGGGTTTTCTGGTAGCAAGGTGCTTCCATGAAATTCCGGAAAATATGGGCGGGGAAATCGGCCTTATCGCTCTTCTTCTGGGCTCCACCAGCTGTGCCTATCTCTTCGGCACTTTTCTGAACGACTGGAAGGATGCCCATTTTGATGAGCAGTACCGTCCCGAGCGTGCGATTCCTAGTGGTCGCTGGTCCCGCCGTGCGATTGGTCGTATAGCATTCGCGCTTTCAATACTCGCCGCCGCCCTGCTTATACCCCTCAGCCTGTCTTCCGTCATTGTCCCCATTCTCGGGGGCGCACTTCTCACAAGCATCGTCTGCTATACTGTTCTTCATAAGAAAACCCCGGTAGCAATTATTCCGATGGGACTATGCCGGGGCCTCCTCTATCCGCTTGGCTTTTTCAGTGCCGCAAGCGGGTCTCCCGAACTGGTGCAATCTATTCATCCAGTTCCCATCATCGTCCTAATCGGCGTGGGAGCTCTCGTCTATGTGGCCGGACTCACTCTCGCGGCCCGTTTCGAAAGCGGGCCCGCTGGAGGAGCCATTCCCCGACTCACCCTGCGCCTTCTCCTTTTCGCCTGCCTTCTCACTCACAACTGGTGGTGGATCATTGGGAAATCCGGAAACCTTGGAGGAACTTCCGTCTTCCTGTCTGCCCTCCCGGCTATCGCCGTATTCGTCCTCTGGACCACACGTAGTCTATGGGTTCTTCGAAGATCAGTCCCAGCATTCGTCTCGCGCTCACTTGCGGGCATTTGCCTCGTAGATCTGCTGGCGTTTCCCGGGATCACGATCATGTTGCAGTCATCCAGCGCCTCCGTAATGCCATACCTCACCCTTCTCCCCGCTCTGCCCTTATCATGCATGGTCCTTTCCCTGATTCTGCAGCGAATTGCACCCGCAACCTGAGTCCTTACGGAGAAACCAAAAGGAATGCCTCACCTTTGATCCTGGTTTGACAATGCACCCCGATAGCAGCGAGAACGGGAATCCTCCCCCGACCCTTCCCGAGCGATATTCCCATTTCCTGCTCCGACGCAAAAGCTGGTTCCTTACCATTCTTGGCATCGCGACCCTCCTCGCCCTTGCCGGACTGACTCAATTGCGTTTTGACGGTGAACCCCGCGAAATTTTCAAACAGGGGGACAGGGAATTTGCCCTTCTCGAAGAATACTTTGAGCAATTTGGACCTGATGACAACGGCATCGTCGTCATTGTGGATGGAGAAATTTTCAACAGCGCATTCGCGCGGGCCCTCAGGGGCTTTACCAAGGACGCGCAGGCAATGCCTGAGGTGCTTTCGGTTCTGAGCCTTCTCGATGTTCCAGGGCCTAACGAAGAGCCGCTCCTTCCGTCTCCAGATTGCTCTCCGCTACTTTTCGAGCAAGCGCGAGCCTCTGCGCAGGTTCATCCCTTTGCCTCCGGCCAGCTCGTTTCAACCGATGGCGAAACGATTCTGGTTAACATTGAGCTGGTTGAAGATGGCCCGCAGACCATGACCCGGGTGGCTCCGATCTACGAGGAACTGCTTCAGCTCCGTGAGCAATGGTTCGGACAACTCCCCTGCACAGCAAACTTTACCGGGAGTATTCCAGTGAGGGTTGAAACTCTCGCAAGCCTTCCGAAAGAATTTTTTGTGACCAGTTCTCTCGGAGCGCTCCTCGCCATGCTTGTCGCCCTGGGCCTGTTTCGAAGTCTGAGGGTCACCCTGGTGGTCGCTGCAGGGCCTGGGCTGGCCGTGCTGTGGACTCTGGGACTAATGGGATGGATTGGACTGAAGATAGATGGAATCAGCATTCCCCTACCAGCAATCGTATTTGTCGTCGCCTTTGCCAATGCCGTTCATATCATGATCGAAATCCGGCGTACGAGAGATTGCTCGCGCTCCGAGGCAGCGCGGCGGGCAATCAGACTCCTCGCTACGGCATGCGTCCTCACAGCTCTCACAACGACCATTGGATTTGCCTCTTTGACTCTCGCAGAAACCGGTAGCGTCCAGAGATTCGGACTTGCTACCGCCGCCGGGTCTATTCTCGGGCTGATTTCAAATATTACCATCGTTCCACTTCTTGCTTCCATCATTCGCCTGCCCAAAGGGCGAACCGCCCGACAACCTGAAGGCGAGAGCGAGCCTCGGGAATCTCTTACTCTTGTAACGCGGCTGGTAACCTCTCTCTCACGACCACTCGCGGTGCTTACGCTGATAGTGACCGCGGTGCTCATATGGACCGCCACCCAGTTGAAGTCAGATATCGTCTGGACGGAGACTCTTCCTCTCGACTCGGAGATCAACCGGGCCTCCAACCTCGCTGATGAAGCCTTCGGAGGTATCATGCAAGTACCCATCATAGTGACCTGGGACCAGTCCCTTTCCTTCAGTCACCCTCGGACACTTGATCTCATTGCCAAGATCCAGACTCTTCTCAAGGCAGATCCAACCTTTGGTCCCTCGCTCTCCATTCTGAATTTCATGCCCGAGTCCCTGCGTGCTCTGCCGGCAGAGGCTCGCGAACAGATATTCATGCAGGCGATGCCAGCTGCGCTTTCTGCCCGAATGCTGAATCCTGATCTGAGGCGAACCATAATCAACGTCCGGCTGCCAAACACCGGAGCAGCTGCGACTCGCCCCGCAGTAAAGGCTCTTCAGAAGGATCTCCAGAGCTTGGAGCAAGGGAATCCGGATTTCTCTCTGCATGTCACGGGCTCCGCCGTGATTGCCGCAGAAAACATGTCCAATGTGATCAGAGATCTGGTGCGGAGTCTCTCCTTTGCCTCGATCACCGTTTTTCTTGTGCTTACTGTAGCGCTGCGCTCACTTACTCTGGGACTTCTAAGTGTCATTCCCAATGCCTTCCCCCTGCTCTTTAACACCGGTCTTCTCTACTCTCTCGACAAGCCTCTTCAGATCAGCAGCGTCCTCACCTTCAGTATCTGCCTCGGAATTGCGGTCGATGACACCATCCATTTTCTGATTCGATTTATCCGGGAGCGTCGGGAAGGAGCCGATGTTCGTCTTGCCATCGACCGATCCTTCCGAACCGTGGGGGTGGCGTTATTGATTACCACTGCTGTAATTTCAAGTGCCTTTCTGGCAGCTACCTTCAGTTCGATGCCGGGAATCTCTTTCTTTGGAGGCCTTGCCTGTTCAGCCATGGTGGCGGCCCTGATTGGCGATCTGGTCTTCCTCCCAGCTCTCCTGGACTGGGTCATGGGCCGAAAAGAACGGCAAAGGCAGGAAAGAATGCAGCGGCGGAAAGGTCTTCGCCTGTAATCGCGCGAAGCGAGGCTTTCTTAAGGACTTGGGGAGTAATGCTCACAGAAAGACGAGGGCTGACAATTAACGAGATCCGACTAAAGTTCCCGGGTGCTTTCACGAATCTTATTCGGCATTTCCGGAGGGCTATGTCTCGCGCTCGCCAGCTGCATCGAGGGTGAGGAACAAATCTGGTTGAATGCTGATGGCTCAGGACGTGTCGAGGCTCGTTACAAGATGCCCTCTGCCGTAGCAAAAAGGATGGGGGAACCCGCCGAGCTCGTTCGGGTCCTGCAGGAAGCGGCAGAACGTGATCCTCATGTTGAAATCACGCACCTCGCACACAATTCCGAGGCTGGAGGAATTACCCTTGCGTTTTCCGGAACCTTTGACGACCTGAACAAGCTTGCCTCCTTTCCTAAACGACAACTCCGGGACCCTTTAAATCCTGACAAGCGGGTTCAAGCCGAAGTTCTTTTTGGGGAAGCATCCATGTTCGTTGCCGATGGTATCATTACCTATGACAGGGAAGTGGATATCAGTTGGCTTCTGCAATCAAACCCGGCTACAAAATCGATTGCAAAAATGCCGGCTCTCTTTGGCAAATCCAGCCTTACCTTCATATTAAATCTTCCGGGAGAAGCCGAGGAATCAAATGCCTCCTCCCAGTCCGAGGACAAACTCCGCCTCGAATGGAACTTCCTGCTCAAGGAAAACACCAACGGGCCCATGCCTATGACGGCCAAAGCAGCTCTTGAAGCATCCAACCCTCCCTGGTTGTTCCTGCTCGCCATCGTGCCTCTTGTGTTTTTCGTTCAGAATGCAAGAAACAGAAAAAAACTCGAAAGGTAATCCTGCTTTATTCCTGTTCCCGGCAGCGGAAAGAGAACTTCTGGTGTAATGCTAATCGGATACCAATCAAGGCATGGGTGAGTCATGCCTTGAGAACTATAACAACAGGAACCAATCCGTCTCCACAACGGTGGAAATATATGACACTGTTTCCCCGGTGAACAGAATCGGTCCATCCGCACCGGGACGATCTGCATCAAGCCCAACTGACCGCAGACCATGATCGATCCAGAATCTCTTCCTCGAATACTCTCATGCGGGACCGGACCGGGGGCGTCCTCTATTACGAGTTCTCTCAAGAATTCCCCCGAGGTTGAGCATCTCCTTTCCTTCGGAAGAGAGGAGCAGGACTACCACATGGCGACGATAACCAGAACTAGACCAAAGGCCGGAGCGCTGGGGGAGCTGACCAGCGACCACTACTATTCTGGAGCGCTTGCGCGCGTGCTCGCACCCGGCGAACTGGACCGGTTCTACCAATTTCTCTTCCAATTTGTGGACCATCTTCACCGTCGGGAATCTCACTACCATTACCGGCCTCACGGCCTGCAGACGTTGCATGAATATGTGAACTACTATCATCTGATAGCAGACATCATTGCCAGCAAGATTCAGGAGCATCGAATCAACGTAGCGCTCTTCTTTAATGCGCCACACTTAGGCCACGATACTATTTGTTATCAGGTCGCCTCGCTCATGGGAATACCAACTCTCGTGCTCATGCAGACTATTTTCCCGAACAAGTTTCTCTCATGGTCCCACATGGCTGATTGTGGGAATTTTGATTTCTCTCGAATGCCGGAAGATGTAGCCCCGTATCAAATAGAGCAGAAAGAGCACCCCAGCTATTTCTACATGGACCCGGTTACCAACAAATCGTTGAGGAAGAGTCACCTTGGGCCAAAAGATCTTCTTCTGATCCTCGCTTATATTCTGACCAAAGAACCGACCCTCCTCATTAAACCGGGCAACTTGCTGAGGCTCCTATCACGAGCACAGAACATTAAGGCGAAATTCCCCAGGTTCCGGGACCCCTTCGCCAGATTCTTTCACGTCTCCCAGCTCGATTATTTTGAAACCCTGCTCGAATCAGAGGATCAGAGCGTCGACTTCGAACGGTCCTTCGTTTACTTCCCCCTTCACCTTCAACCAGAAGCCACTACCTCGGCAATGGGCGGTGCCTATGTTGATCAGGCCCTCGCCATTGAACATCTCTCCCTGCTTCTTCCGGAGGATTGTCGCATCTACGTCAAGGAGAACCCAAAGCAACAACACTTCATGCGGGACCCTCTCTTCTTTCATCGCCTGCATCGGATCCCGAGTGTTCATATTGTCCCATCTACTACCTGTACTCACAAACTGACTGATCATTCTCAGTTTGTGGCCACCATTACCGGAACTGCGGGATGGGAAGCGATTTCCCGGGGAAAGAACGTCGTGACCTTCGGCAACCCATGGTACCAATCTTTCCCCGGAGTCTACCCCTACCAGCCCAATCTCTCATACGCGGAACTATCTTCTCAACAGATCGTTCACGAGGACCTGGAAAAATCCGCAGGATATTTCCTGAGCCAGTTGCCGGATGGAATAGTCTACGAACGCTACAAGGCGATCGTTCCCGATTTCAACCAGGAGGAGAATGTATCGTGCGTTGTTCCCTATATCGTAAATGTAATCCGCGGGCGGAGTAGTCCGGTGTTCGTGAAAAAATCCTGAGCTCCACGGACCGTCGAATCACTTCTTCCACACATCGGAAAAAAGGATCAGTAGTCAGTAATTCTTTACGTAAGATTCCTAGGAAGATTCAGTAAACTCTTCGCCATCGACCGAGCCTCCTCACTCTGTCCCCCCAGCATACGGGTTAACTCGGCAACACGCTCTTCACCCGTGACCTCATTGAGCGACGAAATGGTCCTTCCTCCCTCTACCCTTTTTTCAACGAGAAAATGCTGGGAGGCGAGAGCCGCAACCTGCGGAAAGTGTGTAATTGCGACTACTTGATGCACACCACCAAGGATCGCCATTTTTTCTCCAACTGCTCGGGCAACCTCTCCACCAACATTGGCATCGATCTCGTCGAACACCATCAACGGAGTTTGATCCTGCTGAGCAAGAGCACTCTTTATAGAAAGCATGACCCTTGAAATTTCGCCGCTGGAGGCAATCTGCCTTAGCGGCTTAAGAGGCTCTCCGGGATTGGGTCCGAAGGAAAACTCTATGCCATCCAAGCCGTTCGCGCAGGGTGCCTGCTGCTGGTGGTTTACCTCGAACGCCGCCTGGCGAAAGCCAAGTTCCGCAAGGTGTTGCCGAATGTCACGAGCCAGCTTTGGGCCAGCCTTCCGTCGTTTTTCGGTCAGATCCATTCCCGCTTTCATCATTGCGGTGCGAGCTACCTCGGTCTCCTTCTCAAGCGTTTCCAAAAGCTCTCCCCGGTTTTCTACTGCCCCTAACCGCTCTGCCGCCTTCACGCCGCTTTCCACCACTTCCTGTAAGGAGGGACCGTATTTCCTTTTGAGGCTTTCGAGCAAGTCCACCCGGGCCTCCAAGGCAGAAGTCTGCCCGGGGTCGAGATCAATTTCCCCAAGGTAGCGCTCTAATTCCCTGGAAAAGTCTTCTATTTCGACCACCGCTGTTTTCACCCCGGCAGTCCAATTTCGTGCCGCCGGATCATTCTTTTCAATTTCCGCAACCAGCCGTTGTATCTCCTGCATCCTGTCCAGAACCCCTGTGCCGTCTCCATTGACAAGATTCAGAGCCTCGGCAGCGACTCCCACAAGCTTTGCGCTGTTGGAGGCCCGTTGATAACGCTCCTGTAACTCGCTTTCCCCTTCCGGGTCAATTTCTGCTGCTTCGATCTCCGCGATCTGATGTCTCAGGAGCTCGATTTCCTGTTCACCCGCTTCTTCTGCATTCCGCACCTCGCACCAGCGAGTTTCTGCTTCTTTCCAGGAGGACCAGCATGTCCGGTATTCTTCGAGCTCTCCATCCACTCCCGCATAGGCGTCAAGCATGACGAGCTGACGATCCTGAGAAAGAAGTGATTGATGATCATGCGGCCCATGCAGGTCCACGAGATTTCGTCCGATCGCCTTCAGGACACCCAGAGTTGCAGGTGAGTTATTCACGAACTGCCGATTCGATGTGGATCCTACAACTCTCTTGATGAGGAGCTGACCCTCCTCACACGCCTCCAGCCCCATCTCCTCGAGGAGACTATTGACGCCGGAAGGATCCTGCAGGTCAAAGATTGCCTCCACGTGACAAACGTCCTCACCCGTCCGGATCATTCCCTTGTCTGCCCTTTCTCCGAGGATCAGCTTGAGGGCTCCAACTATCACGGACTTCCCCGCACCTGTCTCTCCTGTGACACCGACCAGCCCGGCTCCTATCTCCCAATCGAGCCGCTCCACGAGGGCAAGGTTACGAATTTTTAAGAGACTCAGCATCTGATGGCGTCCTGCTTCTCCCTGATTATGCAACCAACTCACCATGATACAATCGCCGCGCTCCTTTCAGCTAAATTTTACCAGTCTCGCGCATAACCCGCGTCCATGCCACCTGCTGGCCAGCCTCTCGCAAAATTCATTGTGGCGGCCATAGCCCACAGCCAAGGAATACCTGAAATCCCTGTCCTGAAGGCTTCAACAACCGAATCTGACTCACTGGGGTCTCCTCAGGGCTCTTAGGAAACTGCTCAGACGATGCTCACTCTGCTAGGCTCTGCGCTCTTGGAGGTTTGGCCCCAAGACCGGTCTTTCGTTGCGAAAAATTTAGAGAACTGCATTTTTGAACCGTGGAGGGAGGGTCAGTCACAACAACATTTTTGGGCACCGGTACCTCAGTAGGGGTCCCGGTCATTGGATGTCCGTGCCCAGTTTGTAGATCGAGCCACCCGGGAAATCAACGAACCAGGTCCTCTCTCCACCTGCAAACGCCCGAAGCTTCCGTCCTGATAGATAGTGGTCCTGACCTTCGCCAACAGGCGCTCCGTGAAGGCCTGTGCGAAATTGATGCCATTCTCTACACTCATTCCCACCTCGATCATATTGCAGGCTTTGATGAACTGAGATCCTTCTGCTGGCACCGTGAAGACCCCCTGCCACTTTACGCAGGTCCTGACACAATGGCTAATCTTGAGCGCATGTACCCATGGGCAATGGCCAACACCTCCCGCAATTATGTCCGGCCCGACCCTCATCTCATCGAGGGTCCCTTTGCCGTCAAGGATCTGCTGGTTACGCCTATCCCCGTAATACACCCCTCCGTGGAGACTTTTGGGTTCCGCTTCGATTTTCCTACCGGACATTCACTGGCATATATCAGCGACGTGAAGGAGATTCCCGTCCCCAGTATCACACTGCTACAAGACCTCGATATTTTCGTTGTAGACGCCCTTCGGCCTCAGCCCCACCCAACTCATATGAATGTTGAGGAAGCTCTTGCCGTCATCACACAGCTTAATCCCAAGCAATCCTTTCTTACTCATCTTGCCCACGAGATCGACGCCCGTGAAGCTACAGTTCATCTGAGGCTTCCCGAGGCCGTTACCTTGGCATGCGATGGCCTCAAGTTAACCTTTGAGAGACAACAGCCCTGCTCTATCCTGTATCCATCCCCATTATGAACCTGTTCACCCTCCGGAGAGTCCTCCTCCCTTGTCTTTCCCTGCTTATTCCGGGGCAGCTCCTATCCAAGCCCTCCACAGTACCTCCGGAGGTAGTCGTGGTTCTGTATAATACTGAGGATGAGGACTCGAAACGCCTCGCCCTGCACTACGCGAAAGCACGTAGCATCCCCGAAGATAATCTTGTGGGCCTTCCGATTCCGGCCGGCGATGAAATCTCACGCGAGCAGTTCAACCAGAAAATCCGGACCCCACTTTGCGGAATCTTTGACGATCGTAGCTGGTGGGTCCGCGAGGTAGGGTCCAGTGGCCAGAAACAACCGATAACCCTGAAGCGCAGAGTCCTTGTCACCATGCGCGGAGTTCCTTTTAAAATCGCCCGCACTTTGGACACAATTCCCGAGGGTCAGGCTAACAAACGCCCGTTCACACCAAACCCAAAGGGTAACGAGGCCTCAGTAGATTCGGAACTGAGCCTTATGGGGATCGAGGGCTATGAAATTGCGGGCCAGATCCCCAATCCCTACTTCGAGAAGGACCAGTCCCTCCTTAACCTGGACAACCCCGGAATTCTTCTGGTCTCACGAATAGATGGGCCCTCACTCAAAACCTGTATGCGTATGGTTGACGACGCAATTGCCGTCGAGAAATCGGGCCTCTGGGGCAAAGCCTATCTTGACCTCTCACAGAAGGGAAAGGGCTACGAACAAGGAGATCAATGGCTTGAGGAAATCGCGCTCATGAATAAGACCGCTGGCATTCCATGTGTCGTTGATCGAAACATCGATACCTACGTCACCAATTATCCCATGAACGATGCAGCGCTCTATTTCGGATGGTATTCTCACCACCGTAACGGACCTCTCCTCAATGCATCATTCCAGTTTAAGCGCGGCGCGGTAGCAGTCCACCTCCATTCCTACAGCGCCTTTGAACTGCAGAATCCAGATCGCCGCTGGTGTGGACCCATTCTTGCCCGGGGCGCAACTGCCACGGTAGGAAATGTTTACGAGCCCTTTCTCTCCCTGACTCATCATTTCAACATCCTCTACCACAGGCTCCTCAGAGGATATTCCATCGGCGAAGCCGCCTACATGGCTCTACCCGCCCTCTCCTGGCAGGCCGTTCTTCTGGGTGATCCCCTCTATCGTCCATTCCGGGCAGATCTGGAAATAAAACTGAGCGACCAGGAAGACCGCGATTACAAGGCCCTCCGACATGCTCAGTTCCGGTGGGGATCCGACGAGGAAGCATTGATTCCAAAGCTTCGAACTTACGCGAACAAAGCCAATAGCGGCATCGTGTTCGAGGCTCTTGGCCTGCTTGCAAGAGCTAACGGAAAGGAGGAAGAGGCCAATGCCTTTTTCACTGCGGCCCGGGACAAATATTCCGGCAAAGCAGATCAGCTTCGTCAGGATCTCCACATTATCGACGTCTACCGGGGGGCCGGGAACACAAAAACAGCCATTCTTCTCCTGCAGAAAATCCGGAAAAAAAATTCACAGATCCCTGAGGAACAGGCGGTCACTGCACTACTCAACATTCTAGACCCTCCCTCTCCTCCCCCAGTAAGGCTTCGGCGAAAACGCTGACGGAACCCGGACGAGCGACAAGGCAGAGAATGGAGACAGAAAAAGGCCCTACTCGGCCCTTTGCTGCCGCTTCCTGATCGGCTCATAGGGATCAGCGGGCCCCTTGTGGGGATCGACAAAAAGGGCAAGATCACGCATCGAGATAACCGTGCAACCCTTCTTCTTAAGATAGGCCATCTGCTTTCGAAAATCCTCGGGATCACAATTTACCCAGGGATGCTCGCGGGCTGGCACACCATGATAGCACAATACTGCAATGTGCCCCTCCCGCGCCTGGCTGACGGCCCATACGAAATCCTCCATCTTCCAGTCTGGACCAGCGTATCCAGTAGTAGGAACCAGCAGAGGATGATCAACGCCGGGATCATAGGCTGGCCCTCGGCCACCCCGGCCGCCATCCTTGAATTCCGGTCCTACTCCCCGCCGCGCAAAAAGATAATTCAATCGCTGTAGTTCCGTAACGCAGGCGGGACTGTGTCCGAATCCGGGATAACAGAAGGTCACCGGCTTCCGGATTCCGTGTTCCTTGCACCGCTTCTCAATATGGAGGAGCTCGTTTCTCATCTGCTCGGGAGAGAGCCTCGGCATATGCGGATGAGTCTTTGTGTGGTTTCCAATCTCGAAACCCATCCTGTCCAGCTCGACGATTTCTTCCCACGTAACATAGTTCTCCTTATTCCGGAGAAATCCGAGCCCTTCGGTCACATAAAAAGTAGCGCCAAACTTCTTTTCCTTCAACACCTTGGCCACAAAGGACCGGTCAGACTTGTTACAATCATCAAAGGTCAGAACCACTAACCCGTCTGGAATTTTCTGGAGCGGCTCCTTTGCCGAAGAAACCTCAATGAGTGATCCGACGTAAAGAGCCACAGGGATGATCAGTAACCATTTCATTACCGTCTGCTCTCAATCCAGACAAAGGATGTCAATCATGCAGGAGCTTTGGGTCCCGGTTTACCATCGTGATTCCGAAAAAAGACCGCCGAGCAGAAGATTTCCGGAAGTCCTATAACCCTATCGTTCTCAATTACGATCTCGGAAAGACGAACTTGGCGGACCACTCTGCCCGATGACCACCGCCACCAAGCGGGCTTCATGATCATGACATACATTGAAAGCGTTCTAGCCCTAAACCTCCTTCCTGGTATCGGACCCATCAGAGTTCGCCGGCTCATCCAACACTTCGGCGGGGCAGAGGGAGTATTACGCGCTCACCGAAACAAGCTTACTGCTGTTTCTGGAATTGGACCCGAAATCGCCAGTCTGATCGCTTCCTGGGAAGACCATGTCGATTTGCAGGGAGAGCTTGCTTCTCTGAGATCGAGAGGCCTCTCCCTTTTGACCTCCGACGACCCGGCCTGGCCCCCTGCGTTTCATCACCTTCCAGATGCACCTCTTCTTCTTTACGTCTGGGGAACCGTCCTCGAGAGTGATAGCCGATCCCTTGCAGTAGTGGGATCCAGAAAGACCACCCACTACGGCCGAGACTGCACTCACAAACTATCGTTCCAACTTGCCCATATGGGCTTGACCATCATCTCGGGGCTCGCGCGCGGAATCGATACCGCTGCCCATGAGGGAGCACTTGCCGCAGAGGGCCGGACTATTGCGGTCTTGGGCTCCGGACTGGGCCAACTCTACCCTCCCGAGAACATGGCCCTTGCGGAACGGATTGCTGACGGAAACGGCGCGGTAGTATCCGAGTTCCCAATCAACACCAGTCCCACCCGCTATACCTTTCCCCAGCGGAATCGCATCGTTGCAGGTTGGTGCGAGGGCATTCTGGTCGTGGAGTGCGCCAAACGGTCTGGTGCCCTCATCACTGCCAATCTCGCTGCAGAATACGGTAAGCATATCTTTGCTGTTCCGGGCGGAATCGACCGCCCCAGCTCAGAGGGCTGTAACGCACTGATCAGGACAGGAGCAATTTTGGTCACCGATGGTTCTCAGATCATTGACGAACTTCCACCCCTGGCGCCGGAAAGCAGAACCAAGGCTTCTCTACACGACCCTGACTCTGCCTCGGAAAATCTGCGCCTGAGCGAGAATGAAAGCCTTGTTCTCGCCACCCTGAGCAAAGAGGAGCGCACCATGGACCAGATTATCGAGGACGCAGAACTCGAAGCCTCAGTGGTCGCCGCAACCCTTCTGCGCCTTGAGATGAGAGGGCTTGCGATCCAGCTCCCCGGTTCTCATTTCGTGCAGTCCTCCTGAATTACAGTCTATTAGCTAAGCCTCTCGACCTTGTTTTATGGTCTCATCCCCCCAATCGGACTCGCCCGACCTTACTTTTTCTGGGAGCTCCTGCGCTGGATGCGCCCTGCAGCAACTCACTGACAATCCCGGAGTTTCAGTGGCAGAGAGGCCTCCCCAGAAGGACGTTGTTCGAGGCCCTGAGAGCCCAACAAAGAGATCTTCTGAAAAAATTCCTCTTTTCAAACCCGCCTTCCGGCGCGTATGTGCCCTCACCGAATGCCTAAAACCCTCATCATCGCGGAGAAGCCATCAGTCATGACTGACCTCTCCCGCTCTCTCGTCAAACACCTCGGAAAGTTCGAGAAAAAGGGGAAATCGCTCGATGCCAGATACTTCGAAAACGACGAAGCGATCATCACCTCGGCAGTCGGGCATCTTGTCGAACTCAAGATGCCGACGGGTCCCAACGGAAAAAATCTTCCCTGGAAATTTGATGTGCTTCCTGCCATCCCGAGATCCTTCGAGCTTCAACCCATTGAGAAAACCGAGGGCAGGCTCCGCCATGTCCTCAAGCAGGCGCGCCGTAAGGATGTCGACCTCATCGTGAATGCCTGCGACGCCGGTCGGGAGGGTGAGCTTATCTTTCAGTATATCCTCGACATCGGGAATATCGACAAACCGGTGAAACGCCTCTGGATGCAATCGATGACAACCGGGGCTATTCAGCAGGCTTGGGACACCCTCCGAAACGGAGAAGACATGGGCGACCTGGCAGATGCCGCCAAGTGTCGCTCAGAGTCGGACTGGCTGGTCGGGTTGAATTCTACCCGTGCCCTGACTTGCTTCCGTTCACGTCATGGTGGGTTTAATATCACTGCCGCAGGACGAGTTCAGACTCCCACGTTGGCGATTCTCGCAAAGCGCGAAGCGGAAATCCAAGCCTTTACCCCGACTCCCTATGCGGAAATTCATGCTGAGTTCGGAGTGAATGCCGGCCACTACAGCGGGCGCTGGATTGATCCCTCATGGAAGAAAGATCCCGCCAACCCACTCTCACGAGCGGAGCGCATCTGGGACAAGGAAGAGGCGGAGAGAATTCGCGCTCGCTGCGAAGGCAAGACCGGTACGGTCACTGAGGAAAAAAAACCAACCAAGCAAATCTCGCCACAGCTCTACGATCTTACCACTCTCCAGAGAGAGGCCCCCTTCACAGCGAGAAACACCTTGTCCTTTACTCAAGCCCTTTATGAGCGGCATAAAATGGTGACTTATCCGCGGACTGACTCCCGATATCTTCCGGAGGATTACCTGCAGGACGTCATTCGAACCACCGAGGAACTGGCAAAGTCCAATCTCCCCGTGGCCAAATGGGCCGCCGACTCCCTCGAGAACAATCGGATCTCCCTACAAAAAAGGGTCTTCAATAACGCCAAAGTCTCAGATCACTTCGCCATCATCCCTACTGGCCGGGTAGTCAATCTCGCCAAGGAACAGGAACAGCACATCTACGATATGATCGTGAAGCGCTTTGTCGCCGTGTTCTTCCCCCATGCAGAGTTTGAGGTAACCAAGCGCCTCACCACCATCACCAATGGCGAGGATGAAGACACCTTCAGAACAGACGGAAAAATTCTCGTGACTCCGGGTTGGCTGGGTGTCTATGGCCGCACAGTTGGAGTCGCCAGCGGGAAGGATGAGCTCGTACCTGTTGACGAGGGCGAGTCTGCTCTTACCCGGGAAATCGAACTGGAGGAGAAAGAGACCAACCCTCCTGCTCGTTATACGGAGTCCACACTCCTATCTGCAATGGAAGGGGCAGGAAAGCTGGTAGAGGATGAAGACCTCCGTGAGGCCATGTCTGAACGAGGCCTCGGAACTCCTGCCACTCGTGCCAACATCATTGAGGGCCTCCTCAGACAGAAATACCTCGCTCGCGATGGACGGGATCTCAATGTCACTGGAAAGGGACAGCGCCTGATCGGACTACTGGAAGAAATGGATATCGAGCCCCTGACCTCTCCCTCCATGACGGGAGACTGGGAAGCCAAACTTCACCAGATGGAAGACGGCAAGCTTGATCGTCAGACTTTCATGCAGGAGATCACGACCTTTACTGAAGAGGTCGTGAAGAAGGCCCGGGCCCACTACGACGAAGCCATCTCCCGCTCTTT
>PARF01000090.1 GCA_002709915.1 Roseibacillus sp. | reverse complement strand
TTTGGCTATTACAACGATTTCTCCACCAATACTGCGGATTTCGGTGGTATCGGCTACGTCGGCGCCTTTGGCCTCAGCAGCGGAGTGCCTGCGGCATTCGACATCGACGCCAACGGCCAGAGCTGGGGGGCCTACGTCGATAGCTTTGATCCAGACATTGATACTGACGGCGACAGTATCCCGGACGGCTACGAGGAGCAGTTCTTTCCCGGAGACCTGACGCAACTTGGACCAGGGGACTTTGACGAGGACGGCGTGAACGACGCCGACGAGTATACTGATGGCACGGATCCCACGGTTGCAGATGGGGATGATGACGGCCTTCTTGATGGTGCTGAAAAAGCTCTCGGAACCGATCCTTTCAATCCGGATAGCGACGGTGACGGTCTACTTGACGGCGTGGAAACCGGCACCGGGACTTTTGTCAACGCCAGCGATACCGGCACCGATCCGCTCAGCATTGATACCGATGGAGACGGAGCTACCGACAGTCTTGAAATCAATGAAAACACCGACCCAAATGATCCTGACAGCACTCCGGGCATCGTCACGATGCAACCATCCTTTGTTCCGATCAATGAGGTCGCCAGTGGAATCTACAGTCCGGACCTGACTCAGACCGGCCTGAACTACCAGGAAAACAAATACAACGGCGGCACCATCCTGAACGGGCAAAGTCAGAACAACTATAACATCCACGTGTCCGGAGACCCTGCTCCGAATTCATCGGTCGACGCGATCGTTCCCTGGGCGAGCCACGGCGGAGGTGGCAATTTCTCCACCCGGAACAGTCCATTTGTTGCCGGTGGCGGAGACAACTTCACGGTCCGTTACAACGGCTATCTTGATATGAGCGGTTATACCCCCGGACAGTATACTATTCATATCGTCTCGGACGACACCAACTATTTCGTCATGGACACCGCAGATGGAATCGTCATTGCAGACGATCCAAACTGTTGTGCGGAGCGCACGCAACCCTTCACCATTACCACTCCCGGCATCTTCCCATTCGATAACGTGTTTGGTGAGCAGGGAGGCGGCGAGTGGACCGATGTAGCCATCAGCGGCCCTGGCATTCCCGGGATCGTGGCTCTTGGTGACACCGAGAATGGAAGCCCCCCAGTATATCCCATCGTAGGAGATACTACGGACTCTGACGGAGACGAGTTGCCCGACGGATGGGAAACCTCTTGGGCAGGCATTAACGACCTCGATCAACTCACCGCTGACGGGGATTTTGACCAGGACGGATCCAGTGACGTAGCGGAATTTACTGCGGGCACGGACCCCACCAATAATGACACTGACTCTGATGGCCTGCTCGATGGAGCTGAGGCCACCGCCGGAACTGACCCCACAGACAGCGACAGCGACAACGACGGCCTGCTTGATGGCGTGGAAACCGGCACCGGCATTTTCGTGAGCGCGGATGATACCGGTTCAGACCCCCTGAATGCTGATACCGATGGCGACAATATTCCAGACGGCTTCGAGGTCTCTGAGAACTTCGATCCTAACGATCCCGATAGCGGTCCGGATATTCCGGTCATCCAGCCCACCTTCATTCCGATCAATGAACTGGCACCTGGATCCTACGGACCAGACTTTGCGAATCCCGGCGTTGACTATCAGGAACGGCACTACCCAGGTGGTGTGATTTTCAATAATCAGGCCGAGAGCAACTACAACGTGCACACCTCCGGAGACCCGGTTCCCACCCGCTCGCTTGAGGCGGTGGAGCCCCTTACCAGTCACGGTAACGGCGGTAACGCTATCTCCGGAATCAATCGCCCCTGGCTCGACGGTGGTGGGGAGAACTTTACCGTTCGCTATAACGGCTACCTCGATATGTCAGGATTTGAAGCCGGCACTTATAACATTCATATTGGTGCCGATGACACGAACTTCTTCATCATGGACACCCTCGACGGACAAGTTACTGCGCAGCACAACTGCTGCCCGCAGAACCAAGCCACTCCGTTTACGATCACGACGCCCGGAATCTTCCCGTTTGACAATGTCTTCGGGGAGCAAGGCGGTGGCGATTGGACGGATGTCGGCATCAGCGGCCCTGGAATCAACGGCGTCGTGGCCATTGGCGATATTGCCGGGGGAAGCCCTCCTGTCTATTCCATCGGAGCAGACGCCACTGACGACGATGGCGACGATCTTCCTGACACTTGGGAACTATCTTGGGATGGCATCGACAGCCTCGATCAGCTCTCCAGTGCAGGGGACTTCGATAACGACGGTCTCACGGACCTCCAGGAACTGAATGCCGGATTGAATCCCACTAATGACGACACCGATGATGACGGTGCAAGTGATGGCGACGAAATCGCCAACGAAACTAATCCTCGAAACCCCGACAGTGATCGTGACGGACTGAGTGACGGAGCAGAGACCAATACTGGAGTTTTCGTAGACGCCAATGACACCGGAACAGACCCCCTCAACAACGACTCAGACGGAGACCTCATCAGCGACTTTGTCGAAGTTAACGACCCGGGTCGGGACCCAAATGTGGCGGAAGCGCCAACCGCTGGCGACCTTGTTGCTGACCTCACGGTATATTATAACTTCGACGAAAACCTGCTCGACCAGGCTCATATTATTCCTGGTACGGCGAGCAGCACTGCCGACGACCTTGAGTTCATAGCCCCTCACCCCGGCACCTATGACGCAGGCCTCTTTGGAGGAGCCGGCTATCTCGGCAACGGGCAGGGAGGCGGCCATGCAGAAACAGCCTATAGCCCGGATATTGATGGCAACATCGCTGAACCAAGTCAGGAAATCACGGTCCAGTGGTGGGGTCGCGTTGACCAATTTACCACAAACTGGCAAATCGGAGTAGGTCGTGGTGAGGGTGCTAACTGGCGTTTCCACCGCTGGGGCGGCAATCCCACCGTAGCTTGGCAGGGCGGCTCCAACGATATCCATGGTGATGCAACCGAGTTCAATATTGACGACGGTGAATGGCATCACTTCGTCGGCACATCAAACGGTGTTGCTAACGTTCGCGCCCTTTACATTGACGGAAGGGAAGCCGTCTCCACAACGCTTTCCGGCCCCCTGAACTCTGATCCGAATCTTCCTCTGATGGTCGGCGAAAACCCCGGAGCGAGGAATCGTCAATGGGATGGGGGAATCGACGATGTCGCCATCTGGAGACGAGCCCTGACAGCCGAGCAGATCCAGGCAATTTATCTTGCTGGCATAAACGGGCAAAGCCTCGGAGATCTCATTGGCGGATCAGGCATTGACCCTCTGGGGCTCGCGGTAAGCCTTGCGGGAGACGATCCGCTTACCATCAGAGCTGAATTCAACACCCAGCCCGCACGGCAATACGATATCCTTGTCAGCCCGGACCTAAACTCTCCTCGCGACACATGGACTGAGCTTGAGGGATATCAGGACATTCCTGCTGATGAATCCGGTCGGGCCAGTGTGGAATTCGCTGCTCCCTTTGACGGAGTCGGTTTCGTTGCAGTGCGCGAGGAAGGCCTACCGGCTTTCTTCGAGGAAGACTTTGAAGCTGGTGACGGAGGGTGGACCGCCGTTGTTAATGACGCCAGCGCCAATACCCAGTGGGAGCTCGGATCTCCATCGGGAACAACGGGCCCACTCACGGGAGCTGGGCAATCCCTGAGCGCATGGTCTACGAACCTCGGTGACTATGGCACTGACTCGGACGTCTCACTCTTCTCGCCGCCACTTGACTTCAGTGGGATCCCGGGAGCCGAGCTGACGTTTGACGCTTTCCGTGATGCGGATGGGTTCGGAGACACTGCTACGATTCGGTTCGTCCGGGTTGGGGACGACTCTCTTCTTGGAGCCGAAATTCCAATCGACATGACGATCTTCGATACCGACTACACGAATCTTTCCGTTCCGGTTCCTGCTGAAGCCATTGGCGAGAATGCCCGGATCGAATTCAACTTCGTAAGCGATGGCACGCTTGACGCGTTCAGCGGACTTTCCATCGACAACGTAATAATCGACGTAGCCGCTCCGTAGAAAAACACTCTCTTGTTTCAAGGCGGTGAGGCCCCCGGGGTTCACCGCCTTTTTCTTTCCCCGGACCTGAGGGGGCTCTGGGACACAAAACGCCCGTGGGAAGACCCTGTCCAGAATTCAATAAAGCCAATCCCTCAGAACTCGATCCCCTAATTTGATATTTTGGGTGCTCTCAACTCTCATCACAGGTAGGATCCGCAAAATTCCATCACCGTGAATACGAAATTAACGTGGCCCTCTTACTTCTGCACGCTGGGAACTTTCCTCTGCACACTTGCCGCGACTTTCTTGGCATGCGCCGTGGCAAGAGCCGATCTTTACATCACTGAGTTTCTTGCAGAAAACACCGAGGGGCTGAGTGACAGCGATGGTGAGTTCTCCGACTGGATCGAGGTCTTCAACTCTGGCCCTCAATCCATCAATCTCAGTGGGTATTTCCTTACCGATGATGAAACCGCTCTCAGCAAATGGACTTTTCCGGCTACTGAGCTGGGGCCAGCGCAATTTCTTCTGATATTCGCCTCCGAAAAAAACCGCCGCCGGGCTGGCGAAGAGCTCCACACAAACTTCAAGATTGATAAGGAAGGCGAATATCTCGCACTAGTTGCACCCGATGGCATCACCGTGATCTCCGAGTTCGGGGCAACTGGCTCTCCCCTCCCTCGCCAACGGACTGATATCTCATACGGCCTGGGCCAGACAGGCAGCCAAACCACGGCCACGCTACTGGCTCGGGACGCCGCAGCAAAGGTGCTCATCCCTACCGCAGCTGATGCTGCCCTCGGTAGCAGCTGGACTGATCTTGAATTCGATGATTCCAGCTGGCGTGATGCCCTGACTGGAGTCGGCTATGACGAAGACAGTACCTATGTTCCGGAATTTGGAGCAGGGGGAAATCTCGGCGAACTTCTCAATGGTATAAACACGAGCTTTTACCTGCGTGTCCCTTTTGATCTGAATGATCCCTCTGCTCTTGCCGAACTATCGCTCGAGATGAAATACGATGATGGCTTCGCTGCCTATCTCAATGGAACCTGGATACTTTCTGAGAACAGTCCTGCTGCAGCGAACCTCTCCTACAACTCGGAAGCAACCGCCAGCCACTCCGATAATGAGGCGCTCGAATATGAAGTTTTCGATCTCTCCAATCATACAAGCCTCCTTCTGGATGGTCGCAACGTTCTGTCCATTCACGGCTTGAACAGCGACCTCGATAGCTCGGACATGCTCATATCACCCCGGCTTCGTGGCCTGCAGGCCACGAAGCCATCGATCGGAAATATTGGGTTCCTCGAAACCCCTACTCCCGCTGCCCATAACGGAGAAACTACAGGAGGATTCGTCGCAGACACCAAATTCAATATAAACCGGGGATTCTTCACCGAACCATTCCAGCTTGAACTTTCCAGCGAGACTGAGGGAGCTGAGATTCGCTACACGATCGACGGATCTACACCGGGGCCACTATCTGGAAGAGTCTACCGGACACCTTTGAGCATTAATCGCACAGTTGTTGTCCGCGCCATCGCCTACAAGGACGGGCTCCAACCTACCAACGTAGATACCCATACCTATATCTTCCCGTCTGACGTAATTGAACAGAGCGCGATGCGAACCAGCATTACCCAAAGCGCAACTTACGGACCACGGATGCTGAACTCTCTGAAAGCCGTCCCCTCTATATCGCTCATCACTCAAAACTCTGGCTTTTTAAATGAGAGCGGGGGAAACATCCGCGAGGAATATCCAGCGTCAATTGAAATGATCTACCCCGATGGGCGGGAGGGCTTTCAGGAAGATGCTGGACTAAGCAATTACGGTGGCCGCTTTACCAACTTCCGTAAGAAAAGCTTCCGCATAGCCTTCCGCGAGCGATTCGGCCCTACCAAAGTCCGCTTCCCGATTTTTGAGGGCTTCCAATACAAGCATCATCCTCCTGCAGAGGAGTTCGATATCATTAATCTTCGCAGCGGATCACACGATATGAATTCCAGAGGAGCCTACATGTCTAATCGCTTTACGGACGACACCATGCTGGACATGGGCAATATTGCTCCCCATGGAAGATTTGTTCACGTCTACCTGAATGGCACCTACTGGGGCCAGTATCATATGCGGGAGCGATGGAGCGCAGATATGGCCTCCAGCTATTTCGGAGGGAGCAAGAACGAATACGAGGCCGTTAATGCTAATGACAATTTCCGTAATGATGAGGAAGTATACGATGGTTCTGGAAGATTCTGGAACGCAACCAAGTCTCTTGTCCTCGGAGAGGACCCCTTCAATAACGCCTCGGATCATATCGACATCGCCAACATTATAGACTTCATGCTCGTCTGGGTCAGTGGAGATTCGGAAAGTGAATTTCGCTCGTTCGGGTCTTCCGTAAAAGGGGTTCCCTTCAAATTCATGATTAAAGACGCTGACGGCTATCTTCGACCGGCGAGCTCCGGAAAAGCAGGACATCCAGGGCCACTCAACGTAATGTCTGAAATGAGAGGAGGACCGGGAGGAGAAGATTTTCGAATGCTGGTCGCTGACCGTATTCATAAGCACTTCTTCAACGATGGTGCTTTTACTCCGTTTCAAAATATCAGGCGTCTCCGGGTCCGGACCGCAGAGGCCCGTCTAGGCTTCATTTCTGAATCCGCCCGCTGGGGTTTTCGCTCGCCCACCTCGTGGGAGTCTTATCAAGCCAACCTGATGAACAACCACTTTCGCGGACTCACCGACACAATGATAAGTCGGTTCAAGTCGAACGGAATGTATCCCGATATAATCGCCCCGGTTTTCAGCCAGCATGGAGGCTCTGTTATGCCCACCACCCCCATCTCCATGGCCACCAATGCCCGCACCATCTACTACACCCTTGATGGAAGTGACCCCCGCCTTCCCGGAGGAGTTCCGAACCCGGTTGCAAATGTCAGCTCCCTCCGGACTGGAGCGGGAGGTAATAACGTTTCGGATCCTCTCTTCTTTCAGTCTCCCGCTCGGTTGCGGGCTCGCGCATACAACACCCGTTCAGGAGAGTGGAGCGCGCTGAATGAGGCACTCTTCACTATCGACAGTGAACCTGCGAGTCGCAGGAATCTTGTTATTGCGGAACTTCACTACCATCCCGCCGAGCCTTCTTCGCCGGACGAAATAGGCATAAGCAGCGACCGGGATGACTATGAGTTTATCGAAATGCTGAACACCGGATCCAGAAATATTGACCTCACCGGGGTCAGATTTGACTCTGGAGTGAACTTTAACTTTCCGGAAAATACCGTTCTTGGGTCAGGTGATCGTCTCTTGCTTTTACGAAACCGCCTTGCCTTCGAGGCGCGCTATGGAACCCTTTCCGGTATTCAATGGTTCGAATATACCGGGCGACTCAGCAATGACGGGGAGGAGCTCGTCCTGACCGGGCCCTCCTTTCAGCCTGTCATTGACTTTACCTACAACGATCAACTCCCCTGGCCTACCTCTGCAGATGGAGAAGGCTATAGCCTCGTCCTGCTCAACCCCGATTCCGAGGTGAGCATGGCAACGCCTTCTCAATGGGCCAGCAGCCAGAATCCTGGAGGCACGCCCGGTGAGGAAAACCTGCCTCGCCAGAGCTACCTCACATGGGCCGAAGGAAACAATCTTCAGGGAGGCCCCCAGGATGATGATGATCATGACACAATCAGCAATTTCATGGAATTTCTCCACGGCACGGATCCTGCGGCACTCAACACAGAGCCTGCGTTGACCGTCCGCCTGCAGGCCCTTCAGACCAACGGAACAACTAACGATTATCTAGTCATCAGCTTTAAAGAGAACCTCAGAGCTCTCGGCTCTCTTTCCATTGAATTTTCAAACGATCTTGTCACGTGGGGCTCTGCTTCGAACCTGATTCAGCAGATATCTCAAACCGACGATGGGAGTGGCAGGGCAACTACTACGGTCCGAATGACGCAGACCGCGCAAAATAGTAATACGCCCTTTTTTGTAAGACTCAGGGGCGAGTGATTCACCGTTATCCCGGAAACCACCATCCTCAAGAGGGCTCGTGCTAGGCGATCGGGTCGGTAAATTGGGGTTCTGAGTCTAAATGGATGAGCATGGCAGGACTACGTGGTTGTAAGGGGACCATGTTTCATCGGAAACTGTATGGAGCAAATGAGAATTCAATCTGTCTGCGCCATCATCATACTCGCCCTGAGTCTTCTTCCGGTCACATATGCAAATGTCTACAAAGCCCGTATCACCCCTAACTGGAGCCCTGACGGATCTTCCATGTGGTATTGCAACAATCTACCAAAGGGCGAACGCGAGTTCATTTTGATCGATCTGCATAAGGGTCTGCGCAAGCGAGCCTTTGATCACGATAAGCTGGCTGCCACTCTCGAGAAGGAGAATGTTGGTAAACACGTGGGAACGAAGCTGCCCCTCGAGAAGCTTTCTTTTGATCTCAAGACCCAGACAGCAACCTTCCGGGTGAATGGCAAATGGTTCCGATGTGACCTGAAGACCTGTCAGCTTAAAAACATTGAACAGCCAATAACTGATCCTGCGAAAGCGAGGAAGGAGGATGCCAATCAGAAAACCTCAATAGAGAGCACTTACCGTGCAAATAGAGATATCTCTCCGGACAGAAAATGGACGGCATATATCAAGAACCATAATCTGTGGGTTCGCTCCAATACTGAAAACAGCATGGAGATTCAGCTCTCCTCCGATGGCGAGGAGGGGAAGAGCTACCAACAGCCTTTTTGGAGTCCCAACTCAAACAACCTTATCGCTTTTCGTGTCCAACCGGGAGACGCTGGTGAAGTTCACTTGATCCAGTCCTCTCCAAGCGGTGGTGGACGAGCTAAACTTCAAACCCGCCGCTACCCCCTGCCGGGAGATAAATTCACCACGCATGAGCTCAATTGGTTTGATCTTGATAAGCGCCTGCAGACAAAACCTAAGGTAGGGATTATTGATTTCCGAGGGCCTCGCCTGCGATGGAGTCCTGACGGCAGAATGATCAGCTACGAGAAAATCGACAGAGGTCACCAACGCTTTCGCGTCATTGAGATAGATACATTCACTGGTCGTCACCGGAATATCATTGATGAAAAGACAGATACCTTCATCTGGACAGAGCACGCCCTTCGCCTGGGAATGCCCAAGGTCAACTGGCTCGGGGGTCAAAGTGAAATTCTTTACCTCTCAGAGAAGGATGGCCACCGCCACATCTACCTGGTTGATGTGGCTTCAGGAGACATGAAACCGGTAACTCAAGGCGACTTCGTCGTACGCAAAATTGACCTTATCGATGAAAAAGAACGGCAAATCTGGTTCCGCGGCAGTGGGAAAAACCCTGATCAGGACCCCTATCTCATACATTTCTATCGGGTCAATTTTGATGGAACTGGCCTAACCGCTCTCACCGAGGGCAATGGCGATCATGAAATCCAATACTCCCCCGACCGTCGATTCATCATTGATACCTATTCACGAGTAGACTGCCCTCCCGTTCACGAACTCAGAAGAGTCTCCAGCGGCAAATTGGTCTGCAGGCTTGAGGAGACCGACATCAGTGAACTTATCGCCTCGGGATGGAAATCTCCGGAAGTGTTCTCCGCCAAGGGCCGCGACGGAAAAACCGGCATATGGGGAATCGTATGCAGGCCTGCCAATTTTGATCCAAGCAAGAAATATCCTGTTCTAGAGGATATGTACGCAGGCCCCCACGATTCCTATGTTCCAAAGCGCTGGAGTTCAGGTCGTCGCTACTCCTCATGGACTGAAATGGGCTTTGTCGTTATCAAGGTAGATGGAATGGGAACGGCCAACAGATCCAAGAAATTTCATGATGTCTGCTGGAAAAACTTGAAGGATGCAGGATTCCCCGACCGGATTCTGTGGCACAAGGCCTACGCCAGGGACAATCCTTGGTATGACATAACCCGAGTTGGCATTTACGGTGGGTCGGCCGGCGGCCAGAGTTCAACCGGCGCACTCCTGTTTCATCCTGAATTCTACAAGGTGGCGGTCTCCTCATGTGGGTGCCACGATAATAGAATGGATAAGTCTTCCTGGAACGAGCAGTGGATGGGATACCCCGTGGGGCCGCAATACTCTGCCTCTTCCAATATTGACAACGCACACAGACTGCAGGGACGGCTCCTGCTGATCGTTGGGGAGCTTGATAACAATGTGCCGCCGGAGTCCACCCTGCGACTGGCGGACGCACTCATCCGCGCCAACAAGGACTTTGACATGATCGTAGTTCCCAATGGGGGGCACGGTGGCGGCGGACGGCATGGAGATCGCCGTAGAAAAGATTTTTTCCGGAAACACCTGCTTGGGATCGAACCACCCAATTATAACATTTCACAGTAGTCCACCACCCTTCAATCATGAGCTTGCGACCAGCACTTTTCGTCACTGTAATTCTGAACCTAGCCGGAGCCCATTTTCTTACTGCTCAGGTCTCTACTACCGGACCGCGCTACGCTGCTCCAACCGGTAGTGAAATTGTTAAATCGCACGCGAATGATTTCCGCGATCTCCTCGACCGCTTCTCAAGAGACAGGGAGACCCTCGAAAGGCAGTTTCCCTCCAGAATGGAACCGAAAAGAATATCTGGAATGAAGAAATTCTTTGAAGAATGGCACCGCCTTCTTCTTGAAATGGATTTCGACCAGATGAATCGATCGGGGAAGGTCGATTACATTCTTTTCCGCCAGAAACTCGAGCGCGACCAGCAGCAGTTTACCGACGACGCCAACCACCTTGAAAAAGCTGGCAGGCTTCTTCCCTTTGTTGAGAAAATCACGGCACTGGAATACGAAAAAAGAGCACAAGGAAAATACGATCCCCAGAAACTCGCGCCCCGGCTGGAAAAGCTCGCTCAGGAAATCGACCGCGAGGGCCAGCGAATCCGGGAGCAGGTAACGCAGAGCAGAAGACAGCAGACGAAACACGGTTCCGATGAAAGTGCAGAGAGACTATTCAAGTCTGCAGAGGACGGTTGTCGTGAGCTTCAAAGGGTTGTGGACAACTGGTTCAATTACTATCGCGGGTATGACCCGCTGCTGACATGGTGGATTACCGCCCCAAGCAAAAAGCTAAGTTCTTCTCTTGGATCCTATGCTGATACCTTCAAGCCTGATCCAAAGAGCTCAGCCAATTCTACCGAGAAGACGCCTCCAAAAGATTTCAATGCGGAAAGTCATGCCCCACCGGTTGGAGCCAGGCATCTCGCATCTCTTCTCGCGCGGGAAATGATACCTTACACTGCCGGAGAACTTGTTGAGATAGGCCAGAAGGAGCTGGCGTGGTGTGTGGAGCAGCAAAAAAAGGCGTCGCGTGAATTAGGGTTCGGAGATGACGTCAACGCCGCATTAGAACATGTGAAAACTAAGCATGTCCCACCGGGCGAGCAATCATCTGTCATACGCCGACTGGCATTGGAGGCGATTGATTATCTTGAGGAAAATGCCTTGGTCTCCATCCCTCAGTTAGCCAAGGATAGCTGGAGGGTGGGCATGATGTCACCGGGGCGACAGCGCTACAATCCATTCTTCACGGGAGGATCTACGATCAGCGTTTCCTACCCCCACCTAGATATGAATCATGCTGATAAACTTATGAGTATGCGTGGAAACAATCCTCATTTCTCAGCAGCAACAGTTCACCATGAGCTCATTCCGGGTCACCACCTGCAGGATTTTATGACGTCTCGGTATAACACTCATAGGGGTATTTACCGCACAGTCTTCTGGACCGAGGGATGGGCTCTCTACTGGGAAATGCTTCTGTGGGATCGAGGATTCCCAAAAACTGCAGAGGACCGAATGGGATTTCTCTTCTGGCGCATGCACCGCTGCGTCCGAATCATCTTCTCACTTGGCTACCATCTTGATCAGTTCACTCCTCAGGAATGTGTTGATATGCTGGTCGACGTCGTGGGACATGAGCGAACCCACGCTGAAGGAGAAGTCCGGCGCTCTCTCGCGCCAGGTACACCTGTTCTTTACCAGTGCGCCTACATGCTCGGTGGCATGCAATTCCATGTCCTTCACAAGGAACTCGTCGCCTCAGGAAAAATGACCCCCCGCGATTTTCACGATCAGATTCTGAGGGGGAATCGAATCCCTGTAGAAATGGTCCGGGCTGAGATATCGGATATTCCACTGTCCAGAGACTACAGGAGCAATTGGCGTTTTGCGGAGCATTTCAAAAAGAATTAATCTTTCCTCAACGATCACCGGATTGGCATTTCCCAATTCGGCGTCCTGACCCTGTCATAGGTCATAGTGGTGGTTACTCCACGAAGCTGAGAGCAAGCGGGTAGTCCGAGATAAATAGTCCTCTCCATCCTGACCTTGACCGATCCCAGAGCCTGCCAGCGGCTTCCATCGGGAGACATGGACCCTGTAAAAGTGTCGCCAATTCGCTCCAGCCGGATCCAGTACGGCGCACTGAGCCGATTCTTTTTGATCACGTATTGGTCCCCCAGCGGCTCAAGCCTTCCCGTGACAGACTGCCTACCTTCCTCTTTCCGTGAAACTAGTCCTCCACTCCAGTGAGGATGAAGAAGAACTGAGACATGTCGCGAACCGGGCAGAAGGTTTTCTCTCATCATCACTCCAGGGGTGCTCCATTGTGAGCTCATTGGACGCCTGATACGCGCGATAATCACACCATCTCCTTCCAAACTTGAATGAAGATAGTGGAAGGCATCTGCCGTCCCCCCGATTTCATGGCCCTCACCCTCCATGGAAAATTCATCGCCATTATATTCGACGAAGCCGGGGACAGTAGTTGCTCCAACATCCGAAGAGCGCCACGATCCCGGCAAACCCGCGCATGCAGAAATCGTCGCAGAGGGCGCACTCGTCCCTGCTTTGTTACGCGCGGTGGCCTTGTAGTAATAGAGATTGCCCCGCTTTAGAGGCGCATCAAGGTATGCAGACGTCCTCAGAGATGAGCCCACTACCTCAAAGGGTCCATCGGGACTGGCTGACCTCATTAAATCATAAGTGTCAGCATTACTGCACCCAACCGGATCGACAGACCGAACCCAGGAAACCCTAATCCCCCGATCAGAGCTTCGCATGACGAATCCCGAGGGCACCCCCGGAACCGAGCATACGACTGGCACGGATTTTCTTTCCCGCCGGTGAGCAAGAGTCCCGAGCCCGACATGATCCCTGTTAAATCCCTCCGGTTCCTTGAGGGCAATGATACGAGCTGAGTAGGGAGCTTGGACATCCCGGCGTCTTGAGTAATGGTTGAAAATTCTCTCATAGATCGGCCAGAAACTTCCCCTGCTTACCGGTGAGATCTTATCATAATCGTCATTTCGTCCTCCCCGTCCATATTTACCTGTCCGGTCGAGGTAATGCTGAAAAGGAACATCCTCCCCAAGACCATATCGGGCTGTGTATTCGAACCCTTTGAGTATCCTGTTGTCACCCCATCCATAAAGGTCCACACCCTGATTCCACGCCACTTCTGCGACACAACCCAGCAAGCCCAGCCCAAGTTGGGCGTAGTGCTGTGCACGGGTTGTCTCCTGACACTGGCCACTGGGAAATACAACCATGTGAGGAATACTTCCATTACCTGCCCCGGCAACAGCATATCGAACTGTCTCTTCGAACATTTTCCTGTCGCTGCAATACACTGCGATTGCCATCCGGGTTTGAAGCGCAGCCGTCTCCCAATTGCCATTCGCAAAATAAGCGTAATGCTCAAGGGGAGGATCCCATACTTCACGGAACCATCTTTCGCACAGACGGGCCTCTTCCTCTGTCCACCCGGACTTGGTATGACGAAGAATCTCAGCCGCATTCACGAACATGAATCCCTGGAGACCCGCCGCAAGCACTCCATCGATCCCACCAACTTTCTTAAGAGTCGTCCTCCAGGCATTAAGAATCTGGATTGCCTTATTCGCATGCTCTTTCTGACCTGTCACCACCCACATCAGAGCATTCTGGTAGACAGCCAGCGCATCATTCTCCGCCTCACCCTTACGAATATTGGGAGCTCTTCCCCACTCTGGAAAAGGCCCCTTTAGCGCGTAATTGGACTTGGAGTATGGGCTGCTTTCCAGAATCTTGAATCCCTCATGAATCGGTCCTTTTGCTGAAGACACCGCCAATCTCATGCGCTCCAAGTCCGAGGCGGTATGGAGCAAGCCTGGATGGAAAAAGGACGTCTCATTTTCGAGAGCGCTGACCAGCCCACCTGCAGATAACATTAAAAAGATGAGAGCCTTCATTATTTCAGGACGATCACACTGAGCGTTAGACCAATATGATCTTGATGTCTGATTACAGGAACCCTAACACCTCACGATCTTGATCGGAATATTCAGATGACGGAATGTTTTTTATTTCCACAACAAGCGTGTCAGCCTTCAAACATCGATCACACCCGTTATGCAATCAGGCTCTTTTCTGGTAAGTCCCATAGCTTCTCTTTTTGCGCTTTCCTGCCTCACCGACGGCTTGGCTGATCCGTCTCCCCCGTCAGCTTCGCTTTCTCTGGAAAGAATTCACGACAAGGAGGACCTTAAGGACAAGCGCTTTACACTGAAGTGGCTTGATGATGGAGATCGATATACATTCCTGAAAAAATCTACTCAGGAAAAATACAAGGACAGCAAGGAGATATGGCTCGCCACAGCAGCCGATTCAGATGATTGCAAGATTCTTGTTTCCGCTGCGGATCTTGTAGCGAACGGATCGGAGACTCCGCTTGAAATAGACGGATACGATTTTTTTCCAGACCATTCGCTTCTTCTTATCTTTACAAATTCAGAGCGTGTCTGGCGCCACAATTCTCGAGGTGATTACTGGGTCTATAACCTACATGATCAAACTCTTAAGAAGCTCGGAGGACAAAAAACTAAGCCATCCTCACTTCTATTTGCAAAACTAAGTCCCGAGGGAACTCATGTTGCCTATGTTTGCGAGAACCACATTCACATTGAATCACTCAAAGACCATTCCATCCGCACCCTGACAACCAGCGGGAATAATCAGACCTTCAATGGTCGTTTCGATTGGGTCTACGAGGAAGAACTCGGAATCCGGGATGGATTTCGCTGGAGTCCGGACGGAAGCGCAATCGCTTATTGGCAGTTTGATGAAACCGGTGTGCGCAAGCAGACCATGTTGGATCACACCTCTACCCTTTACCCGAAGGCCATACGGTTCGGTTACCCGAAAGCCGGTCAAAAGAATGCCGCCTGCCGGATAGGAGTAGTTGAAGTCGCAACTTCAGAAACCACTTGGATGCAGATTCCGGGAGACCCGCGAGAACACTATCTCGCCAGGATGGATTGGGCCGGACCCAACAATTCTGACGAGCTCATCATTCAGCAATTGAACCGGGCACAGGATACCAAAGTGGTAATGATCGCTGAAAGACGAGGGGGTAAGGTGAGAACTATTCTTACCGAGAAGGACCCGGCGTGGGTTATCATAAACGACGACCTCCATTGGACTCCGGACGGCAAGGCTTTCACCTGGACGAGCGAGCGTGATGGCTGGGAGCAACTTTACAGGGTCTCCCGGGATGGAATGGCGACCAACAAGATCACCACTGATGACTTTGATATCAGTCTCCTCCAGATCGACCAATCCGGACTCTGGGCTTACTTTCTGGCGAGTCCCGAGAACCCTTCCCAACGCTATCTGTACCGCATCGGGCTCGACGGGCGAGGATTGAGCCGTCTGACGCCTGAAAGTGAGCACCGTGGCACACACTCCTACCGAATCTCTCCGTCAGGAAAATTCGCGGTCTGGACGCGGTCAGACGCTGATACACCCTCTGTCACCCGCCTCGTCAGTCTCCCAGAACATAACGTCATCGAAACTCTGGAAGACAACGCAGAGCTTCATGCAAAGATTGATGCTCTCAAACTCGCTCCTGTCGAATTCTTTGAAGTTGAAATTGAGGAAGGTGTCCGTTTACCAGCTCGTTGTATCTGCCCTCCGAATATCGACCGGAACCGGAAATATCCGCTACTGGTCTACGTTTATGGCGAACCCGCCGGACAGGTTGTTCGAGACAGCTGGGGAGGGCTGTGGCATCACATGCTCGCTCAGCAGGGCTATGTGATAATGAGCTTCGATAACAGGGGCAGCCGGTCACCTCTGGGGCGTGCCTGGCGCCGGGAAGCCCACCGTAAAATTGGGATTCTCCCACCGATGGATCAAGCCGCCGCAGTTAAAGCGGTCCTCTCGGAACGGTCCTGGCTCGATGAAAAAAGGATTGGGTCCTGGGGCTGGAGCGGAGGCGGCTCGATGAGCTTGAATGCGATTTTCAAATATCCGGACCTTTATCACACTGCTATTGCCGTTGCTTCAGTTCCTGACCAGAGACATTACGACACGATCTATCAGGAGCGCTACATGGGCCTTCCAAGAGAGAACCGTAAAGCCTTTCACGAAGGATCACCAATCAACTTTGCTCAGAATCTCAAGGGCAACCTTCTAATCATCCATGGAGCTTCCGACGATAACTGCCACTATCAAACCTATCTGCGACTGGTTGACAGGCTTATCGAGCATAATAAGGAGTTTTCGATGATGACCTACCCCAAGGGCACCCATTCAATCCGAGAGGGAAAAAACGCTCGGCGTCACTTGTATGAAACAATGACTCGATTCCTGCATGAGAAGATGCCTCCAGGTCCTCGCTAGGCCTCTCTTATCGGGGGAACCTTCACGATAAGCTCGTCCCAATCTCGCAGGAAGCCTCGCTTGCAACATTCCTTCAGGTATGTAAGTTCAAGTCATGCCCCGTGTGCGTGATCCCAAGCGGACCCGACGGAAAATCTTGGAAGCCAGCTATCGCGAATTTTATCGCCATGGATTCCAAGGAGGAAGCATCAATCGCATCGTAGAGGCTGCGGGTATCACCAAGGGTGCGCTCTTCCACCACTTTGATGGGAAGCATGAGCTTGGATACGCCGTGCTGGATGAACTGATGATTCCGGCCATCAAGAACTGGTGGGTCGAACCCCTTGAAAAAGGTGACGATCCCCTGAGCACCCTGAGGGACATTCTTCAGCGGTTTATCAAGCGCGTCGAAGGGGAAGTACCGGAGACCGGATTCCTTTTTAATGGCAGTCCGATCTGCAACTTCGCAGTAGAAATGTCCCCCCTCGACGAGGGGTTTAGAACACGTCTCTGCCATATCTATGAAATCTGGCGCGATTCTATCCGCAACGCTTTGAAGCGCGGGCAGGAGAAATCAATCGTTCGCTCCGAAATCGAACCAGCCGACGAAGCGTCATTCCTTGTGGCGATCATGGAGGGAGGGGCGAGCGTTGGGAAAGTCGACCAGGACATTACCTTTTTACGGGCCTGTATTCAGACGGGCCAGAATCATCTTGATTCTCTCCGCGCGTCGCGAACTCCTTGAGAATCATTTCGCGGAAGCCAACTTTCCTACCACCGGCAATTGAGTTCGACTGCTGGAACAGGCCAACACTTCTTCAGCCACCTTCTCTGGGTTTCAGGAAGGCTTCCACCCCCCCAGCTTACAAACCCTCCGGAAGTGCTTTCCCTCCACAGGTGTTATAGAGAGACGGTTCCCTTTTCTCAGACATAACATTCCTGCTAATCTCGGGTCCTCCTTCATTGAGGAAAGACTTACCTCCTCGGATAACTCTGCCACAAACTCAAAGTCTACCAGGATCCATCGAGGATCATCCTTCTTTGATTTTGCATCATAATACTTTGAGCGCTTTTGGAATTGCGTAGGGTCGGGATAGGGTTCACTGGCAACTCGGGCAATACCAACAACTCCGGGCGAGGCGCAGTTTGAGTGGTAATAGAGAGCCAGATCTCCAATTTTCATATCATCCCGCATCATGTTACGCGCCTGATAATTTCGCACCCCATCCCACTCAGCACGCTTTTCCGTTTTGAGCTGCTTGATTCCGTAAACATGGGGCTCGGATTTGATGAGCCAGTATTTCATGCACCACCTCTACTCCGGTTATGATAAACGCACAATAACTTCAGCTGGTCCACTGTGGCAGCCGTCTACCGAAAAATCCGTTCGAGAAGCGGCTCTGCCTCCCGTCCCTTCACCCCAACATCTCTGATACCGCTTCTGCACTTCGGCGCCCATCAAGAGCCGCTGACACGATGCCACCCGCATAGCCTGCGCCTTCTCCGCAGGGGAACAGCCCCCTTACTTCTGGATGCTGTAGACTCTCCTTGTCGCGCGGTATACGAACAGGAGAACTACTCCGGGTCTCAAACCCCACCAGAAGGGCTTCGTCACTGAGATAGCCTCTCATCGATTTGCTGAAACGCCCAAGCCCCTTTTGCAGGGAATCTGCGATGAACTTTGGCAGGATCTGATCCAGACGGGCAGCCTGAACACCCGGGAAATAGCTGGTTCCAGGGAGATCCTGTGAATCACGTCGAGCCAGAAAATCCACCATTCTCTGCGCAGGAGCCACCTGCCCCCCTCCACCTGCCCTCTTCGCAGCACGCTCCACCTCCAATTGAAGTCCTATCCCCGCCAGAACCCCATACTCTTTCTCCCAGGGCCCAGTATCCCCCGGATCAATCCCCACCACGATACCACTGTTCGCATAGGGAGAATCCCTTCGAGAAAGGGACATCCCGTTGACGACCACCTCATCGTTATCGGTTGCACAGGGGACAATAAATCCTCCCGGGCACATACAGAATGAGTGCACGCTGCGCCCCTTGATGGTGGTTGCCAGCCTGTAGCGCGCAGCCGGGAGAGGATCTGGTCGTCTCTTATCTCCATGCAGATGATACTGAATTCCATCAATCAACGGTTGGGGGTGCTCGATACGCACTCCCATCGCGAAAGGCTTCTGCTCAAGAGTGACGCCATGCTGCAGCAAGGTGCCATAGACGTCTCTCGCAGAATGTCCGGTGGCAAGAATAACACCCTTTCCACGAAACTCATCGCCATCAGATGTAATCACTCCTTCCAGACGCATCGAAGATTGTTCGATGAGAAGTTCCGTCACCTTACTTCCAAAATGAACCTCTCCACCTGCAGCAAGAATCGTTTCCCGTAATGACTTAACAACATTCGGAAGAAGATTGGAACCTATATGGGGGTGTGCCTCAGTGAGAATATCCGGAGGGGCTCCATGTGCTACCAGAGTTTCATAGATCTCGCGCACAGGACCTCTCTTGGTTGCGCGGGTATACAGTTTTCCATCAGAAAACGTCCCGGCTCCGCCCTCTCCAAAACAATAGTTTGAATCTTCAATTACACGGCCTTGCCGAAGGAGTGGAGCAAGATCAAACCGGCGAGCAGATGCGTCTTTCCCCCGTTCAAGAATAATCGGGCGGAGCCCGAGCTGCAGACAGCGAAGCGCCGCAAACATTCCTGCCGGACCACAACCGATAATCAGAATTCGAGATGCACCTTGAGAAGCTGGGGGAAAGAATGGCATTGTCACCTCATCAGCAGGAACTTCCTCGTCAATCCCGACAAGCAGTCGCAATTTGAATCGCACAGGAAACTTCCGTGCATCAACCGACTTCTTGAGCAGCTCTACACTCGCCACCCTTTCAGGCTTAATGCCGATCTTCCGCGCTGCCGCCCGTCTCCAAGCGTCCTGATCTTCCAGCTTTTCTAAGGCCAGAGTGATGTCAACCTCTTGGGAATTCGCCATCTTTCACACCCCGATAGGTCGCTTGGACCCATTTTCGTCCACATTTACGAAGGTGACACAGGTTGTAAAAATTGGATCTCCATCCCCCATCTTCCCCACACACACCGTCACTTTGTAGGTGGTTGAGGTCTCCCCTACCTTCTGCTGATCCGACCGGATTGAGATAATTGTACCTTCCCGGACACTGTGACGAAAGACCACTTCATCCATCCCTATGGTCACAAATCGACAGGAGGGAAAATCGAGGCTGGCCGCTATCCAGCTTGCCTCATCTACCCAACGAAGGAGCCGTCCTCCAAACAAGAACCCGTAGTGATTGAGATCTTCCGGCAGGACAAGGCGATGCGTTTCCATTTTTCGTCTTGGTAGTGATCCTTGCGGCTCGCGCACCCCGGCCCCCGGAGGCCTTCCTCCTCAGGAGACTGGCTGGATAACGATCCGCTTGAGTCGCTCGTCACTTCGTGGAGAGATGGTCTCGATCTCATCGTCGTCAACCAGCGCATTGTGTACGATACGACGATGATACGCGTTCAGCGGTCTCATTTTCATGGGCTTCCCGCTCTCCTTCGCCTTTTCGGCCAAGTCCCTGGCGGTCGCGATGAGCTTCTCTTCCTGCCTTACTCGGAAGTGATCACAATCAATGCGAATGCGGGGAGGATCCTGAACCTTTTTCTGGAGGATGCGATTCACGAGATACTGGAGGTCATCCAACCGGTCTCCGTGCTTCCCGATCAGCAGGCCACTTTCCTCAGTAAGGATCTGAAGGCATCCTCCCTCTTCGCTCTCTTCCTGCTCGATAGTTACATCAAACCCGAGCTGGGTTACCATGGATTCAAGGATCTGCCGAGCTTCAGAAAGCGCTTCCATGCCGCCACCTTAGGATCCGGGGCGGTTCGGTCAAGCTAGGTGTGAAACTCGTGAGTTCCCCTTATGACTTCGCGTTAGAGGAAAGGCTTTCTACCCCCCCGTGCGAGGACCTCTTTTCTTCGGTTTTTTGGGCCCTTGTCCCCCCATCTGTCTGGCCCTTAGAGCCTTTTGCGTCTTCTGGGCCTCCTCAGCTCGTTCCTGGAGTTTCTGGAAAAAACCCTTTTTTGCGGCACCCTTCTTTTTCTTAAGCTCAGGGTCAGGCAGTCGACGCGTGATCAGCATCTGCACGATCGCGAAGATATTTGAGGTGGTCCAATACAGTGCGAGGGCAGAGGCAAAACTGTAACAAAAGAAAAAGAAGATGACAGGCATCATCATGAAGAGGTTGCGCTGCATCTTATCTCCCGTCTTTGGCGTGAGAGCCATCTGAAGCACCATGGTGACTGCCATGACGATCGGAAGGAGGTTCACTCCATTTCCGAGGAACCAAAGATCGAAGGGCAAAGTTGCCACCGTATCCGGAAGAGCCAGATCCTCCACCCAGAGGAAAGGCTGCTGCCGAAGCTCAACGGCATACTGGAGCATGATGTAGAATCCAAAGAAAATGGGTATTTGTACTACCAGGGGCAGACATCCGCCCAGAGGATTGATCCCATAATCTCGATACATTTTCATCATCTCCTGATTCATCCGGTTAGGATCATCTGCATACTTTTCGCGAAGCTCCTTGATCTGGGGCTGCAATTTCGACATCCGCTTCATGGCACGGGTCGACTTATTCTGCAGAGGCCACATCGCGCCTCGGATAATGATTGTCAGCACCACGATGGAATAACCCCAGCCCCACGAATCTGACACTTTGGAGAAGATCTTCAAAAACAACTCGTTAAGGAGCCAATTCAGAAACTTGCTGATCAGGCTGAGAATCCCGTAATTCATGACCTTCCCGTAATCCCGATCATGTGCCTCACCACTACGGCCAAGGAGACGATTCTCTTTGGGTCCGATATAGAGATTGAAGGAAAGAGCCTCCTTGTTGTCTCCCTTTGGTGTCAGTTTTTTGTCGGGCAAACTCATCCCAAGACGAATCGATTCCCCCGACCCGCCACCAGCGACGCCAGGCAGTTGAACCGACCTTCGGTCTCCCCAGACCCACGCATCGTATGGATTCTCCGGGGAGATGATCGTGGCGAAAAACTGATTGCTCACTCCAGCGTAGCCAAGCACCCCGGCGTCTTCCTGGAAGTGTGGCTTCTTTCCATTTTTGAACTTGGTAACTCGCCGCTTCTTGTAGTCGCCATCTTTCTGGTAGAAGAGCATGATGTGGCGATCCCACTCTCCTTTCCAGAGAGGAGCGGCTGAACCCGCAAAGAGACCATAGTCTTCAAGGTTCAATGAGCTCTCACCAGTATTCTCAAATTCGAGATCAAGCGTCAGACGGAATGCCCTGCCATCGTCTTCTGAAGCGGCCCCTCCACCTTCCTGCTTCCCAATCGTCCACGTCTTGGTGATTTGCAGGCCGTCTCGTGTTTTTCCAACAAAGGTGATACTGTTGTCGGTATCCAAGTCGCCAACATGGGCGTAAACGAGATCGAGGTATTGGTCGACTCCGGTCGTCAGGCGACCAATTGGCTCGGCTTCACCTTCATTCAGAAGGACAAGATTTTCCTTATCCTGTACCGCAAACTGACCACTCATTTCGGCACCTTTGATTCCTCCCCCGAAATTTGTGAAGGTGAATACAGCGCCCCGACTGGAAAGTGTGAAGGTCTGCTCTTGAACGACTGGAGCGGTCTCAGGCGCCTCCGTGGCCCCCGCTGAGCTCTCGGCGCCAGCGGACTCTTCGCCACTTGCGGCGGGAACGGTAGCTGCGGCCTGCTCTCCCTCTTTTACCCCGGCAGCCTCTTCCTCAACCAGCGCCTCGCGTTCCTTCTCCCTGAGAGCCTCCGCGTTCTTGCGACTAATATTGAAATTGAGCACCAGCCCGAGGCAGCACAGCGCGATTACGATCCAAGCCTTACGATCCAAAACGAAACTCCTTTGTTACTTTTAACGGGATTTTTAGTCGATGGCAGAAGACTGGTCCGTAATTGAAGACTGATCCCTTCTTTCCTCCATTACGTTTTCCGTCATCGGTGGAACGGGGTCATACCCACAGCCTCCCCACGGATGACAGCGTAAAATCCGACGAATTCCCAACCAGCTCCCTTTTAACGGCCCATGTAGCTCTGTGGCCTCGAGAAAGTAATTTGAACAGCTTGGCTGATACCGACAATTCCCCCCTCCCGATATCGCTCTCAAAAATGGGCGCAGAAGCTTCTGGTAGCTCCTGATCACCGTGTGAATTGCCCATTTCATGATATTCTGATTCTATAATGGATCAGAACTTGTCTCGAGCACCTCTTTCCTGAAAACTTCCAATTGATGACCCAGCCGCAGAAAATCGGCCTCCAGTTCGCTGAAACTTGCTTTCGACGCCTTGTTCCTCGCAACGATCACGAGGTAACGGCTCTGATCGATCATATCTCCATAGTTGACGAGGATCGCCCTGAGGCGGCGCCTGATCAGGTTTCTGATCACTGCTTTCCGGGACGATCTTCTCGAGGTAATTAATCCGATTTTCAGATGTCCTAATGACGCACTCGGAAGGGTCGCCATTACGAAGTTGTGCGTTGCCATCGAGCGGCCACGTTTTCTCACGGCGGCAAATTCCTCCCTCCGCGTCATACTGAGCCGGCGCGGAACACGCATAATGCAAGGGAGTTTTCCCCGCGGGAAGCTGAAGCCAGTCCGCGTTACTTCCCGTGCTGCACGGTATGCCGCTTATAGGGAATCTCAGCGCCTTTGGGCAGGAGCCGCTTTCTCCCCTTCTGACGCCGGCGCTTGAGAATACCACGGCCTGCCTTGGTTGCCATCCGCGCCCGAAAACCGTGCTGACGCTTCCTGACACGTTTGGAGGGCTGGTATGTGCGCTTACTCATGGTATTGGGGCGTTTTCTGGGGCAGCTAACGCTGGCGGGACGCGGAGCCTAACTGGAGTCCTCCATTTGTCAATGCGCCAGAGGACTTTCCTGCCTTACCCCCACACAAACCGGGCGCCACCCCCAACATCCGCTCTAAACCCCCATAATTTCTGCACAAACTCTACACTTCACCAAATTCTCCTCAGCTCACAAATATCGCGGTTGCTCCTTTGAAATCGTTGCGCGTATAGTTCTTCGTCCGATGAATTCCATGGTAATTGTGGGCCTTGCCCCGGGAGATATGCTCGCGATCTCCATGACCGCACTTCTCAGTTTCGCTTTGGGAATGATCGCTACCATTCTTTTCGTGATGGCTCGAAGTGGCTCCTCTACCGGGAACATCGAGAGTGACCTTCTGGAAGAAGATGAGCAGGAGGCCATCGATCAGCCTCATGAAACTGCCGGGGAGTTGCCAGAATCCCCGAGAAACGAAGCTTGGGAAAAGGATTCAAAC
>PARF01000089.1 GCA_002709915.1 Roseibacillus sp. | reverse complement strand
GGAAGATGCATGCATTGTCGCCGAACCTATCCCCCCCGCAAATTCCGGGGACTTTGCTTCTGCCATTGAATCTGATGGATTTATCGAGCTCCCCGCTGGGCGAGGTTCTTTTCCCAAAGGCACCCTAACTCGTTATTGGTCGTGGCTCTGACTTGAAGTAAATCCTCTCGTTTTTTTTCACCATTGTCCTAGCGTCCCTCCGTGAGCGACCACTCTCATCTGGATGAGGCAGGCCACCCTAGGATGGTTGATATTGGCACAAAGGCTGTTACCAGCCGCTATGCCCGAGCAGGCTGTATTGTCGTTCTCGGCCCTGAACTGCTTGCCCAGCTCAAGGAAGAACGTTTCCAGAACAAAAAAGGCTCCATTCTCAATACTGCAATCCTGGCAGGTATCATGGCCGCCAAAAAAACCTCGTCTCTTATTCCCCTCTGTCATCCTCTCCCGCTCGACAAGTGTAATGTGAGGATTGATCCCCAGAGCGATCACTCGCTCAAAGTAGAGTGTGAATGTTCAACCAGCAGCCGGACCGGGGTCGAGATGGAAGCCCTTACTGGCGCCTCCGTCGCCGCGCTTACTGTCTACGACATGTGCAAGGGACTTAACCCTGCGATCGAAATCACCAGTCTTCGCCTTGAGGAAAAGCGAGGAGGTAAAAGCGATTTTTTCCCTACTCAGGCTTAGTGAGTAAATCCCCTTACGGTCTCCTCCTTGCAGGAGGGAAAAGCTCCCGGATGGGCCGTGATAAGGCTGACCTGAAGGTTGTTGATGGGCTCTCCATGCGCGACAGGGGGATGGAACTTCTTCGAGCAGTTACCGCACAGTCTTATCTGGCTATCGCAGGAGATGACGCTCGAAATTATAATCACCCGACCATTCAGGACCTGCGAGAGAATGCCGGCCCGTTGGCTGGACTGGAAGCCGCTTTCCGTCATGCACCGGGGGCTGCGTGGCTTGTCACTGCCTGTGACCTGCCATTTCTTACCTCGTCCACTCTGAAATATCTGGTGGAATGCAGAGACCCAACCAGCGATGCGACCTGCTTTACCAGCCGCTTCGACGGAAAACCCGAACCTCTGTGCACGATTTACGAGCCCTCCGCCCATTCCTCTCTGGAAAATGTGCTCTCCGAGGGAGTCCGTTGTGCACGTCGATTCCTCTCCACTTTGAACCGCAAGGAAATTGAACTGCCCGAATTATCCGCTCTGGATAACTGCAACCGCCCTGAAGACCTTGAGGAAGCGCGCCTGAGCCTCAATCACGGACGAACTCTTAAAAAGGTTTTCGTCGAATACTGCGGAGTCCTGAGGGAAGACGCAGGCTGTCAATCTGAAGAGTTCCAGACCCGGTCAGTCACAGTCGCGGGTCTCTGGGAAGAACTACGTCTATCCCGGGCGCTTTCCCTTGAAATCGATTCCGTGAAAGTCGCTATCAATGACGAATTCAGATCTTGGAATCATCCTCTCACTGAAGAGGATAAAGTTACCCTTTTCCCCCCCTTTGCAGGAGGCTAGATCCATGTTCTGCCTTACTTCAGAACCGATAGACCGAGGTAGCCTGCGAGATGCGGCGACTAATCCTCATGCCGGTGCGATATCGATCTTCGAAGGGCTGGTCCGAAATCACCACCAGGGCCGCAAAGTGCTCCGATTGGAGTATGAAGCTCATCGCCCGGTAGCGGAGAATGAAGGCCGGATCATCCTGCAGGAGGCCATCGAAAAATTCGATCTAGATTACGCCGGAGCGATACACCGCACCGGCCCTCTCGAGATTGGTGAATGCGCTGTCATGGTGGTAGTTTCCGCCCCACATCGCAGCGAAACATTTGATGCCTGCCGCTATGTCATCGATGAAGTTAAACGGCGCCTTCCTATCTGGAAGAAAGAGTTTTACTCCGATGGATCAAGTGCGTGGGTGGGGTGTGAAGGCTGCAGGGGAGAGCACCAGCACTGACCTTGCAGTATGACCAGGATCAACTAAGGTGTCGCCGTGCGTCACCTCTGGTTTTCCCTCGTTTTCTGCCTCTTCTTGCAGGGCTCAGCTCGCTCTGCGCCAGTTCCGGATCTTGAGATTCTCTTCCTCGACGCCGCAATGTGGGATAAGCCGGTCGGAGAAGTCCTCCGTGACCGTAAGCCTCTCGGGTTTCACTGGCTTTCAAAAGAGCGTAACGATGCGCGAAGTAACCAGCGGGGCCTGAAACTCTGGAATCTCCCGGTCGGCGAAACGATTCTGCGAAGTCGGGACGACAAACTGCACTCCTTTGACATCTCGATCTACAATCGGGGAGATAATGGGGAAATGGAGCAGGAGCAATTCAAGGACCTGACCGAGAAATGGCATGGGCTCCTCATGGAGAAAACCAGCCTCGAGGGAGAAAAAATGAACCGGTCTCAGAAAGGGAGTGTCGTCTCGGCCGATCGCTGGGTGTGGAAGTGTCCGGGGGCTTTTCTCGTTCTCACCTCCAGCAAATCCAGAGCATCCAGAGGTTATACGCCCGAATTCCTGAAGCTCAGTCTTGTGTCCGTAAAATACGGTAAAGAAATCTACGAGCAGAGGTCTGGCCTGACAAGAAGCATGGCAAGGCGCAGGGATCTTATTGCCAACCGTGTAATCGCATCCAACGGGGATGTCTTTGTGCAGGGTGTTCCCATGGTGGATCAGGGCCGTAAGGGATATTGCGCAGTCGCCAGCGCAGAGCGCGTCTTCAGGTATTACGGCCTGCCTGTAGATCAACACGCGATGGCCCAAATTGCCGAAAGTAGTGCCCAGGGGGGAACGAATCCGGCCAACATGATTGCGGCACTTAAAAAAGTAGCGGGCCGTACAAAGACCCGGATCCTTGTCCATTATGAACTCGAAGGCCGAAAGATCAGATCCGAGATGAAGGCCTACAATCGGTTGATCAGGAAGAACAAGGAGGGAAAGGAATTTCGCGAAGGCGTTGGAATTCCTTACCAGTATTTCCTTTCAAACTGCCATGGGCCAACTCTGCGCGAGGTCCGCGCAAAGGGCACTGCCTTCGATCGCTTCAAAAATCAGATCAGGGACAATATCGATACCGGAACACCTCTGCTTTGGGCCTTACAGGTTGGCGTGTTCCCCGAGCGGGGCATTCCCCAACAGGGTGGAGGGCATATGAGACTGGTTATTGGTTATAATCCGCAAACTGATGAGATAATTTATACCGACTCCTGGGGACCGGGACATGAGTTCAAGCGTATGAGTGCGGCTAACGCCTACACGGCCACAATGCACCTTATCACCCTCAAGCCCTCTCAGTAGAGGTGGATACAAAGGAACCGGACTCGGAGACAAGTGCACTGGGTTGTGCCTTCTCCGGAAGCTGGACGTTGCTCTCTCTTCCACTTTGGATTGCTGCCTTTGCACTTCTCGCGCTCTCCACGATGTGGACCTCCAGACTTTTCGCTATTGCGCTCCTCTGCCTTCTTCCTGTACCTCTGAATCTCCTTCACTGGCGGAGAACCAGCCGGAAAATCGTTGCCGTCCTTCTGCTTGTGACTGGTGTATCCGCACTCCTTGTCTGCATTACACAGACACAAAAAGCGCCCGGCACGGAAGGTGATCCTGCCCGTCTTGTCTACTATGAGGATTCTTCCAGCTTATTTGGCGTATCGAACGTTGTTGCCGAGGTTGATCAGTTTGCCCTGCGCTCCTACTTGATGGCTGCACTCAATCCCGATGTGAGCTGGCATCAGGCCTCTGAAATTCGCAGTATCATGGAAGATTTGTACCGTGATCTTTCACGGGATCCCCATCTTTCTTCCCTCCCGTCCCTGCTCGGATCTACTCACCGGGAAATGCTCGGACTAAATTCCACCTCCGGATCTTTGTTTACTTATATTCCTGGCACCCCCAGTTCGGTCGAATCGGGAAAGAAGATCGCGATCGTTCTCCTCCACGGCGGTCTCGGAAACTTTCAGGGCTCGTGGTCGCTCTGGAAGGAACTCGCAGAATCTACCGGCGCGGCGATCGTCGCCCCAACCTTTGCTACGGGAAAGTGGAGTCAGAAAGGGGGACGGGCAGCCATTGCGCAGGCCCGGAATTTTTGTATTCAACACCCGGATATTGATGAAAAAAGACTTGTGCTGGCTGGTATTTCCGAGGCCGGAATTGGGCTCCTGCGTGAAGCAGCAGTAGCACCAAGCGAATGGGATAAACTTCTGCTGATCTCTCCGCTCATCCACCAACACACTATGGACTCCAAACCATTCATTGATGGTTGGCGTGATCGACAGGCCCTGATCATTGCCGGCGATCAGACCTCTTCAGCTTCCGGGAAATCGGTCCGAACTGCACAGGCAAGCATGGAATCCTTCGGAATGCGCCTTACGACTCATTACCTTTCATCCAGTGACCCTTTTCTGTTTCTTTCAGAGTGGGCCTCTGTAAAGAAGCTGATTGAGGATTGGCTGGTAAATCCGTAAATTATACGGTCCCTCCCCTTTTCTTTTCCGATTCGGAAAGCCCATGGAGCCATGGTTCGCAGCCAAATTCTGCCACGATGCCCTTACGCACCGATCCCGTCACTTGGTCACCCCCAAGGGTTAACTAGGCCAGAATCTCCTTGATCACATGCCCATGGACATCTGTCAGTCTGCGATCAATACTGTTATGCCTCACGCTGAGACTCTCGTGATTGATCCCGAGCTGATGAAGCATCGTTGCATAGACATCGTAGACCTGCGTGGGGTTGTTCCGGTCCAGCGGTTTGTAGCCCCATTGGTCGCTTTCGCCATGGGTCACTCCGCCCTTGATCCCTCCCCCGGCAAACCAGTTGGTAAACACAAACGGATTGTGATCACGACCTTTCTGGCCCTGAGTGCTTGGCATGCGTCCAAACTCTGTCGTCCAGTGGATGATCGTATCCTCAAGCAGGCCACGCTGCTTTAGATCCTGAATAAGGCCTGCTGCTCCACGGGCCATTCCAAGGGCCAGCGAAGGGTGATCGCGGGTCATATCCTCATGGCTATCCCAGTTTCGGCGCGGAAAACTATTATCATTACCACTCCAGATCTGGACATACCTTACTCCTCTTTCAATAAGTCTGCGCGCGATTAGACACTTACGCCCGAAATACTCGGTCTCTTCCGCAGGATTGATCTCCTTAGGATATTTCGTCTTCGGGCTATCAAGTCCATACATCTTCAGAATGTGGTGGGGTTCCTTGGAAATATCCAAGGCCCTTGTTGCTGAAAGTTGCAGACGAGCGGCTAATTCGTAGCTTCTTATTCGCGCATCAAGCCGTGGATCTCCGGGGCGGCTTTCACTATGGCGCCTGTTCAACTCGTTGATGAGGTCAATCCCCTCCCGGTGACTGGCCTTGGAAACGTAGTCTGCGTGCGGGTGAAGATCCTCGATCGGATTCTCGCGTTGAGGAAAGATCGTCGTTCCTTGAGTATGGGTAGGCAGGAAGGCAGAACCCCAGTTCTTTGGCCCATTGGAAGCAAAGCCTCGATGGTCGGGCAGCACTACGAAGGTCGGAAGGTTATCATTTTCAGAGCCCAGCCCATAACTCACCCACGAGCCAGCTCCGGGGAAGCCGGGCAATTGAAATCCAGTAGCCTGCAGATAGGTCGCCTGACTATGAACTCCGGTCTTGCCCACCAGATTATGAACAAATGCGATATCATCGGCAACTTCACCGAGCGGAGCTACGATGTCACTCATCAGCTTCCCACACGTCCCATAGGGCTGAAACTCAAACGGTGACTTCATCCATGGACCAAGCCCGTTTTGAAACGCTTCCACGTGCTCGCCAAAATCAGACTTCTCCCCATGCCTTTTTACCAGCTCGGACTTGAAATCAAACATGTCGAGATGGCTTGCAGCCCCAGCCATGAACAACTGAATAACCCGTTTTGCCCGAGGAGGGTGATCCAGCGCCGGAGTGGGTGCAGCAGAGAGAGGATCTCTCGCCAGCATGGAGGCAAGAGCCAAACCACCAAAGCTGGACTGCTTGAGAAAATCTCTGCGGGATTCCCTGGGAGTCATGTCAATCAAGGTAGGTAAACTCAGAAAGGTTAAATAGGGCACGGCAGAGGTTTTGCAGGCCGTGTTTGCGAGCATATCCCAGCAATAAATCGCGTTCTTCTTCTGACGGCATTCTCCCTGTGACCAGAAGATGCCCCCGCCCGACCTGCCGGGCAATATCCGACTCCTCCTTTTCGAGGCGGGTAGCAAAATGACGTGCCATAGCCACGCTAAATTTGTTGTTCAATAGACTGAGAGCCTGCAGGGCGGTAAGTGTTTCATTCCGTTTCGGCGTACTCTGGGAGGAGTCGGCACAATCCAAAGTGGTCATGAAGGGATTGGGTTGCGAGCGAACAATAAAGCGGTAGATCGAGCGACGGTGGCTTCTGGAATCTTCTGGATTGAACTTATGGTATTCGTAATGAGGAGAATGGGCGGTTTTTTCCAATGCGAAGAGGTAATAGCCCGGCCCCCCCATCTCAAAATTCAGCTTTCCACTGACAGAGAGGACCGCATCCCGGATTTCCTCTGCCGAGAGCTTTCTGCGATTCATCCGCCAAAGCAGCCGGTTACCTGAATCTGATCGCGCAAACTCTTCGTTCCCGTCAGAGGACTGCTGGTAGGCAGCGCTCATCACCAAAAGCTTATTCAACCTCTTGAATGACCCGCCCTGATCTCTGAAATATAAACCCAACCAGTCGAGCAACTCGGGATGACTGGGTAATTGACCAAGCTCACCGAAATCATTGGGAGAGGCAACCAGTCCCTCGCCGAAATGCCATTGCCAGACTCGGTTGACAATAACCCGCCAAGTTAACGGGTGATCCTTGCGAACCAGCCACTTCGCGAGCGCTGCTCGGCGATCGGATTCACCGTGATCCAGAGGGAGGTCAAACCGCCATGGCTCTCCATTGAAAATGGGCAGGGTGCCAGGAGCGACAACTTCCCGTGGTTGAGTCACCTCACCCCGATGGAGAAAACGGATCATACGGGGCTTACCGTTCGTTGGCTTGAACTGCCCCTGTTCCTTGAAATGAGTAGAAGCTGCATAAACCATATTGCCTTTGGGCAGCTTTTTCATGATCTCATTCTTTTCCTGAATCGCAGCCTCAAGCTCCCCGAGACGCTTCTTTCGTTCAACCGTGTGGAGTCTGGCTAACAGGCCTTGTTTCTTTTTCTCGAGCTCGACGAGGCTGGCCACGGATTCTCTGTCCTCTCCCCTTGGCCAGATGCCATCAGTCAGATTGGATTTCCGCCAACGGATTGGCGCCTCGACGGAGTCCAGGGAGGACACCTTTCCCTTGAGCGCACGATTCCCACCCGCACCGTCCATGATCTCAACCTCTGCCAGTGCAAAATTAAAGTCGTTGGCAGCCCGTCGCGCCAGCTTTGTGGCTCGGATACGCACGAATCGCGCAAGAGAGTTCGTTTGATAGCCAAGAGGCATAAGTCCGGGATTGGGAAAGTCTCCACCAGACTGGTCCACTAGAACCTGCGAGCGAGAGAAGTCCTCCCGGTTTGATGCAATGATCTGGAACCGAACAGGAAAGCCAAAACCTGCACCAATATTGTTGAAACTGTCATGGCAGGCGTGCAGCACGACTTTTTTGATATCTACTCGTTCACCGAGGTCGATTTGTACCCACTTCTCCAGATCGGAAGACGACTCCACCTTACTGTGGTAACCAAACTCGGGGCGCTTACTGTTGGGGTTCGATTTCTTCTTCAACCCCGCGATCGTGGATTCAAGTCTGCTCAACTCCTCTCCGCCCTCTTTCTTAATTGCTCCCTCAATACCGCTTTTTTCAGCGCGTAGGGCAACAAGCTCACGTGTCAGCTGAGATCGTCGTTTTTCTGTCTGGGGATCAGTGCCATAATTACGCTCGGCCTTATCCACCGCTGCAAATACCGCTTGCAGGCTGTAATAGTGTTCCTGCGTGTAGGGGTCTCCCTTGTGAGCGTGACAGCGGGCACACTGGATAGTCACGGCACAGAAGGTATTAAAGACATTGGTAACCATGTCATCACGGTCCAGATTACGGGCTACCTTCCCGTCTATCTTCGATTCGGGAACCTCTGCATGCCCAATGAAGTCCCACGGTCCCGCCGCCAGAAAACCGAGACCGAGGATCCCGTCCGGTGTATCCGGATAAAGGCTGTCTCCAGCAACCTGCTCCTTTATAAATCGGTCATATGATTTATCCTCATTGAAAGAGCGGATGACGTAGTCACGATATGGCCACGCGTTTGGCCGCAACTTGTCTTTATCGTAACCACAGGTATCCGCATACTTGGCAACATCCAGCCAGTGTCGGGCGAAGCGCTCTCCATAGCGAGGCGAGGCAAGCAGCCGGTCGACCAGATCTTCATAACTTTTGTCGGGATCTTTCTCGTAAGCTTCCAGAAACTCCTCTGTTTCCTCTGGTGTAGGTGGAAGTCCCGTCAAGTCGTGGGTTAACCGACGAATAAGGACAAGTGGTGTGGCTTTGGGCGATGGGCTCAGACCATTAGCTCGTAGCTTAGCCAGAATAAAGCGGTCAACTTCATTACGCACCCACTCTCCGGATTTGGGAATCTCTGGTTTAAGCAGCGGCTTTCGTGACCACCATTCTTTGCCCTCCGGACTACCGTAACTCACAAGGCCAAGCAGAACCCAGAGTGGTGATAGCAAGAGTGTTCGCAAGCGAATCATCGGCAGACCTACCAGTACCATAAATCGGACTACCCGCCAGCCCTCACTTTGTCGCTCTTACGAGTGAGTCCTGACCTCGGGGATACTCCGTTTAGGCCGGATCCCCAACGGAAAGAGAGCACGATTCTTTAGTCTGGACAATCTACCGGACTACTCAGGGAGTGGCCATTCTGACATTATCAATGGAAAGTCCACTGAACGCATCCGGACTGCTGTCGCTCACGAAGTTAAACTCAATGACCACACTCTCTCCGATCGCCTCTGGCACCACTGGGATTGTTTGAGCAACCCAGTCAGAGTCAAAAAGCGTCATATCAATGGCTGACTCTTCCCCGAGCTGTGACTGATCCAAAGCACGCAGGAAACGTATGGATGCGAATTCACCAAAGCCATCACCATCACGATAGGCATCGAAGCTCAATTCCGCCGCTGCCACACCTGTCAGATCAATGGCAGGCGATCTCAGAGAAATATCGGAATCTATACCAAAATCTCCAAGGTTCGTAGACCAGGCGTTGATTGAGTCATCTGCACCACTCAAGGGTCCCGTACTGCCATTGGGCGTTCCCCGCTCCCAGTTGGTGTTTCCATTGGCATCATTCACAATTGCCACCCACCCCGTATCGGTCTCAAAATCATCTTCAAAAAGAGGCGGCAATGACTCCTCTCTAACCGCCAGATAACCAGAGCCCTCGAAAGGTGGAGCGAGGGAAACAGAGCTGATTCCCGAGGCGTCCCCTCGAATGTCCTGTGCCCCAGCGACCTCAGCCCAGTCCTCTCTGGCCACCGAAAGGTTCGGATGAGACAAAATATCATACTGCTTATCTGCCCTACTCTTCCAGCTAATACTAATCTGACCCGCTGGGGTCCTAGCAAACTCAGTGATTTCGATCCCCACGTCTGAGCGAGGCGAACCCAATGGTGAGATTGCACATGAAGCGAGCAGAGCAATCTCGTCTGGGGCCAGAACTTGATCCCAGACTGCCACGTCGTCGATCTCCCCCCGGAACCGGTTCCCGCTATTATCAAAAATACCTGACCCTCCGATATTAAATGAAAAGGTCGAGGAAGACCCGGCAGAAGAAGGTCCAACATTGGCTTCAGCAACTCCATTGACATAGAGGACTCTTTCTCTCGATGTTCCGGTCACTGCTAGGTGCATCCATTCAGGTGAGCTCGCTGCCACCGTAGCATCCAACGCTCCTCCTACGTTGGACCAATGATGAAGGGTAGTCGGATTAATCAGGCCAAATTCCACTGCATCGTTCTGTCCAAACAAGCCAATACGGTCTCCGATCTGGGCCGTCTCAAACCGGATCCACCCGGACATCGTAAACGTGTCACCTCCGGTAAAGAGGGAGACTCCGGTAGTAACCGAATCATCCAATCCATCAAATTTCAGGGCGAAATCACCTGGACCACAGGGGCCTTCGACGATCTCAGGACCACCATTCAGTGTTCCTTCGTTGCCCGCCCCGGACAAGTCAGCAGTTACCCCACCAGCCCCTTGGTCGTCAAACGACCAGTAGCCGGTTGGCTGCGGCATTCGAGACCTCGACAGAGCATCATTAGGATCACTCCCAGCCTCTATTTCAACGGCGTCATCACGACCATCTCCGTCCGAGTCAGCCTCGTTGGGATTCGTAGCATGGATTTCTACTTCTACTCTATCAGTGAGGCCATCGCTGTCACTGTCTGTATTCAGGGGGTTACTGCCGGTATCGCTCTCGCTGATGAAAACTCCCGTATTAGTCTCCACCCCATCAACCAGTCCATCTCCATCGGTATCCTCATTATTCGGGTTCGTCCCGGTCAAAACCTCATCCAAATTCGATGAGCCGTCGCTATCAGCATCACCATCAGGACCACTTGCTTGATCGAGTGGATCCGTTCCGAGCTCTAGTTCCAGCGAGTCTCCTAACTGGTCACCATCAGTATCCGCTTCGTTTGGATTCGTCGCGAACGGGTCGGCGGATACCTCTTCTCCATCGGGGAGACCATCTCCATCACTGTCGTCGTCGAGCGGTTCAGTCCCTGTATCATCTGCACCCACGAATATACCTGTAGCACTCTCCACACCATCAGCTAGTCCATCACCATCACTATCGTCATTCCGAGGATCCGTTCCACGCTCGTACTCTTCAAGATTAGATGAACCATCATTGTCGGGATCTCCCTCTGGACCATTATCGATATCCACAGTCCCATCATCGGCAGGATCAAGCCCATTGGCCACCTCCCAACTATCGGCCAGACCGTCCTGATCCTGATCTGCCGAGGGACCAGAGGCCATGATCTGGAAACCATTAGGCCGCGCACGAGTATCACCTGCAGCACCCCGGACACCCCTGATAGTAAACGAGGATCCAGTCAGTCCCGTGAAGATCGTATAATTTGAGGGAGTCGTCGAAGCGGGATTTGAGTCTTGGCTTCCTATGTATCCCACCGCACCACCAAACGGATCCACACCCGCCAGGGGATAATTCGACCCGCTTCCGCCAGCCTGATGGCTGTAGTGGGTTACTGGCCCACCGCCATCATCCACTGTGAACCCCATTGTGCCCCCGCTATCGGTATTGTGATAGATGCGTAATTCATAACCGCTCGCCTGAAAGGAGGCTGGTATCCCGTTCACTTCGATCGGCGGTCGGTCGTGAAAGTTGTCGAGATAACCCTGCATCATCTGGGCGTCTCCTCCGCTATTGTCTCCTCCGTTTGTTGACCAGTGATTTGCCACTGACCAGCTCACCGTAACTCCGGTTGCCAAGCCACTATTATCAACAAGAGCAAACCCGTTGCCCACATTACCTCCATTTCCCGGCCCGCTGTTATTCCAATTCCCCACTGGAATCGAACCCGCTACTCTCGTGACTGCTCCCGGCATACCAACGCCTGCTTGGCCGTCAAAATTCATACTGATAACCCGTCCGGTTGGCTCATCTCCAGGTAGATCTGCAGGGTCAGTCGGATCCGACCCCCTGGTGATTTCTACCCTGTCAATTACGACATCACCATCCGTATCAGTATTGTTCGGGTCGGTCACAAAAGGGTCCGCCGCAACCTCAGCTCCATCCAAAAGTCCATCTCCGTCAGTATCTGCAGAGAGAGGATCTGAACCGGTGTCGCTCAGGCTGACAAAATTCCCACTATTACTCTCTACCCCGTCGGCAAGACCATCTCCGTCACTATCCGACTCGCGAGGATTTGTATCGCGAATAAACTCTTCGAGATTGGATAACCCGTCATTATCAGGATCACCATCCGGGCCGTTGACGAGATTAGCCGATCCGTCATCGTCTGTTGACAGACCGTTGGCAAGCTCCCAACTGTCTATCAGTCCATCATTGTCCGCATCCTCCGGGGGAGCAGTGGCGACAATCTGAATCCCGTGAAATCCAGAGTTGCTGGATCCTCGGTTCACTCGGGCAGAAAAGGTCGTTGATCTCTGATTCCGGAATACACAGAAATTGGCAACTGGGTTCCCTCCACTTTCATCCTCGGTGAGGACGTAAGAAGCGGGAAACCCGCCACCCTGCTGGGAACTAGTTGTGTAGGAAAACGTTTGACCTGCTGTCGTGCTCTCTATCGCTCCAGTCCTCCCATTCCCATCACTTCCAAAATAGACATACACATCGTAGTTGGCATAGGTGATGTTCAAGACCTCGACATTAGAGAACCCTCCTGTGTGATCAATGTAGCCATTCATCAGCTTGTTGTCCCCGGACCCAGTCCCGTTGTTTGTATTCCAAGTTCCGTTGGCCGCCCATGTCACCGTAGCTCCAGTGACATCGCCCGAGCTATCCACAAGAGCGCCTGCATTAGCTCCAAGAAGGTTCGCCTCGTTACCACTGGCAAAACCATTAGTATTGTTCCAGTTATCCTGCGCCACATCAGGATGGCCTGCTACCTCATCAGAACTCAATTGAGCGCCGAGGTCCCGACCGCTATTGAAGTTTATTCCGATCGACTGGCCCTGAGCCAGTCCACAGAGAATCACCACGACCAATACATTACTCAACGATCTCATGATTATAGGTTTAGAATTATGTGATTCTGGATCACAGGGCTGTGGCAGCAAGATGTATTCTCCAGTTTTCGATCGTAAATCCCCATTCGATGAGGCATTTCATACCTCGTGTCTCGTGCCAACTCTCTGATAGCCTCAATAGGTGTATCCTTGCTTGTCGCCGGTTGCACAATCGATCCGGGTGCTTCGAGGATTGTCGTCCGAGAGCCCGGGTTTGCCCACATCGTCATGCCAACAGAAGAACCCTTCACAGGACGACGCCTGATTGGTCCTGAAGATAATGGCAGCAATGGATGGCTCCTCCGCTTTGAAACACCATTTGAGGTTCTGGCGCCTCGTAAGTATCGCGTTCCCGCGGGCACAGTCATCTTCACTCTCAAGCGAGGACGGAGGACCATTCGTGGCACCGCTCCCTTTGGATTTGAATCCCGGCCCGGTGAAACCTACGAACTACGCCTTGATGAGATAGGCTTTCCTGTTCAGGTCACGGTGATTGAAAAGAACAGCGGCCGGGTTGCCAGTCCGCGCTCCACTCCAAAGAGGTATTTAAAGCTATAATCCCGCCGCCGCTGATTACAGATGGCTAACTGTTAGCAGTCGCTATTTTCCGAGACAGGAAAGCTACTCCTTATTCCCCCTTCCTGATACAGTAGACCCGAGCGGCGGTTCTGATGAGAAGCCGATCTCCGGCAATCGCCGGGCTGGCCATCGCCATGTCGTCCTCCGCGAGCTTGTTGGTATGGAGATACTTAAATTCCTTCCCCGCGTCTACGACCCGGGTCTCACCATCCTCATTCAGACAGAAAACTGTGCCGTTGTAAGCCCACGGCGAAACCGTGTATCCGGCACCGGGAGGAAGGCGTTTACGCTCATAGATAAAATCCCCGCTGGTTGGGTCCAGCGCCCGCAACCATCCCCGGTCGAGAAGCGAATACAGCTGCCCATCATAGAGCAGGGTTGATGGATTGTAAGGAGCCGCTTCCCAATTGCACCACGCGACATACTCATTATTGCTCTTCTTGAAAGGCGTGATTGAAATGTCACCCTCTGCCCCGGGCCTGATGGCGTAGATCGGCTTTTTCTTGTCCCCCACATAGCCTGAACTGATATAGAGGAAGTCTTCAGATGAGTAGGGTGTGGCTATCGTGATACTCGACATCCCGCGGCGCCACCACCAGAGCTCCCTGCCCTCGAGATCGTAGGAGACCGTGCGGCCACTTCCTGCGACTACGATTTCAGTGCGCTTGCTGTTTTCCCAGACATGCGGGGCAGACCAATTGCTCTTTTCATCCCGGGTCACCTTCCACGCCTCCTTACCGGTCTCGGCATCCAGCGCCAGCAACCATGAATCCACTTCATTATCGTTCACAATATAAAGTCGTCCCCCGTGAAGCACCGGAGAAGCAGCCGTTCCCCAGCTGTAACGTGTCTTTTGGGGAGTAAATCTTTTCGACCATTGGGGATTACCAAGCATGTCAAAGACAAAGACTCCGAGGTTCCCAAAGTAGCAGTAGACCCGCTCTCCGTCCGTCACCGGCGTCTCAGAGGCATAGCTGTTCTTTACATGGATAGCCGACTGGGGCTTACCTTGATGCACTTCTCTTTCCCAGAGTATGGCCCCACTATGCAAATCAAGACAATAGACCTTCCAACGATGGACAGTCTCCGGAAATTTGGGACGCTCTCCTCCAAAATAGAGGCCCTTCTTTGGTTTTTCTGAAACGCCCTCGTTAATTACAGTGGTGAGGAAAATTCGTTTGCCCCAGACTACGGGGCAGGACCAGCCCCGCCCGGGTAGGTCCCGCTTCCATTCTACGTTCTCAGTCGCTGACCATTTGTTCGGAAGGTTCGGATTGCTGGCAACACCCCTCGCCCCGGGACCACGGAACTGAGACCAGTTTGCAGGTCGTTCCTCCGGGAAAGCAAATCCGCATGAGAGCAAGAGAGACGCCACAAGGACGGTCCGTTGGGAACACTGGTAGAGGTGAATCATACAGCTATTCCTGCTGGCGTATCAAGCTGCAGTCAATTCAGAACCTCCCTGTAGCGATTGGCGTTGACTCCTCACGCCTGATAGCAGCACATCTCCAAGGTCCGCACCCTTGCGGATCTGAAATAATCACCTCCTCGAAGAATGAAAAAAAATAATAGACCATTGAATGCAACAGCATCCCGGATCGCATTGACCACCTCCGCTTTGCTGACAGTTGCGATGACCGCAATGGCGGATATCGCCGTGAAAAACGGCGAGAAAATAGCCTTCCTCGGCGACTCAATTACGCAGGCTGGCGCTCGCCCCAAT
>PARF01000088.1 GCA_002709915.1 Roseibacillus sp. | reverse complement strand
TATTCTCACTGTTGTTTCAGCGATTTCTGGATTTGCCCCTCTCCCCAGTCTGAAGGGGAGCGAAATCAATGCACAGTTGATGAACCCGGTGCTCGACTCCCGCCAGGCCGAAACTCGGGTAGAAGTGGCACATGGAAGCACTCTCGCCTTTGGAGGCCTGCGGATGGCTCGACAGATTGGCAGGGAGGAAAAGATCCCGATCCTCGGAGACGCGCCGGGAATTGGCAACCTGTTCAAGAGTAAGCGCCGACAGAAGAAAATGAGTGATCTCTATTTCTTCGTTACACCGCATCTCATCAGCAGATAGGGCGGTAACAGGATTCCCCTAGGGGCTCACATCCAGGCAAATTGCGTCACCGTTGTTATTACGGGCAATCAGACGGCCGTCAGAAACGGCGAAGGGAGACCAGCATTTGCCAGAAAGAATTTCAATTCGGCCGGTCTCCTTAAATCCATCATCGTTTGCCGTGCCGGCGATCAATTCCCCAGTCTCGGACAGGAGAACCAAGGTATCTCCAATCAGCCCCGCTGAGGCCCGGGTTCCTGGCATCTTTTCACGCCAGTGAATCTTCCCGCTGGCGATGTCCATGCGCATGAGCTCGGCGTCGATTCTCTTGTCCCCAAAAACACCGGTGATGGTATTTCCGGAGCGGATACTGTTTTGAAAAATCATCCGGATATCCTGATCGCGGTGCAAAATTTTCGGGCTAGTTCCGGTGACATCAAGAACGGCGTAACCCATCCCATAGCCCGACGCAAAAAAGACCTTCCCGTCGTGGTATTGAGGATTGCTGGCGTTCACATTGTAAGAGGTTTTCCACTGGTGCTCGAAGAGGATCTTGCCCTTTGCGGTTAAATCATGTGCTACAACGGTCCTGCCATAGAACACCAAGGCCGCCCTCTTTCCGTCAATGTTGGTTAGGACAGGAGTGGCATAGCCTGATCGCTGGATGTTGGTGGTGTGCCAAGCGACTTTCCCGGTCTTTTTTTCCAGCGCATAAAATGCGCCATCCTTTGAGCAAGGTAGCACGTAAACGAGGTCGCCATCGACGACGGGCGAAGCGGTGAAGCCCCATCCTCCCGGCTTCCCGCCAAAGTCATCTCGCAAATGTCGGCGCCAGACCGGGCGTCCATCTCCGAGGTTCAGACAAAACAGAACCCCAGATTTACTCAGGGTGTAGACCCTGTTTCCATCTACCGTGGGAGTCGTGTTGGGTCCCCCTTCGTAGAGATTGGCTACAAGTTTCTCGGGATATTGGTGCTGCCAGATTAGTTTGCCGGTGTCGGCGGATCGGCAGCTTACAATATCGTTGCCCCTATCATTACCCACCACCAAAGCCTTGCCGTTGACGATGGACCAACTTCCACAACCCTTGCCGACTTTGGCTCTCCAAAGGATCTTGGGCGCTTTAGTTTTCCAGTCGCCGTTGATTGTTTCGGCTGAGATCGCGTCACCCTTTATGCCGAGATATTGAGGCCAATCTGCGGCAGGGGCCAAGGTGGTTAAGAATGCTAAGACAAAAGGGGGGTAAAATTTCTTGAAAGAACACATAGCTAACTCCGTTTCACTTCCCATCATATGGTTCTTCTTGGAACTTGCAAAGCAAGAGACGCTGATCATATTCCGCCTCCCCCCCAAACTATGTTCACCAACAAATATCGTATTTCGACGGTATGCGCAGTGGTAATTGGCAACATCGTGCATTTACCTTCTACGGCTCAGATTGTCGAAACCCTTCCGGAAGTTCGTATCACTGCCTCATCCTCCGGCACAGCCGCAGGTGAAGGAGATCTTGATGAAACCGTTCTTAGTCCGGAGGACATGGAGCGCTTTGGCGTTGAAACGCTGGAGGATCTAAGTGCTCTCGCACCGAACCTGCATTTCGTAGACAGCGATACCCGTGGATACGGGAGCGTCATTTCCATGCGAGGACTGAGCAATACTCTGTTTTTTGGTCCTGCGGCGGTTGGACTGTATGTCGATGATGTTCCCTTCAGCGATGCGTTCACCTATGCGTCAAATCTTCTCGCCCTTGATTCGGCACGCCTACATCACGGACCCCAAGGAGCGAGTTTTGGGGCGAACGCGCCGGGCGGAATGATTAACCTGACGACTCTGCAGGCGGGGGAGACCTTGGAAGGCTCTGCCAGCCTGGAGTATGGGTCCTACAACACGAAGGGTATCAAATATTCCTCGTCAGGCCCCCTGCCAGCATTTGAATCTGGTTTTCTAGCGGGCCAGGACCTTAGCCACACGTTCCAATTTTATTGGAAAGAGCGGGATGGTTTTCTGCGGAACAGCACCTTGGGCATCCGACCTGACGATCGCTCCGTTATGGGTGGCGTGGGGTCCTTGATCTGGGCACCAGATCAGGACACGGAGGTCAAGTTACGGGTCATGGCAGAGCTCGTAGACGACGGTGGCCAGCGCTTGACGGCCTTACCTCAAAGCCTCAGCCGGTTCACCGGCCAACTTACTCCCAACCTTGCCTTTACTGGCAGTCCTTTCGAGGTCGGCTCAGATCTTGCCGGGGTGACCGAATCTGAGCGCTATCAACTTTCCCTCCACCTAACAAAAGATCTTGGGTGGGCTACCGCCAAGTCGATCGGCTCCTACCAAAGCTGGGATATGGGGCCTCAGATTGTGGACCTTGATTTCACCAACTCCGACCCTTTCCCGCTGTTCGCGCTCGCGTCCAGCATCGATCAGCGCCAGATCCTTCGCACCAAGGAATTTCGGCTGCAGAGCCCTGAGGGCGCCGGACCCTTGGCGTGGCGTGGTGGACTCTTTTACACGCAGAAGGAAAACACGGGAAATACCGGTCGCCAGTTTCCTGTACCCGCCCCCGTGCCCGGTGGGTTTGCGCCCTTTACTGAGCGGGTCAATTTCAGTATTGAGCAGGAAAGCTTTGCCGCTTATGGGAAACTAAATTATGAGATCGGGAATGGATTTTCCGTCGATGCCGGAGCGAGGGCAGAGTTGGTAGAGGTGGGCCTCGACAGGGCCAAGGAGGCTCCACCCCAGCGTCTGAGCGAAAACAGGGACGAGGTTTACTTTTCCCCAACGGCTGGCGCTTCCTATCAGGTCAGTGAGAATGTTACGGCATTCGTGCGCTCCGGACTGGGAATCAAGCCACACGGGTATTCGGCGTTTAGCGATGACCCAGATACCGCCAGATTTGAAGAGGAGCGAAACTGGTCCAATGAGGCAGGCCTGCAATTCAGGAGCGAGGCAAACAAGCTCAATGCGGTTGTCAGGGCCTACATGAACAGAGTGAAAGACTATCACTTGAATGCTCAGAATCCTTTTTCCACGGATTTCGTGGTTGTGAATGCAGAGGAAGTGCGGTCGAGCGGCGTAGAGGCAGAGTTGCAGTGGCGGCCAACTGACGCTCTTCTCATTCATGCCAATGCGGGGTATTCGGACGCTCAATTCGAGGACTACACGGACGCCTTTACAGGGACAGATCGAGAGGGAAATACAGTGCCTTTCATTCCGGAATTCACCGCCAGCGTGGGTTTCCGCTATGATCTGCCGGGTGGTTTCTATGTGAGCTCTTCCATTCGTGGGACAAGCAATACCTACTACGATGCCGCAAACACCGAGGCCTTCAGCGAGGACGGCTATCTTGTCTGGGATGCTCAGGTCGGCTATGAGCGAGACAACTGGGCAGTAACGGTCTACGGGCGAAACCTGCTCGAGGAAGATTATTACACCTTTATTAACCCTCAGATCGCGGGAGGAACCCCCGGAGATCCGCAGCTTTTCGGTATTCGCGTCGACCTCGATATCTGGTAAAAGCTCTCTGATCAGATGCTCCTTGAGCCGTGGCCATCAGGATCACACCTTTAATTAATCCTCAAATTGCGGGCGTAATTCCTGAAGAGCCGGGGCTTTTCAGGGTTCGCGTTGACTTGGATATCTGGTAAAAGCTCCCCAATAAGACGCTCCTTGAACCGCGACCATCAGGTCAAGGTGAGAGGTAGCCATTTGCAATCTGCGTAGAACACGACTCATGACCAAGCTCCGACTTCCGGCAATTCTTCCCGTGGTAGGCATATTCGCAATCGTTTCCTCCGGCATGGCGGCTCCTCCCAAGGCCTCTGGCCTTTTAAGTTGGAGAGGCCCTGACCAGACAGGGGCCATTCCCGGGAAAGGATATCCGGAAAAGTGGGGGGGCCCGGGCGGAGAAAATCACCTCTGGACCCACAAGGTGAAAGGGGGAGGGACCCCAGTCATCGCTAACGGGAAGCTTTACTCCTTTGGCTACTATGACGATCCCAAGGATCTCACGGATGTTCAGGAGGCCCTGATCTGTCTGGACCCCGAGACGGGAGAGCTCGTATGGGAGTATCGATTCAGCGACTTCATCAGCGACGTGGTCTACAACCGCTACGCGGTGGGATCTCCCATCGTCGACGCGGAAACCGGAAACGTTTACCTGCAGAGCTCAAATGGGCGGCTGATGGCCTTCACCGCTGACGGTAAAAAGCTGTGGGAGCATTCCCTGGTGGAAAAACTGGCAAGGCTGACCTTCCCTAACGGGCGAACTGGTTCCCTGGGGCTGCAAGGGCCGGTTGTGATTGCTCATTGTGTGACCGCTAACTGGGGCACGACGGGTCCTGCTCGTGACCGACTCTACGCGTTCGATAAAATTACCGGAGAACTGGTATGGTATTCCACTCCGGGGACCGTCCCCGATGACAGCTCGTTCTCCATGCCGGTATATACGACCATCGAAGGGCACCGCGTAGGCTACACCGGACACGGCTGTGGAAATATCACAAGCGTCGACATGCGGACCGGAAAGCCGCTGTGGCGCTTCCAGTTTGCCAAGGGAGGAGTGAATTCCCAGATTCTCAAGTATGGAGAGGACAAAATCATCGCGATCCACGGTAAGGAAAATATCGATACAACCGCCAAAGGGCGGCTGATCTGCCTCAAGGTGCCCACCACATACAACTCGGGCAAACCAGCTATTCTCCCTGCAAGCGCGGAGGTGTGGCGTAATGAGGACCTTGTGGCTTTTACGAGTTCTCCAACTTTGGTCGGCAACAAGATCTTCAGCACGATCGCTACCGGTGAGCTGCTTTGTGTGGATGCCGATACCGGTGAAACAGTTTGGAAAAAGAAGCTTGGGCCAGACCAGCTTCACGCGTCTCCGGCTTTCGGGGATGGGAAGCTCTATGTGCCGCTGGCAGACGGAATGTTCTATATTCTCAAGCCCGGAGAGGAAGGCGCGGAAGAGCTTACCAAGCTGCATCTTCACACACCGTGTCTTGGCACGCCGGCCTTGTGGGCAGGGAAATGCTACCTGATGACGAAGGACGGTCTGCACTGTTTCGGGACAAAGGGCGGCGCAGCTCTCCCGTCCGGAGAAGAGCTGGCAACCGAGGACGTCGGTCCTGTCGCGCAGATTCAGATCGTGCCGGCTGAGTTTGCCCTGACACCTGGGAGCAAGCAGACCTTCACCATCTGGGGCCTCGACGATAAGGGTCGTCGGGTCAAAAAAATGGAGGGAGCAGAATGGGAAGCCTTCATTCCGCCCACAGCCAGAGTGAAGGCAAAAGTGGATGCGACTTTCGAGGGAGACACCCTTTCCGCCGGTCCCGACGCGAAGCTCTCAGCGGGGGCTTTCAAGGCAAGCGTCGATGGGATGAGCGCAACAACTCGCGGCCGGGTGATTGCTACCATTGGCTATGAGGCGGATTTTGAGGGAACGCCTCTGCCCATGAAGAACGACAAAGGAGAAGCGGTAAACTTTCCACCGTTGCCCTGGCTTGGGGCCCGGATTAAGTGGCACGTCCTCCAGCACGACGGCAGTCAGGTCATTGCTAACCGGCTGGACAATGTCCTTTTCCAGAGAACGATGAATTTCTTTGGCGATCCCGAGTTGAGTGATTACGTGTTGGAAGCAGATGTTGCGACGGACGGCAATCGCCGGGTGATGTCCACAATCGGCCTCGTGAACCAGCGCTACCTGATCACATTGGACGGGAACCGACGTATCCTTGAGGTCAGCTCCAATCATGAAAGGGTGAAGGAGAGCGTCAAATTTCCCATACGCCCTAACACTTGGTATCATCTCAAGACTCACGTTTCGCGGGAGGAAAGCGGGAAGGGGTCAGTGCGTGCCAAGGCGTGGCTACGTGATCAGCCTGAACCCGAAGACTGGACTATCGAGGTCAAGCTCGACGATGTTCATGAAAAGGGAGCTCCCGGAATTTTCGCCTTCTCGCCACAGGTTCAAAAGCGCGTTTATATCGACAATATCAAACTTTCTGCCTCCGAGTAGATCGACATCCAACACAGTTCAGACATGAAACTTAATTTCATTTATTCATTCATTATCGGTTTGGGAACCATTGGGGCTCTCTCATCCTGCCAGGACAAGGGAGGCTCCGCTGCCGATAGCGAGGCAGGCACTAGCCCTGAGGCCCCCGCGGCCCCCGCCGAGGCCAGTGAAGACTCCGGTACTTCAGCCGAGGCCAACGTCGCTGCGTCAGCAGGCGGAGGAGCCCGGGAATGGCCCACATGGGGTCGCGATGGATCGCGAAACATGGTTGGGAATGCGACCAACCTGCCAGTGGAGGTCAACCCAGGGGAAATGGATGACGAGACGGAGGAAATAGACCTCTCCGGGGCAAAAAATATTCGCTGGGTGGCTAAGTTGGGATCGCAATCCTACGGAACGACTTCGGTGGCCTTCGGAAAGGTTTTTGCCGGAACCAACAACGAATCTCCCAGAGACAAGCGCAACGTGGTGGACCGTGGAAACCTGATGTGTTTTGATGAGAAGACCGGTGAATTTCTCTGGCAGCTGGTGTCGCCCAAGCTCGGCGCTCGCAAGGTCAGCGACTGGGAGTATGTGGGACTTTGTTCCTCGCCTGCCGTAGAAGAGGATCGATTATGGGTAGTGACAAACCGTGGTGAGGTCGTCTGCCTTGATATGAATGGTCTCGCAGATGGAAATGATGGACCGTTTCAGGACGAGCAAAAGTATTACGGTGCAGGCCTCTCAGGAATAGCCAAGGCGCGTGATGTTACTGTTGATGGCGAGACCCGGACCCTTTCCGATGCTAACGCTACCTTGGTTGAATCCTTGACCAAGCAGATTGAGGGGGGCCTTGAGGGGGATGCTCTCAAGGGGGCAATTGGACGGCGCAAGGGAGCCTTTGCCGAGGGCGCACCAAAGATTGACGAGACCTATGCCGACATCCTCTGGGTGTTCGATATGCGCGACGCGGATAACGGTGTCGGTGCGTTCCCTCACAATGTCTCAAGCTGCTCGCCTTTGATCCATGGAGACATTCTTTATACGTCGACTTCGAACGGGGTCGACTGGTCTCACACTAATATTCCCGGGGAGTTTATCCCTGGACTGATCGCTCTCGACAAGAACACCGGAAAGCTCCTTGGAGAGGAGATCTCCGGAGTATCCGAGCGCGTGCTCCACGCGAGCTGGAGCTCTCCGGCGGTCGGCAAGGCCAAGGGCGAGGACGTTCTGGTCTGGGGTGGTGGCGATGGTTTCGCCTATGGCTTCGATCCTGTTCCCGTGATGGACGAGGACGAAGGCATTCCGATTCTCAAGGAGCGTTGGCGCTACGATGGCAACCCAGTCCATTTCCGACAGAAGCCGGACGGGACACCAATCAAGTATGCGACCTTCAAGGGGCCCAACGACATCATCGGAACGACCGTGATTCATGAGGGGCTGGTCTATTTTGCCATCGGACAGGATCCGGAACACGGAGATGGAGTCGGCATGCTCAGCTGTGTTGACGCCAGCGCGACAGGTGACCTCAGCGGCAAAGCGGTTTGGACTTATGAGTATGGAGACGGCTCAGGCATCGGCCGCTCCATTTCCACCCCAAGCATAACGGACGACGGCCTTGTAATTTGTGCGGAATACGATGGCGATATCCACTGTGTGGACGCCAAGACAGGCGAGCAATACTGGGTGCACGAAACCGGGAGCCGGGTTTGGTCATCTACCTTGGTCGCAGACGGCAAGGTTTACCTGGGCACGGAAGACGGCGAAGTCGTCATCCTGTCTGCCACGAAAGAGAAGAAGCACCTAGGGACCATTGAGCTGCATGCCCCCATTTACAGCTCCGCAGTTGTTGCCAACGACACGGTCTACATAGCCAGCCAGACCCATCTGTATGCCATTGGGACCGTTGAGTAGCCAGTCCCGGCCGGACGCCTCGTTCTCCCCGATCCGTTAATTCGCATGAAAAAGCCCGTTCTCGTCTGCTTGATAGTATTCGTAGCTCTGGCGGTCCTGCACCAGGACGTCTGGAACTGGGACAAGACCAGCCTTGTCTTCGGATTCATGCCTAAGGGCCTGCTGTATCATATGTGTTATTCTATCACGGCAGCAGCTTTCTGGGCGTTCGTAAGTGTCTACGCGTGGCCGCACCGGTTGGAAGCCTGGGCCGAAGACAGTGAAGAGGAGGGGAGTACGCGATGAATTTCTTGCAGACCTCTCTCCCAATAGGCGCGTCTGAGGTGGTTAGCCGCACGCCACTTTATGTGATCGTCGGCTACATGGTGGCCCTCTTCGCCCTCGGCTGGATTTCGAGCCGGCTCTTTCGTGGGTCGAGTAAGGACTTCTTTGTGGCGAGCCGTTCGATCGGACCTTTCATGCTGCTGATGTCCGTCTTCGGAACGACCATGACGGCCTTCGCCCTCGTGGGCTCGACGGGCAAGTCTTTCAGCCTTGGAATTGGAACCTACGGCCTCATGGCGTCCTCCTCCGGGCTCATTCATGCGGCTTGTTTCTTTGTCGTAGGCCTTCGGATGTGGAGCTTTGGGAAAAAGTATGGGTATGTCACCCAGATCCAGTTTTTCCGCGATCGTTTTGAGTCCAAGGGACTGGGCTACCTTATGTTCCCGATCCTGGTGGGCTTGATTGTGCCGTACCTCCTGGTGGGCCTTATCGGAGCGGGCAACTACATCTCCGGAGTCACCGCGGGCATGTTCCCGGATACCTTTTCCCTGCCCGACAAGATTTTACCAAATGGGAAGGAGATCCCCCACCCCCTTAATGGGAGCGTTCCTCCCTGGCTTACCGGGCTTGTCATAAGCTCCATTGTTTTATTTTACGTATTCTCAGGAGGAGTACGTTCTGCCGCTTGGGCCAATACGTTCCAGACGATCGTCTTCATGGTAATGGGCCTTGTAGGATTTCTGGTAATAGCGAAAGGCCTCGGAGGCCTTGCGGAGGCTTCACAGAAAGCTTTGGAACATGCGCCCGAAAAAACAGCGAGAGAAGGGCTCATGACGCCGGCGCATTTCATGAGCTATATGCTCGTCCCTCTGAGTGTGGGAATGTTCCCTCACCTCTTCCAGCATTGGCTTACGGCCAAGAGCGCAAAGTCTTTCAAGCTTACGGTCATTGCACACCCTCTCTGCATAATGATAGTCTGGATTCCCTGCATCCTCATTGGGATCTGGGCTGCTGGCCTGCACGCAGCTGGCGATCTTCGGGTCCCGCCGCTCCCTAACGGGAACCCCAATCCCAACGCTGTTCTGAGCGCGATGGTGAAGACTTTCATGGACAGCCCCCTGCTTGTAGGCCTCTTTTCTGCCGGAGTGCTGGCAGCGATCATGAGCTCGCTGGATTCTCAGTTCGTCTGTGTGGGCAGCATGTTTACCAATGACTTTGTAGTGCCGCTGACAGGCAAGGATCGGTTTAGCGACCGTCAGAAGGTCTGGCTCGGCCGTGGATTCATTGTCCTTATTGTCACGATCACCTACGTTATTTCCCTTTTCCGCCCCACGAGTGTTTTCAGCCTCGGGGTTTGGTGCTTCAGTGGATTCGCAGCTCTGTTCCCAATCGCGCTGGCCTCAGTTTATTGGAAGCGAGTGACCAAGGCCGGAGTTTTTGCAAGCGTCATTGCGACAGCTGGAACATGGGCTCTTTTCATACACGACGCTCTGGGGCGAAAGGCTGGGGAGCAGTGGTTTGGAGCTACTAAGCATGGGGAATACCTTATCGCTGGCGTGATGCCCGTTACCTTCATCTGCCTTGCTTCGGTAGTGGCGTTAGTGGGCGTCTCCTTGGTCACCAAGCCTCCCAGCCGGGAGACGGTGGAGAAGTTTTTCCCCTAATTCTCCGGGGCTCTCGAGACCTGTCAAGAGAGCGAGTACTACGGGAAAGCGAAACAATTTGCCACGCCGCGGGATCGTGGGACTTGCGGGATTGTGAGAAAGGAGTAGGGATAAGCCTGAACAAAAGGGATTGAAACGATATGAGTTGTGATTTGACTGTGGAAGAAGCCCGCGCGGCTCTGGATGAGCGCGTACGGGAAAGCATGCAATGGCACTTTTCTCCCGAAACAGGGTGTCCCTACTGGCTGGACCGGGCTCCCAGTCTTGGATTCGACCCGCTGACGGAGGTGACCTGCTTCGCGGATATCCAGAAATTTCCAAACTTTGACGATGAGGTTCTCCGAAAAGAGGATCCAAGTCGGTTTATCCCCAAGGCGTTTGAAGGAAGGCCTTTCAATGTCTTCGAAACCGGAGGGACAACCGGAATGCCGAAGCAGCGGATTGGCTGGGACGATTACAAGACCGATTACTCGGAGTTCAGTGACCACTACCCTTCCGATTTTTTTCCTCAAGGGGGGAACTGGCTGATGGTGGGACCCACTGGGCCGAGGCGCTTGCGACTTTCGATCGAGCACCTCGCGAACCGCCGAGGAGGAGCCTGCTTTTTCATCGATCTTGATCCCCGCTGGGTGAAACGACTGATTGCGGATGGAGAATACTCGATGGCCCGAAAGTACCAGGAGCACGTCATTGATCAGGCCGTCACCATTATTCGTCACCGGGACATCAAGTGCCTCTTTACGACACCAAAGTTGCTCGAAAGCCTCGCTGAGCGGATGTCTCTGGTTGATGGTGGGATTAAAGGTGTGTTTGCCGGTGGAACAACGATGACTCCTCAATACGTTCGCTTCATCGAGGAGGAAGTATTGGAGGGCCAGATTAATTATGCCCCAACCTACGGCAATACCTTGATGGGCCTTGCGATCAGCAGGAAGCGGGAGCCTGGAGAGTACAGTCTGACTTACTATGCGCCCCAGCCCCGTGCAGTTCTGCGGATTGTGGATCCGGAGGATTCGACCCGTAATATGGAATATGGAGAATATGGGCGGGTGGAACTGACCACAATGACCAAGGAGTTCTTTGTGCCTCGCTTTCTTGAGCGGGATGAGGCAATTCGAAGAGAGCCTTGTGGGGAATTTCCGTGGGATGGAGTCGGAGATGTCCGGCCCTTCCAAAGCGGGACCAAGCAGGTGATTGAAGGCGTTTATTAGGGGCCAGAACAAAGAGACACGTCACTCGGAATTGACCATACCAAAGAGAAACGAAGACCACGGAGCGTTCGACCGCTCCCTTGAACATCATGAGTAAGGAAACGCATATCCCTATCCTGCGCCTCGGCGAGGAATATCATAGTCTCGATACGGTTGAGCTGGAATCATCGGCGGACAGCACGGTTTATACCCACACGGCGAATCCCGGCCTGATACGACGGGATATTCTCGATCTTGAGAAGTCAAAGGCTGCTCTTGATGCCGTGCCTGCTGAGACCCTCGCGGGCTATTGCGAAGCTGCCGCTGAACTCTTCCTCCACGAAGAGTTGCCTCTTGGTAACAGCAGCCAGAGCCCGCAGGATTATATCGAGTCTCTGTCAGCGCTGACAAAGCTTCCCCACACACTGGTGAAAATGAACATGGGAAAGGTTCACGCCGCGATGTCGCAGATCCGCACGGTGATTGGTGGATTGACCCGGAATCTTCCGCTGGAGCTTTTTGATCGGGGACTCTCAGCAGTCGATGATCTTGAGGTGAATTTCTATCCGGTGGCCGACGCCCTGGGGGTTTCTCTTCCCAGCAACGCTCCTGCCGTGAACTCGCTGTGGCTACCCGCGCCGGTTCTGAAGATTCCGGTCCTCTTGAAGCCGGGCCGGGAAGACCCCTTCACTCCGCTACGAATCGTGCAATCTCTGATTGCCGCAGGATTTCCCAAAGAGGCTTTCGGGTTTTATCCCACGACTCATGAGGGCGGAGATACGATTCTCATGGGCTGTGGCCGTGGCATCGCCTTTGGCAGTGACGCCACGGTGCGCAAGTATTCGGGCTTTCCGAGTATCCAAGTCCATGGCACTGGGAGGAGCAAGGTTCTTGTCGGGGATGATTATCTCGGCAAGTGGGCCGACCATACCGAAACCCTCGTTGAATCCATCTCGGCCAATGGGGGCCGAAGCTGTATTAACACGTCTGCAATTCTTGTCTCATCCGGGCGAGATGAACTGGCCGATGCTGTAGCACGGGATCTTGCGGCTATCGAACCTCTTCCCAGAGATCATGAGGATGCGCTTCTCTGTGGATTTTCGAACACCGAATGGGCTGGATCGATAAATGATCTTATTGACGAGCACCTAAAGGTGGAGGGGGCCGAAGATGTTACGGCGCGTTACCGGAACGGATCTCGCCTCGTGGAAATGCACGGTCAGACCTATCTGCGGCCAACTCTGATTTCCTGCGCGGACCCGGGGCATCCTCTCGCAAACACGGAATTCATGTTTCCCTTCGCCAGTGTGACGGAAATGCCGCAAGGCCAGATGCTTGGTGAGATTGGAGAGACACTGGTTGTTTCAGCTTGGACGGACGATGCGGGCTGGATCCGCGATCTCATGAATTCGTCCGATATCGAGCGGCTCAACATCGGCCCTTTCCCAACCAACCGTGTTCAGTGGGAGCAGCCACATGAAGGTAATTTGTTCGAGTTTCTGTTCCGGCGGCGTGCTATACAGGGGAACCTTGCCGCAGTGAGCTGACTCAGAATGGAGCCCTTTACAACCAGACCCAGTCCGCAACTTGTGGGCGGACCGGGATCTCTAGCCGAGTTGCCGTCGTGCGTCCACAAGAGTGGGGGACAGAAAGTGCTGCTCGTGACCGACCAAGGGGTGGCTGCCGCAGGTCATGCCGGTCGGGCGGTTACTTTACTGGAAGATGCAGGAATAGCCTGCACTGTTTATGATGGGACAAGCGAGAATCCTGCAGAGAGCGATATTCTTGCCGCGATGAGATTTGCCCGGGAGGTAGGACCGGACTGCTTTGTGGGACTGGGTGGGGGAAGTAGCATGGACACTGCGAAAGGCTGCAATTTCCTTCTGACCAACGGTGGGGCTATGAGCGATTATAAGGGATACGGTGCAGCGCGAACACCTCTTCTCCCCTTTATAGGTGTACCGACAACTTCTGGAACAGGAAGTGAATGCCAGAGTTACGCGGTAATCAGTCGTGATCAATCTCACGAGAAGATGGCCTGCGGGGACCCTTCTGCGCTTGCAACTTACGCTATTCTTGATCCGGACCTGACCGTCTCGATGCCTCACAGGGTAGCGGTCCTGACAGCGCTGGATGCTCTTGCGCATTCGTTGGAGACGGCGGTAAGCACACGTAGGAATTCCTTTTCTTCTGCATATTCAAGGGAGGCATTTCTTCACATTTCCCTGGCGATCGAGCCTGTTCTGAAGGGTGAAGCATCGGCTTCCGAGCGTAACGCGATGTTAATGGGATCCGCCTTCGCGGGGCTCGCGATCGAAAACAGTATGTTGGGAGCAGCTCACGCTTCGGCGAATCCACTCACGGCCTCGTGTGGGCTGGCCCACGGCCACGCGGTGGCTCTGATGCTTCCTCACGTGATCGGGCTGAACGAGGAAGCCCCGGAAGCTAGCGAGACCTATGCGCATTATGGAACCTTGCTATCAAGCTGCCGAGGGGTGGACTGGGGCGTTCGAGCTTGGATTGAGCATCTGCTCACTGTGGCGAATCTCTCGCCGCTGGCGCAGTGCGGAGTCGATCCTGGCGTGTTTCCTGAGCTTGCAGAGGATGCTACGAGACAGTGGACTGGACAGTTCAATCCTCGGAGTATGAAAAGAGATGATTTTGCGGTATTATATCAGAGCGCCTTTGGTGGCGCTGCAACCCAAGATACGTGATGAATTACTCCTACCCGAATTTTTTGGCAGTCAGCGTAGCGTATGTTCTCCTTGTGGCAGGGATTAGCCTCGCTGCCCCCGAGAAAGAAAACGCAGAAGCAGAGACAAAGTCTTGGGCCATTCCACGTGGAGGAAACGCCTTACAAGGCAGTGTTCCGGACAATGTTCCTCGCAAGCCGGTAGTTAGCTGGGATGCCGTGCTTGACGGCCCGATTGTAGGTGATGCGGCAATTGCGGATGGAGCAGTTTTTGTAGGGACGGTAATGGGAACTTTTTACTCGGTGGATGAGCGGACCGGCAAGGTGCGCTGGAAGGCTGAGACGGAGGACACCATTGAGGCTCCACCAACTGTGGGCGGCGGCCGGGTCTTTATTGGGTCGAGCGATCGTTACCTCTATTGCTTTGATCAGAAGACAGGTAAGGAGCTGTGGAAATACGAAGCTGCAGATAAGTTCGTGGGTGGTGGCTTACTGATCCAGAGCCCGGACGAGAAGGAGACATGGATTGTCGTCAACGGTTACGATGGGATCTGCCGGGCGCTGCGCACGAAAGATGGCACGGAAGCGTGGACATATGAAACGGCGGAGCAGATCAACGGAACTCCGGCTTTGGTGAACGGGAAGAATATCGTCCTTGGTGGCTGCGATGCGAGGGTGCATGTGATTGACGTCAGTAATGGAGAGGCCGTCAATGAAGTTGAGGTGGAGGCGGAGATCATTGGCACGGTGGCGACGATGGGTAGTATGGTATACTCTGCAAATTATGGTAACCAACTAGTTGCGGTAGACATTTCGAAAAAGGACCCAAAGTGGGTTTACGAAGATAAGGACTTCGGGTTTTACGCGGCCCCTGCGGTTACCGCAAAACATGTGTTTATCGGCTCTCGTGACAAGCACCTCCATGCGGTGGACCGGGAGAGCGGCAAGAGAGCATGGCGATTCAAAACCGGCTCCCGGATCGATGGCGGAGCGATCGTCTTCAAGGATGCGGTGGCTTTTGGATCTGGAGACGGAAGAGTTTATGCAGTCGATCCGGTTGACGGGAAAGAAATCTGGAGGGTGGATCTGGGAGAGGGGATCAGTTCCGATCTTGCATTTGCTAATGGTAGAATCGTGGTAGGTGGCTCAGATGGGACGCTGTTTTGCATTGGAGCGCATTGAGAAGCTTTCGCCTGATAGTAAAGATGGACAAAATTAAAGAGGGTAACAAAGGTCGGTTGCGTGAGATCAGCGGCTGGTTTTCCTGTATTCAGACCTTCTGGGTCACGGAAACCGGGTAATCACTTTGCGAGATTCCAATTTCGGCAAAAGGGAGCTATTCTCTTTCTCGCCCATCCTGCTTCCCTCTCAGGGGTGACAAGAGGCCCAAAGCGACACCATGAGCGAAACCGCCACTCCTCCGACTAAGAAGGCCACCCGGGCGGGCAACTACTTTATTTCCAATTACCCTCCCTTTTCCTTCTGGTCCAGCGACCAGGGGGAGGAAGTGCGGGCGGCGTATGACCGAGACCCCATTCCTGGGACACCACTCGGACTATATCACCATATTCCCTTCTGTCGCAGGCGCTGCCACTTCTGCTACTTTCGTGTCTATACGGACAAAAATGGGCAGGAGATCCGAGATTATTTGGACCATACCATTACCGAGTTAGAGAGGCTGGCAGCAAAGCCGCTGGTCGCGGGTCGCAAGCCGCACTTTATTTACTTCGGAGGAGGAACCCCTTCGTATCTTTCCGGCAGGCAGTTGACAGACCTGACCGACCGAATGAAGGCCATCCTCTCATGGGACGATGCAGAGGAGGTTGCCTTCGAATGTGAGCCCGGGACTTTGACCGCTGGAAAGCTGGCCGCGATCAAGGAGATCGGAGTGACTCGCCTGAGTCTCGGCATTGAGAACTTTGATGATCGGATCCTCGAGATCAACGGTCGCGCACACCGGAGCAAGGAGGTTTGGAAGGCCTTCGAGCGGGCCAGGGCCGAAGGGTTCGACCAGATCAATATCGACCTTATTGCGGGAATGCTGGAGGAGACGGAGGAGAACTGGCAGAAGAACATTGAGCAGGTGCTCAAACTTGCTCCTGACAGCATCACCATCTACCAGATGGAAATCCCCTATAATACGACCATCTACAAGGATATGAAAGAGAGTGGGGCCCTCGTGGCCCCCGTGGCGGGATGGGAAACCAAGAGGCGCTGGGTGAGGGAGGCATTTGCAGAGCTGGAAGCTAATGGCTACACGATCAGTTCCGGGTATACGGCGGTAAAGAACCCTGAGAGAACAAAATTTATCTATCGGGACTCCTTGTGGGGAGGTGCAGATCTTGTTGGGCTTGGGGTGGCCTCGTTTTCCCATGTGCAGGGAGTCCATTACCAGAACCTGACCGAGATAGACGATTACGTGGCTGCGATTGATACAGAGAAGATGCCAGTAAAGCGCGCGTTTCGAACGAATGAAGAGGAGCGCATGATACGAGAGTTTATCCTACAGATGAAGTTGGGGCACGTGAAGGCAGACTACTTCCGCGATAAATTCCAGATTAGTATTCTTGATCGTTTTGCCCGTCCTCTGGAGGAGCTCACTGAGGAGGGACTTCTCGAGGTGATCGATGATGCGATCGTCCTGAGCCGAGATGGACTGCTTTGTGTGGATAATCTACTTCACGACTTTTTCCTCGAGCATCACAAAACGGATCGAATCGTTTGAGGTCGCAGCAAGGTGTTGATCGTTGGTTCGCAATGCGACGGTCGCTAAAGATTTCCGAGATTCCTTCAACGCAAAAGCCCTTTGAATCCAAACGAGCATTCATCCTCTGAAGGTTTTCTGAGCAAGGCCCTCGCGCGTGCCGGGCTAAGCCCGGAGGTGTTCATCTGGCGTTCTTCCGAGGAAATACCAGAGCCTTTTCGGGCGCTCCTTGTGCATGAGGGCGATATGACGTCAACGCTGGAGCGGTTTCATAGGGAGCGGATGCTTCTTGAGGTTCTCGCTGAGGGACATTCCGATGAATGCTACTACAGAGAGGTCATTCTTAAGGGAGAGGGAACAGGGCGCGCTGCTGAATTCGGGGTGATTGAAATTGAATTGGATAATTTTTCCCAAGCTCTTCAGAAATTGATTTTACGGGGTGAGCAGCCTTTGGGGGGGATCCTTAACCAGAACGGGGTTGCCTACAAAAGCCAGCCTCTGGGGTATTTTTCGGTTGCGCGCGAGGCCTTACCGCCGAAATTATCCCCATTGGGTTGTGCAAGATTGTTTTTTGGTCGTTACAACCAACTGAAATGCCAAAAAGATGCCTGTCTGGCCCGAATTCTCGAAATAATTCCTGATTTTCACCACCCATGAATATTTCCGTTGATAAACAGCCCTGCGACGTAATTGTCATCGGAGGAGGTCCCTGTGGATCTACTGCATCCGCCCTTCTTGCGGAAAAAGGCCATCGGGTCATCTTGCTGGAGAAAGAAAAGTTTCCCCGATATCACGTCGGCGAGTCCCTCATGCCCTTCTGCTATTTCACTCTGAAAAGACTGGGAGTTCTGGAGGAAATGGAAAAGCAGGCCTTCGTGAAGAAGCACAGCGTGCAGTTTGTCTCCAAAGATGGCAAAATCTCCGATCCCTTTTACTTTTTTCAACACTTTGATCACCCGGCCGCTACGACATGGCAAGTTGAACGGTCTGTCTTTGACAACATGTTGTTGCGGAATGCGGAGGCCAAGGGAGTCGATGTTCGTGAGGAAACAGAAGTGCGCGGTTTCAACTATGAAGGAGATCGTGTAGTTGGCGTCACCGCGAAGGGGAAAGACGGACAGGAATACACTCTAGAAGCACCGCTGACTCTTGACTGCACTGGGCGCGATGCCTTGTTCCTGAGGAAGAAGAGTTGGAGAAAACGGGATCCGAAGCTCAACAAGATAGCGATCTGGACTCTCTACAAGAACGCGAAGCGTGATGAGGGCCTGGACGAAGGGGCGACTACGGTAGCCTATGTCGACGGTCGAGGCTGGTTTTGGAACATTCCTCTACGCAACAATATCGTTAGCTCCGGCATAGTCGCTGAGAGAGATTACCTCTACCGCGACAGCAGAGACCCGAAGGTAATCTACGAGCGTGAAATTGAAAAAAATAGCTGGATAAAGGAGCATCTCGGAGAGGGTGAGCAGTTTGGCGAGTACTGGGTCACTGGGGAATACTCCTACCGGGGGGAGCATTGCGCTTCCGATGGGCTGGTCATGGCGGGCGACGCCTTTGCCTTTCTCGATCCGGTCTTCTCATCAGGGGTTTTCCTTGCCTTGAAAAGCGGGGAAATGGCAGCTGACGCAATTGGCAAAGCTTTGGAACAGGGAGACGTCTCTGCTGGGCAATTTTCGAATTACGGGGAGGATCTTTGCGGCATGATTGAGGTAATGCGGAAACTGGTTTATGCGTTTTACGATGAAAACTTCAGTTTTGGAGAACTGATAAAAAGGCACGAGGAAATCCGGCCTATGCTCACTGACTGTTTGATTGGCGATCTTGACGGAAAAGACTATACACCTCTGGCGGAAGCTATAGGCGAATTAGCCTCGGTTCCAGAGCCCCTCGCCCACGGGCGGGTTCCCCAAGCAGTAACGTAACACGATGTCCTCTCCACCCGCATGAAAGTCACCTTTCTGACAGCGGGAACAGGCAGTTACCACTGCGGGGCATGCATGCGCGACAACACCCTCGTTACGGCCCTGCATCGAAATGGGCACGAGGTTGCTTTACTGCCGATGTATCTGCCGATGCAGCTGGATGAGGAAAGTCCGCCGCAGGTAGGGAACGCTCCTATATTCTTCGGGGGTATTAACGTCTATCTGCAGAGCAAATTTCCTTTCTTCAGGCATACACCGCGGTGGTTTGACGCACTATTGAATGGTGCAGGGTTGCTCCGAAAGGCAGCGAGCCGAAGCCATATGACCAGCCCCAGAAAACAGGGAGAGATGTGTTTATCCATGCTCCAGCTGGAGAAAAGCGGTCTGACAAAGGAGCTCGAAAAGCTGATCGAATGGCTCGCGGTCCATGAGCAACCAGAATGTATCGCCCTCTCGACCGCGCTTTTTGCAGGAATGACCAGAGAGCTAAAGAAGCACCTTGGTGATATTCCAGTGATAGCGTTCTTCCAGGGAGAAGACACTTTTTTGGATACTCTACCTGAACCATATCGGAAAGGGTGTTGGGAAGAAATGCAGGAGCGGCTTCCGGAGTGCGAGATGCTGATTGCCCCAAGCCGGTTCTACGCTGAGGTCATGTCTAAGCGCCTCGACCTCCCAGCTGACAAAATAGAAGTACTTCCCAATGGGATCAACCTTGAGGGCTATGGGAAGTGTCCCACGGATGGACCTGAAGCGATTGGATTCTTGTCGCGGATGAGTCAGGATAAAGGCTTGGGGGATATGGTGGACGCCTATCTCCTGTTTCAGGAGATAGGAAACTTTCCTTCATGCCGGCTCAAGATCGCGGGGTCGTGTCCTCTCGGAGACGAGCCATTCGTACAGAAACAGAAGGAAAAAATAGAGGAGGCGGGCCTTAGCCACCTTGTCGACTGGGAGCCCAATGTAAGTCGAGAAGAGAAAGCCCGCTTTCTTGGGAGTCTTACAATCTTTTCGGCTCCGATGCGTTATTCCGAAGCCTTCGGGCTCTGTCTCATTGAGGCCATGGCGAGTGGAGTTCCGGTAGTGAATCCCGGGGGCTCGACCTTCGAGGAGATCGCGCTGATCACAGGTGGAGGCAAAACAGTTCCTCCCGGGGATCCCCGGCTACTCGCTTCTGCCTGGGATGAACTTCTAGCCGACCCTGCCGAAGCGGCAGAGATGGGAAAAAGAGGTCGCCGCGGAGTGGAGCAACATTATAGTGTTGAGGTCATGAAGAATGGTTTTCTCAAGCTTGCTGAGAGGGCCTGTGCAAAGACGGTACCCCGCAAGCTATGAGGGAAGACTGCAACAGTTACTGCTATGAGCATAGTCGGCGGGTTGAGTTCCATGAGACAGACCTTGCTGGCATCGTGCACTTCTCCAACTTTTACCGGTATATGGAGTCCGCTGAGCATGCTTTCATGCGGAGCTTAGGGCACCCGGTTCACGGACGAAAAGCTGAGCAGGGCATCGGATGGCCGCGAGTGAGTGCCAGTTGTGAATTCCGAAAACCGGCACGCAACGATGATGTTCTGCAGATTCGTGTCACTATCGAGGAAATTCGAACAAGGTCAGTTCGCTACAGTTTTCGCTTCTACCTCGACCCTGAGGATGATCCCATTGCAACTGGAAAGGTGGCAGTTGCCTGCGTCCAATTCAAAGACGGAGAAATTTCCGCAGTTCCGATTCCTGAACCGATTCGAAATGACCTCAAAGCAGCCGCAGCTGCAGCCAAGTCCTGATACCTCACGTGAGCAATCCCCTTCCCACATCCCCGAAAAAGAAATCCATGAACTGGCTCATTTTTGCTCTTATGACCGTGGCCTGCTGGGGCCTCTACGGTATTTTCCTTCATGCTGGACAAGTTGAAATGCAGGACAAGGTTCTTGGCCGTTACAAGGCCTTCCTCTTCGTCGGGCTGGCGTACTTTATAACAGCAGTGATGGCGCCCCTGGTGGTTCTACTCGTCAAGGGAGCAGACTGGTCCATGCCAGGCAAGGGGATGTGGCTTTCGCTATTTGCCGGGATTCTTGGTGCGATCGGCGCTTTTTGCGTTCTTCTTGCGATGGCTTCGGGAGCAAAAGGGGGGATGAGTCCAGCGGTGGTGGCGATCTCGGTGATGTCGATTATTTTCTGCGGAGCTCCGCTGGTGAATGCGGTTGTTTCCATATGCATGGACCGTCCAGAAGGTGGACTCGCGGCGGTTCCTTGGCAATTTTTCTGCGGGATCCTTATGGCGGCTTTAGGAGGCTTCATGGTAGTGAAGTTCAAGCCTGCCGGATCTCATGGGGCTCCCCCGGTAAAGACGGCAGTGGAGTCTCAGGAGAAGCAATAGCACGGGAAACCCTCCGGGAAGATTGGACAGACTTCGGAAATGATGCCCCTCAGCGCCATCAACGATCTGTTTGAAGCTATCCTGCCCGCCAATGCGTTTTACGCAGTGAAGCTTGGGGGTCTTCGTGGCGTAGAGAGTCTCGAGGAGTTCAGGACCCGGGTGCCGTTCACCACAAAGGATGAGCTAGCGGCCGATCACGAGGCGCATTCACCCTACGGATCGAACCTTACTTATCCGCTGGAACACTACACGCGGTTTCACCAGACGAGTGGAACGCGGGGAAATCCTTTGGTGTGGCTGGATGATCCTGCGGGCTGGAACTGGGTCCTGAAATCGTGGCAGTGGGTGTGGAGTCAGGCTGGGGCTGCTCCCGGGGATAGTGGCTTTTTCCCCTTTTCTTTCGGCCCTTTCATTGGGTTCTGGTCTGCTTTTGAGGCCGCCACAGAGATGGGTATTCGGGCAATACCGGGAGGAGGACTTTCAAGTGAGAACCGCCTCCGAATGATCGAGTGTCATCGCCCGAAGTTCATTGCGTGTACACCCACCTACGCTCTTCATCTTGCGAACGTCGGCAAGGAAATGTCCCTCCCGGTGGGGGGATTCGGTGTAGAGGCGTTAGTCGTATGTGGCGAGCCGGGGGGAAGTATTCCGGAGGTACGGACGCGGATTGAGGGTGAGTGGAACGCTCGAGTTGTAGATCATCATGGGATGACAGAGACGGGTCCGGTAACGGTTACCGATCCGGAAAACCCGGAGGTCCTCCGAATTTCGCCTAACGCCTATTATGCGGAGGTCGTCGAGGTCGGTAGAGGATCTCATGTTGCTCCGGGAGAGGTCGGAGAGCTGGTATTAACAACTCTTGGGCGTTATGGATCACCACTTGTTCGATACCGCACGGGAGACCTGGTTCGCCCGGTAACCGTCGAGGGGGAGCTGCCAGGCACGCTTGGTTTCCATGGTGGCATTATTGGAAGAACAGATGACATGGTAGTGGTTCGGGGAGTCAACCTCTATCCCAGCGCAATAGATGCGGTTGTGCGGGCGGTGGATGGGATCGGCGAATACATGGTAGAGGTTGATGAGCGTGGCGCGTTACCCGAGGTCAGTCTCACGATAGAGGTTCTCGAGGGGGAATTGGCGGAGAGCGAACTTGAGGCCCGTCTCCGTGCTGTTTTTTCCATGAGAATTCCTGTAAAAACGGTTGGCTCAGGTGAACTGCCTAGTCACGAAGTAAAGGCCAAGCGGTGGAAAGTGATCCGGCAATGATAGACGTTCAGAATGTAAGCAAGGTGTATGAGATGCCAGAGGAGGCAGTTCGCGTCCTCACGGGCATTGAGTTTCAGGTAGAATCGGGAAAGACAGCTGCCGTCGTTGGTCCTTCCGGGAGTGGGAAAACAACTTTGCTGAACCTTTTGGGCGCATTGGACCAACCAAGCGGGGGCCAGATACTTATTGATGGCAACGATCTGTCATCCTTCGACGCAGAAGAGGCCGCGACCTTCCGGAACCGCTCGCTGGGGTTTGTCTTCCAGCACCATCATCTGCTGCCGCAGTGTACGCTTCTGGAAAATGTTGTGCTTCCTCGACTTGCCGGTGGTTGGGAGGAAGCAGAGTCAGAGACCGCGACAAGGGCGGAGATTCTACTAGAAAATGTGGGTCTGCAGGATCGTCTCACTCATTTTCCTCACCAGCTCTCTGGTGGTGAACGATTGCGTGCTGCTCTTGCGCGGGCACTCGTCAACAAGCCGAAGTTGATTCTTGCGGATGAACCTACGGGCTCACTGGATCTTGAGACCACAGAAGTGGTCGCGGAACTTTTGGGGCGGCTGAATTCTGAGATGGGAGTGACGCTGGTCGTTGTTACCCACAATAGTAATCTTGCCCGAAGGATGGGAAGTCACTTTGAACTTCGTGGGGGCCAATTGGAGAAGCAATGAATGCGCTCAAGTTCATCCGGCGCGGGATCTGGCATTACAAGTTGTCCTATCTTGGGGTAGGTGCTGGCGCGGTTCTGGGCGCGACGGTATTGCTCGGAGCCCTCATTGCCGGGGATTCCGTGAAGGAAACTCTCCGTCAGGTCGCGGGCCAGCGTGTCGGCCAGGTAGGGCATGTGTTTGCGGCCGGGGAGGGGTTTTTCCGGGACGCTCTGGCAGATGATGTTGAGACCGACGCACTTCGGGCCGCGCCAGTTCTTCTGCTCCGAGGCCAGCTCAGCGCCTCGAAAAGCGGAAGAACGCAGGGCAGCGTCCAGATCCTTGGAGTCGATGAGCGTTTCTGGTCCTTTGCACCAGAGGGAGATAAGTCGGTTGCCCTTGAGTCTCGGGAACTAGGCGTAAACAGCTATTTGGCGAAGTCCTTGGATCTCGGGGAAGGAGACTCAGTTATTCTTCGTCTGCAGGAGCCAGGAATGCTCTCTCGCGATGCTCCACTCTCTGGCGAGGCGGAGGACGTCATTAGCTTTCGGGCGAAGGTGCGGAAGGTGGTGGAACCGAGCCAGTTCGGTCGATTCAATCTCCAGGCTACTCAGCTGCCTGTGCCCACAATCTTCGTGCCTCTCAGCCGATTACAGCAGGTGGTCGAGCAAGAAGGTCGGGCCAACCTCCTTCTTCTCTCTTCTGCAGAGAGCGGAGCCTGGGATAGTGAAGATTTGGTCAGCCGCATCAGAGGGCGGATGGCTCTTGAGGACTACGGGCTTTCCCTCGTGGATGTCCCTCTCGCAAGGGCTTCGGAGATTCGGTCGAGCCGCATTTTCTTCGAGGACCCGATTGTCCGGGTGGTGCGGGAGCGATTCCCAGCGATGGTGCCGGTAACCAGTTACCTCATTAACACCTACTCGGCAAACGGGAAGGAGACTCCCTATTCCATGGTGGCAGCACTACGGGCTGAGGGAGCCCCTTTCCTCCCCGAAGATATGAATGGGCAGGACATCGTGGTCAACGAGTGGTTGGCGGAAGACCTCGACCTGAAACCGGGGCAGGAACTAAGCTTGTCCTTCTTTAAATTGGTTCGGGGCAATCAGCTGGAAGAATCCACGGCGAGTTTTCGGGTGCGACAGAGCATCAAACTTGAAGGGCTTGCGGCAGATCAGCTTTGGATGCCGGATTTTCCGGGTGTGGCTGAGGCAGAGGACGCACAGGACTGGGCTCCGGGCTTACCTCTGGACCTTGGCAGGATCCGGCAGAAGGACGAGGACTACTGGGACGCCTACCGGGGAACGCCAAAGGCGTTTATTTCCGAAGAGAAGGGCAAAGAGTTATTCGGTAACAGGTGGGGAGACTTTACTGCGCTCCGCGTCCCGACTTCAGAGATCTCCAACAGCGATCTGGAGAGCGAATTACTACCACTCCTCAGGCCAGAGATGGCCGGCTTACTCCTGCGAAATCTGGGAGAGGAAGCAAGGGCAGCAGCAAAATCTCCTGTTGATATCGCAAGTCTCTTCCTAAGTATGAGCGTTTTCTTGATTGTCGCTTCGATTGCTCTGACCGCGATGCTCTTTCGGTTCAACGTCGAGCAGCGCAACAGGGAGAGCGGGCTGCTTGCTGCGGTGGGTGTTTCCCCGAGAAGGGTTCTCCGATGGCGGCTGATGGAAGGATTCGTGATTGTTTTTGTCAGTGGGGCCGTGGGGCTGGCACTTGCGATCACCTACTCGACATGGATCCTTCGTTTTCTGGAAACGATATGGAGTGACGGGAGCAGTGGCAAATTTTTCATCCTTCATCTAAACCTCAATAGTGTTTCTGCCGGATTATGTAGTTTCATTTTTCTGGCGATGACTGCGATCTGGTATTCCATGCGGAAGCAGGCGCGGAGGAGTGCCACGATGCGGCTGGAAGCGGGATCTGAGGAAGTTCGGGGGCGCCGGCCTGTATGGCGGCTTGTGTCTGTAGCGACTTTTTGTGTTCTTGCCGCCGCAGGATGTCTTCTTGGAAGAGAGCCGATTGGGGCCCAGGCGGCCTTTTTCCTCTCCGGAATGTTTCTTCTCGTTGCAGGGCTGCTGGCCTACCGGGTGCGGTTAGAGCGCATAGCGAAAAAAAGATATCCCCGGATGTCTATTCAAGCGATGGCGACCCTGAACGGAGTGCGCCGCCCAGCGCGCAGTCTGGTGGTTGTTGGAACAATGGCTTGCGGGATCTTCCTCGTTATAGCTGTTACAGCCACGAGAAAGCACGTTGGAGCAGAATGGGTGGAAAAAGATAGTGGTGCCGGAGGATTTGGCCTATGGATCGAAACCACTAGCCCGATTAATCGAGCAGCTGATGCCAAGAAGGATCCGGATTACTTTGAGCTCGGGGATCTGCGGAATATTCTTGGCACTATTCACCCTTTCCGGGTGGGAGTTGGGGACGATGCAAGTTGCTTTAATTTGAATACGGCGGCCCGTCCCCGGCTTATTGCAACCGACACTAGCGCTTTGGCTGCGCGAGGGGCCTTCACCATCAGGACGGTTGCCGAAGGGGCCGATAAGGAGGATGGCTGGAAGCTCCTGGGGCAACATTCTGAGCCAAGAATACTTCCTGCCTTTGTTGATGAGACAACAATGATGTGGGTTTTGAAAAAGAAAGTGGGAGACCGGATCACTTACCAAGATGAACGAGGAAAGGATTTCGAGGTGCAGATTGTGGGATCCTTAGCCGACAGCGTTTTTCAAGGGAATATGATAGTAGATGAAGCGGCCTTTCTGAGGCTATTTCCTTCGCAGGAAGGGTATCGCTTGTTTCTAGCCGACGCCTCAGGGGACCCCGCGCAGGCTCTGGAAACGCTGCAGAAAGCCACTGCGGATCGCGGAGGCGCGGTGACTCTTACACAGGAAAGGCTCGAAGGCTTTAACAGCGTGCAGAACACCTACATTTCCATCTTCCATGTTCTGGGAGGCCTCGGCCTCATTCTGGGCAGTACAGGACTCGGGATCGTGACCGCCCGCAATCTTGCCGAGCGGCACAATGAGTTTGCCGTTCTCAATATTATCGGAGTCGCACACAGAGTGATACGGCGGATTATTTTCAAGGAGGTGAGGTCATTTATCGGCTGGGCTCTTGCGGTGGGCCTGGCGGCATCATGTATAGCGATCCTGCCGGTATTCTCCGGCCCACCGCCGGTAGAAACGCTTTATGGCTTGGGAGCGATGGTAATCCTTATTGGCGCCAATAGTCTCTTTTGGGCCTTTATTGGCTATCTGGTTTCCTACCGCAGAACTTCTGGGATCGGGGCGTGAAGTCTACCCTGCTTCTTGTGCTTGATGAGAGGTGGCCTAGGCTTCAGCCGTGAAGGTTCTCATCGTGGTTCTCTTAATATTTGCTCCTACGGCTTGGGGCGGCGATTGGATTAATCTCTGGCCGGGAGAGGCTCCCGGAGCCAAACGCCCTTCAGCAGGGACCGAGACTGGTGGAAGCAATTGGAGATTTTCTCATATAGAGGTTCCCCAATACAGTTTGTTCCCGGCAGAAAAACCGAATGGGACGGGGGTGGTCATCCTGCCAGGCGGGGGCTATGCCAACCTTGCAGCAGATCACGAGGGACGACAAGTTGCAGAGTGGTTCGCCAAACGGGGCGTAACAGCCATGGTGGTCAAATACAGAGTTAGCGCCAACCCGGCACTTGGATATCATTATCCCGTTCCTCAAATGGATGTTCGACGGGCGATTCGGACCATGAGAGCCATGTCTGTTAAGTGGGCTGTTGATGTCGGCCGGATCGGGGTTATGGGGTTCTCGGCCGGAGGCCATCTCTGCTCTACTGCCGTCACGATGTTTGATGATACATTCAAGCAGGAGACAAGGGACCCCATCGATTTGGTAAGCTGCCGGCCCGATTTTGGAATCCTCTGCTATCCTGTGATTGCGATGGGGCAGCCCTATTGCCACGGCGGCTCGGTGAGAAACTTACTGGGCTTGGAGCCCTCTCAAGAATTGCTCGACCGGAACAACACGGCGTCACGAGTCACTAGACGCACCCCTCCGATTTTCCTCGTTCATTCTGCAGATGACCGAGCTGTTCCTTTACGAAACGGCACGGACTTTGCAGCGGCGTGTGCGGAGAAAGGAGTTCCGGTGACTTGCCATATTTATGCCAAGGGGGGCCATGGGTATGGTCTGGGCCGAACTGGAGAATCCCAAAAGTGGCCTGCGCGTCTCGAAGATTGGATGCGAAGTTACGGATGGATGGATTGAGCTGTGGCCAAGGACTGGCATCTTTCTCCGATTCCCAGAAATAATGGCTTATCTTTCAGGCGAGCCCTCCTCGTGTTCCTCATCATCTCCGCTGAAATCCACTTTCTCCACGGTGGCTCCTTCCCTGAGGTTGGCAGCGAATTTCCGCAGCGCGTTCCGGCGCTTTTCGAATTCTACCCGATGGGCAATGTCCTCCTTGACCTCATTAAAGTCCCGAACCGTAGCCGGCTTGATCTCAGCGATCTTAAGAATGTGGTAGGAGTGCTCATAGGCGATGACGGGACTCACCTCTTCAAGCCGCATCGTGAACATGATTGATTCGATTGGGTTCGATGGTCGATCAAAGGTGATCCACCCAAGATCAATTTCTCCAGATTCTTTCTCGGTTTCTACCTTCGCGATTTCCTCGAAGTTGGCACCGTCAACAAGTGCCTCCCGGAGCTCGCCCATCTCTTCCAGCAAGAGGACAGGATCCTCATGCTTTTCAAGAGACTTCATGAAATGAAGCACGCGCACCTCGGCCGTAGTTCGGAATTCTCTTTCATTGTTCCTGTAGTAGTTCTGGACCTCCTGATCGGAGACATCAGTTTGACCCTCCAGAACCCCGTCGAGAAATTTCTCCATACGCAAGTTGGCCTCACACTCATCCTGAAGACTGTCGCGCTGCGCCTCCAACATGTCCCAGCTCGCCCCATGTTTACGATATTCCTTCAGGGTGCTCTCAAGGCGTTCCTTAATCTCCTCTTCGGGAAGATCGGGGAATTGAGCCTCGGCCTCCTGCGCGATTAAGACGGAGTCTATGACCTCTTCCTCCGCCTGCTCCATGAACTCTGGATCCCTCTCGCAACAAGATACCTGGAGGCGGGCCTCGGCTTCGGATTTGATCCGGGCAAAGGCGTCCTCGAGAAGATTCGGGTCGATTAGCTCTCCGTTAACGCGAAGCATGGCTGAGAGGTAGCGGTGGAGGGCTCAATCGCCAATCCGAAAGAATATCTCAGTTTGCCACTATATTGACCAGTCGGCCTGGGACAATGATGACCTTCCGGACTTCCAGGCCCTCTATAAGCGCCGTAATTTTGGAGTCCGCCAGTGCGGATGATTCTAATTCCTCATTCGCGGCCGCAGCAGCCACCTGTATCCGTGACCGGACTTTTCCGTTCACTTGAACAACCATCTCGATCTCATCTTCCACCAGCAGGGACTCGTCGCAGGTGGGCCAGTCTGCTTCGAGACAGGAGCCTTCATATTCTAGCCTCTCCCAAAGTTCTTCAGTGAGATGAGGGGCAAAAGGGTTGAGCAGAATAAGGAAGGAGCGGAAAAGATCGTGAGGGACTTCATTCCCAGAAGTAAAGGCGTTTATACATTCCATCATCTGTGAGATGGCTGTGTTAAATCGAAGTTTCTCGATGTCCTCCCCGACTTTCTTGATTGTTGCGTGCATGATTTTAAGGAGCTCGGGCTCCCCGGGATAGTCGCCAAGTTTGTTCCCACGCGCCCACTCGCCCTCCTGAGTGATGACCATTGCGACTCGCCAGACCTTGGCAAGGAAGCGCGATACCCCCTCGACACCCTGCGTGTTCCATGGCTTTACCTGCTCGAGAGGGCCCATGAACATCTCGTAGAGCCGGAATGCGTCGGCGCCATATTCTGCAACTACGTCATCAGGGTTAATGACGTTGCCGAGCGACTTGGACATCTTGCGGCCGTCTTCACCCATGATCAGGCCTTGATTGACGAGCTTCTGAAACGGCTCGGCCGTATTGAGATGTCCGAGGTCATTCAGGATTTTATGCCAGAAGCGGGCGTAAAGCAGATGCAGCACTGCGTGCTCAGTCCCTCCGATGTAAAGATCCACGCCACCTGCATGTCCTTTGCCTCCTAGCCAATAGTCTCGGGCCTCAGAAGAAACAAAACGCTCGCTATTTTTCGGATCGCAATAACGCAGATAATACCAGCATGACCCGGCCCACTGAGGCATTGTGTTTGTTTCACGCCTTTTCCCATCGGCGACCTCTACCCATTCAGTGGCTTTTGAGAGCAGGGGCTCGGGTTCTCCGGAGGGGTTGTAGTCTTCCAGCTCCGGAGCAAGCAGAGGCAATTCACTTTCTGATAGAGCTTCATGATGGCCATCCTTCCAGAGGATGGGAAAGGGTTCGCCCCAGTAGCGCTGACGGGAGAAAAGCCAGTCGCGCAGCTTGTAGTTAACCTGAGCTTTACCATGCTCGTTTTCCTCGAGCCATTCCTTGATTGCTCTTTGAGCGTCAGGAGTTGCCATTCCATCAAGAAACCCTGAGTTCACTGCGTTACCATTGCCCGTGAACCCCTCCCAAGCCGTGTCATCTTCAGGCTCAACTACCTGAACTACAGGCAGGTCAAACTTTGTCGCGAATTCAAGATCGCGGCTATCATGGGCAGGCACTGCCATGATGGCCCCGGTACCGTAACCCATCATGACGTAATCAGCGATCCATACAGGGATAGGTTTGTTATTGACCGGGTTGACGGCAAAAGCCCCCGTCGCGACCCCCGTCTTCTCCTTGTTGAGCTCTCCGCGTTCCATCTCAGACTTCGTCGCGCAAAGCCTACGATAAGAGGTGATGGCTTCTCGTTGCGATTCTGTAGTGATCTGGTCTACCAGAGGGTGTTCTGGGGCGAGAACCATATAGGTAGCGCCAAAAAGGGTGTCCGGTCTGGTAGTAAATACTTCAATTTTTGCGTCGTTAGGGGGGACCAGCGGAAAAATCACGCGCGCTCCCTCGGATCGTCCGATCCAGTTGCGCTGGAGCATCTTGATTCCCTCAGGCCAGTCGAGATTCTCGAGTTCGTCGATGAGCCGCTGCGCGTATGCAGTTATACGAAGCATCCACTGCCGGAGAGGACGCCGCTCTACGGCGTGCCCCTTTTCTTCCCACTCCGAGACTTCCTCATTCGCGAGTACCGTTCCAAGGCTCGGGCACCAGTTCACGGGGGCCTCTGCTACATAGGCAAGTCGCACCCTGTCGATTTGCTCCCTAGTCCACCCCTGGTCCTCCAGTTCGGAAACGGGCCGGGCTCGCTGGGAAGATACATCAAAGTAGCTATTGTAAATCTGCAGGAAGATCCATTGTGTCCACCGGACGTATTCAGGGTCCGTGGTATTTACCTCGCGTTCCCAGTCGTAACAGAAGCCCAGCATCTTGAGCTGGCGGCGAAAGTTGTTGATGTTGTTCTGTGTATTGATTCTTGGATGCTCTCCGGTTTTCCGGGCGTGCTCCTCGGCGGGCAGGCCGAATGCATCCCACCCCATCGGATGGAGAACGTTGAAGCCGTTCTTACGCTTGTAGCGAGTGATGATGTCCGTGGCGGTGTAGCCTTCGGGGTGACCTACATGGAGCCCAGCTCCGCTCGGATACGGAAACATGTCGAGGGCATAGAATTTGGGTGCGGTGCTATCGAAGTCAGGGTCGCCTGGCCCGGGCATGCGGAACGCCTTGCTCTCGTCCCAACGCCCCTGCCACTTTGCCTCGAAAGTATCGAACGGGTAAGGTTTGCGTCGGTCACTCATAGGGGGTTCTTTGTGCTGAAACGGGGCGGGAAAGTGGCAGATAAGCCGTAGCAGAGCAAGCGCCCTGCGCCTGAGTTGTGCTGGAAAATGGCGGAGAGCCCGTTATTCAATCGCATTGTAAATCAGTGGCTTGAGAGCATCTTCGAGAAGGAAGTCGAAGGGGAAGGTTTGCTCCATGGTGACAACGACGAGTTGATCAGCCGGAGAAATCCAGAAGTGAGTGCTTAGCATTCCCCCCCAGCCGTATTCGCCGAGGCGTCCTGCCTGATTCCAATCTTTCTGGCTAACCTTGACCGAGAAGCCCAGGCCAAATCCTGTGCCGTGCCTCAAGTTTCCTGGGAATCTTATGGGCATCGCCGGCCCAGAAAGGTGATTACGGGTCATTTCTTCTACGGTCTTCTTCTGGAGGATCCTATATCCATGCAGCTCCCCCCCATTAACTATCATCTGCAGAAAGCGGGTGTAATCACGGATCGTCGAAGCAAGGCCCCCACCCCCTGACAGCATCCGGGTCTTGGCACTATAAGTAAAAAGGTCCGTAGTCCTTCTTTTTAATGTTCCTTTTTTGTTGGAGTCGTAAGCCGCAGCCAGCCGCCATCTTTTGTCCTCTGGGATTACGAAGCCAGTGTCAACCATGCCAAGAGGAGTAAAAATCTGAGACTGAAAGAATCGATCGAGAGTCATGTCGGAAACTTGTTCCACTACGGCGCCCAGAAGATCCGTAGAAATTCCGTAAAGCCAACGCTCTCCGGGTTCAAAGGCCATCGGAATGAGCGCGGCCTGTCTGCAAAACTTGGAAAGCGGGATTGTCTCCAGGAGTGAGCCGTTCTCCTTATGCGCCTCGTCGATCGCCTGAATGCCGATATTTCCGTAGGAATAGCCCGAGGTGTGACACAAGAGATCTTTGATCGTGGCGGGGTTTTTTGGAGGAATTTCCCTTCCGTCTTTCCAGACCTTGGCGTTCTTAAACTCAGGCAGGTATTTGGAGACGGCGTCCTCAAGGCGAAGGGCTCCGCGCTCAACCAGCATCATTGCCGCAACCGAAGTAACAGCCTTTGTCATGGAGTAGATACGAAAGATGGTGTCTGACTCCATGGGTTTATTGTTTTCGATGTCTCGGAGCCCAAAGGTCTCCGAGTAGACAATTTTTCCGTTTCGGGTCACCATCACGGAGGCTCCAGCAATGCGATTTTCATGGATAAGAGACCGAACCTTATCTCCTACCAATTGGAGCTTTTCCGGGGACATTCCTGCCGCAGCAGGATCCGCGACCGGTAGCTCTCGGGGAGTGGGCTTTGTCGCCGTGGAGAGCCCGGGAATTAGAACCAGAAACAAGATGACCGCAAATGGCTTCATATGGGTGTTTGTCTCTGATCTTGAGCAGGAAGGCAAGTGGCCTCCCCACGAGCCATTCGCAAAGGGGGAAAAGCAAAACCCCGCCGCGGTAGCACCGAAACCACGGCGGGGCCTCTATCACTCTTCTCCGAAGAGAAGGAGCGAAGAATCTGTTACTTGTTGACCGGGAGACTAAGGAGGTCTGAACCGAGCTGTGAATCCTAAGTTGGGAAAATCTGTAGCGATAGATATTGAGAAGGGCAGGGGATACTCACCAGAGAATTTCTTATTTTTTTCTTGGCGAGAACCTTATTTTCCAAAGGCCACGCAGGGACCTCAATCTGACCACGGGGTTAGGACTGCTGATGGAGCGATCACCCTTCTAAACGGTGCGAAGGCCAAATAGCCCGTTTTCGCCCTTTATTGAGCGGAGCAGTTGAGGAGGATGGAGTAATGGTCCCCTTACTGGTCGCAACACGGAATATACATAAAACCGAAGAAATAGCATCAATACTGGGGGAGGGATATAACGTCTCTGACCTCACGGCGTTTGCGGAGGCTCCCGATGTTGAGGAGACGGGATGCACCTTTCTTGAGAATGCAGAGCTTAAGGCATTGGCTATCAGCAGCATGACGCGGTCATTAGTTCTGGCGGATGATTCGGGTCTTGAAGTTGATGCTCTCGGGGGAAGGCCGGGTGTTTACTCGGCTCGCTATGCCGGACCTGAGGCAAAAGACTCAGAAAATAATGCCAAGCTGCTGTCAGAGCTCGAGGGCGTGGTAAAGGACGGTAGAACCGCAAGGTTTCGTTGCGTCATGGTGCTGGCTGAAGATGGGGAAATTCTGGAGGAGTTCTCGGGCAGTGTAGAAGGACGGATTCTGGAAAAGCCTCGAGGCGATGCCGGGTTTGGCTACGATCCTCTTTTCGTTCCAATGGGCGAATGCGAGTCGTTTGCAGAGTTGGGCTCGCAAATTAAGAACGGCCTGAGCCATCGGGCCCGGGCGATGGAGGAGGTGTCAGTGTGGCTCCGTCACCGCAATAGTGGCGTCACCGGTGCTCCAACGGGTAAGGCGTGAGGGAGCCCTTGGAACAGGCGAAGGATGCAGGCGCCCTTTCCTGCGATTGCTATCTTATGTAAGAATTTACAGTCGGGGACATGGAACCACATCTTTCTGGCTGCCACCTGCGTGGCCTCATCCTTCTCGTGTGCTCGTCACGCGGTTAACTACCGCCCCCAATCCGCCACGGCCATTCTCGTAGCAGGGACTCGTCAATTTTCCTCTTCCACGTGGATGCGTTTGATGACCGCGGGTAGCTCCCGTGCACTGGAAATTACGTAGTCCGCAACAGAGAAATCGCAACAGGAGGTGACGCGATTGGGAATTGCGACATTGGCCATTCCGGCCGCCTTGGCCGATTTGATCCCATTGACCGAGTCTTCGATGACAAGACAGGATGCGGGGTCGACGCCCAAGCGCTGAGCGGCTTCGAGATAGAGGTCGGGGGCTGGCTTTATCCGAGGAGCATCATCGCGGCAGACGGTGATATCGAATTGCTTTATAAGGCCGATTTTGCTCAGCCACCCATCGACCCAGCGATGCGATGAGCTGGAAACCACCCCCATTAGGAATCCGGATTTCCTGCCCCATTCCACAGCTTCTGGAATTCCAGTCATGGCCTGGGCTCCCTCCAGATTCTTTTCGATGGAAGCCTGACGGGCATCGTCTAGAGAAGACCATTCAATAGGAGCACCAGTCAGGTTTTCCAGATGAGTTTTTGGAGACCAAGTCTCGAAGTCGGTTCCGATGCACTGGTTGAAGACTTCCAGAGGTAGTGCATGGCCGTGATCTTGAAATGTCTGGAGCCAAGCTTGGTAGATCGGCCATTCGGTGTCGACGATCAGACCATCGAAATCGTAGAGGAGGGCGCGAGGAATCTTTTGCATCAAGAATAGGGTCAGGCCAAGAGCTAGCGGAAGGGAAGAGGGGGTATCTTTTCCTCGCCCCTTGGGAGCCGCGGGGGGAGAATGCCACATGCGCTCGATTCTGACCATTTCTCTTCTGGCCTTTAGCCATGCTGCGTTTAGTGCTCCAAAACCCGAAGTCCGGAAGCCTGATGAGGTTGTTGTCTACCGCAAGACGGAACAGGCCGAACTAGGAATCGAGATTTTCCGGCCGAAGGGGTGGAAAGCGGGAGATACCCGCTCCGCAGTGGTCTTCTTTTTTGGGGGAGGCTGGGTTGGGGGCTCTACCACGCAGTTTCATCCACAGGCTACGAGGCTGGCGTCCCTTGGGGTAGTGGCCTACTGCGCGGATTACCGGGTTCAGAGCCGGCACAAGACTTCTCCTTTTGAGGCCGTATCTGATGCCAAGGCCGCTATTCGGTGGATCTGGCGCAACGCGAAGAGCCAAGGCGTAAATCGGGATCAAATTGTTGCAGCTGGAGGATCGGCGGGGGGTCACCTTGCTGCCTGCTGCGGCTTGATTGCTGATCACGATGATGTCCGGGAGGGAGAACCCGTCTTTATTCCGGCGGCAATGGCCCTTTTTAACCCCGTCATTGACACCTCGCGGAAAGGATACGGATACGCAAAGTTGAAACAGCGATACCGCGAACTCTCTCCGGTGGAGCACGTGCACGCCTTGGCTGCTCCCACGCTCGTGCAGGTAGGATCCGCAGATACCACAACGCCTCCCGCCGGGCATAAGCTTTTCAAAGCCCGGATGGAGAAGAGAGGACGTTCCTGTTACCTGTTTGTCTCAGAGGGCCAGAAACACGGATTCTTCAACCCACGGGGAGACAACAGCCAATATTGGACAACGATGGGAAGAATGGAGGAATTCCTGCATGAGGAGGGGTTGTTGATTGCTACTGGAAATTAGCAGCTGGCCTGCAGGTAGAAGTGCAGTTAACGCCGTTTTGCTTCAGGGTAGCGGGCGAGTATTCCTTTCATCTTAGAAAGCCTATCGGAGTTTTTCGTCGCGAGGTTCTTCTGCTCTACGGAGCTCTCCCCGTAGTCATAAAGTTCGAATTGGGCAGTCTTGGCAGGAGCCCCGGGCTTTTTCCATTCGACCATCCGGAATCGCTCCGTCCTGATGGCCCTGCCAATGACTCCTCCTCTCCGTGGATAGCAGTGGAAGGCATGGTCCCGCACTCGGACAGAGGGATCCTTGAGAACCGGGAGGAGGCTTTTGCCGCTAATCGGCTGGGGGACCTCTGGCTGGGGCAGGCCACTGAGCTCCGCAAGGGTTGGAAAGAGGTCTACACTTTCTGCCAGCTGCCGAGTGGAGGCCCCTTTCGATGTCACACCGGGTGCCACAATAATGAGGGGAATCCTGGTTGCCTGCTCGTAGTTCGTGTGCTTCGTCCAGATGCCAAGGTCTCCCAGATGGAAGCCATGGTCTCCCCACAGAACGACGATGGTATTGCTGGCAAGGTGCAGGCGGTGCAGCTCCGTCATGACTTTTCCTACTTGTGCGTCCATGTAGCTGACACTCGCGTAGTAGCCGTGAATGAGCTGGCGCTTCAGTTTTTCTGTGTAGTCCTCGTTCTTTTGAGGAACTGGAGAATACATGGCGATTTCCCCGGCGCGCTTATGAGCGATTCCCGGGGAGCCCTGTGGATGATCCGGAAAGGGAGAGAGAGGGAACTTGGACGGGTCGTGAAGGTCCCAGTATTTCTGTGGAGCGCTGAATGGTAGATGTGGGCGGACAAAACCGACGGCCATGAAAAATGGACCCTTCCGGGTCTTGGCCGCCCGCAGCCGCTTTATGGCCTCGGCCGCAACTCTTCCATCCGCATAGTCTTCATCGCGAGAGTTTGTTGCTTCAAATGCGGCACCTCGCGGGAGAGAGCGAATCTGGTCGAGCTTCTGGTTGGTGAAGTAGGCTTCCTCCCGGGTGAGCTTTCCCCCTCCGGTGCTGGCGGGATCGAGATACTCGATGACCTTGTCGTGGAAATGCGGGACACTGAAGGATTCTGGGTCTCCCTCATTCCCGTGGCCGATATGAAAAATTTTACCCATCGATTCCGTGTAGTAGCCATGTTTGGCAAAGAATTGGGGCATGGTGATGGCCTCTGGCATGGAACGTCGCAGCTTATGGCCGAGCCCATAGAGTCCGGTTGCTGTGGAATGGGCTCCCAGCATCAGGGTAAATCGAGATGGAGCGCAAACGGCCTGATTACAGTAAGCGAGGTCGAATCTCAGGCCTCGCGCGGCTAGTTGATCCAGATGGGGGGTCTTGGCATATGGGTCGCCATAGCAGCCCAGCGCAGGCTTTAAATCATCAACGAGAAGAAGAAGAATATTTGGATGGTTTGTTGGGGGATCCTCCGCCCGGGAATGTGCCGGATCCAGCAATAGTGCGGCAGCGAGAGCAATTGAAATTCGAAGACGAAGTGGCATGCGGTTAAATTAGCGGGGGTTGCAAGTCTCCCACCAGCAAAAGTCGACTAGGCGCTAACGCGGGCTCGTCTGGTCTGGCAAAAGTGGTCCTCCATGAGCAGGAGGAGGGTGTCAGGCGTCCCGGATCGCACGGATCGCTTCGCCAATGTCAGGAGCCTTGAAGGTCGAGGAGCCTGCAACCAACACGTTTGCTCCCGCGCCTGTGGCCGCCGGAGCGGTCTCTGGATCGATACCGCCATCTACCTCGATATGAAAAGAGAGGGACCGCTCGTCCCTGATCTTTGCCGCCTTTTCTACCTTGGGCAGGACTTCCGGTATGAACGCCTGCCCCCCGAACCCTGGGACAACAGTCATGACCAGAAGCAAGTCAATCTGATCAAGATACGGATCCACTGCTTCCAGGGAGGTGGCTGGGTTCAGAGCGATACCGCTCTGGCAACCCCCACGCTGAATCATCTCCAAGGTGCGAGCTATGTCGTGATGAGCCTCTGGTTCGGCGTGAACGGAGATGAGGTCCGCCCCCGCTTCGAGAAATCGTGGGACGTAATGGTCTGGTCTCTCGATCATCAGATGCACATCAAGGAAAATGTCATTGGTCGCGTGAATAGCTTCCACCATTGCCGGTCCGAACGAGATATTCTCAACAAAATGCCCGTCCATGACGTCGAGGTGCAGCCAGTCTGCGCCAGCAGTGATCGCTCTCGAGCATTCTTCCGCAATGCGGGAAAAATCTGCAGCTAATACCGAGGGTGCCACGATGCGGTCGGCGTTGCTCCATTGTTTCACGTGGTCCTTTTAACCAGCCAGCGCTACTTTTCAAGGCTTCCCATTCCTTCGCATTGGGAAGCCGGCCTTGATATTTGTTGCGTGGACAACTTCAGGGTTTGGCAACTCGTGTCATTGTGCTTGCTTCTTGTGAGTGAGTGAAGACCTGATTATCGACCTCGCCAGCGATGCCTATTTCATGGGGCAGGCCTTGCGAGAGGCCCACAAGGCCTATGCCGCGGAAGAAGTGCCTATTGGGGCCGTAGTGGTGATGGAGGGAGAGGTTATCGCTCGGGGCTGGAATCAGGTTGAGACTCTTCGTGATGCCACAGCTCACGCTGAGATGCTGGCGTTGACTGCAGCACAGAGCAGGTTGGAAGACTGGCGGCTTGAGAAGTGTGTTCTCTACGTAACGAAGGAACCGTGCCCGATGTGTGCAGGAGCTATTGTTCACTGTCGTCCGGAGCGCGTGGTGTTCGGGTGCCCTGATCTGAAGGCGGGAGCGGCCGGGGGGTGGATCAACCTCCTAGAGTCCAATCCTCCTTTGAATCATCGCTGTGAGACGACCGGAGGGGTGCTCGAAGATGAATGTGTAGAGCTCCTTCAGCGCTTCTTCCGTGAGGCCAGAGCGAGAACAGCGGCCAAGAGACACCGGGAGTCGGGGCCTGATGCCCCTTTGTTGGAATCACCGAGAGCTGACCGATCAGGGCTTCCTCCGGAGGAAACATAAAAGACCGACACCAATGGCTCCGAGCAGGGCTGAGGTCGGCTCCGGGATCTGCCATGTGCCAACCGGTATTGGGGATGCGGCATCCGCGTTAGATGATTCGCCGTCCAACGCATCGCGTCCGGAGAAGGTCCAGTTAGCAGCGTCGAAGGTTCCGCCATTGGCAGGCAGTCCATTAGCCCGATAGGCCCAGCCGTCCGTATACTCCCAGGGCTCACCCGATCCGTCAGTGCCAATATCCCCGAACACATCAATCACGGTTTCTCCAGCGGAGGCAGAGAAGAGTTCAATAGCGTCGTCGCCATTAATCGAAAGAGCGTTTGAAATAGCTCCCGCCGGGAAGCCAAAGAAATCTTCGAATCCGATATCAGACGACGCCACGTAAAAAAACTGTCCGGCCGAGAGTGGCTGGTCAGGCAGAAAAAATTCAGCACCGTCTGTTCCTCCTCCATTATTTGCGCTACCCACCGCAAAATTGGACAGGGAGACAATATCGGCAGTCGCAAATAGTTCGACCCCTTTCGGCCTACCGCCCGATAATGGCCCATCGAACACACCTGTGATAATTAACGCACCCTGAGAGGGAATGGTAAGCGTGACGCAGAGAGTAAACAGGGAAAGTAACTTCATAGGTCGGGGAGGGGAAGGCTAGCCCAAAACGGTGGGGTAGTGAAACACAAAGTGAGCAGATATTGTTCCACCTGGTGCGCATTCAGGCCTTGTTAAGTGTCGTGCCTGCCCACGCATGCTCTCGTGTGGGCTTGCTGGGCTGCTAACGGCCATTCTAGCATATAGACATGTCAGGACCGGTTCATGCTGTCATTGGTACCGATGAAGGCCGGGTGTCGGAGGAGGCGCTTGCGCTTTTCAATGAGCTTAAGCCCGTTGGAGAGGCAGAGGAGTTCACGAACGATGTGATCGAGGGGACCGCAGCGAATGCGGAGGAAGCCTACCGTGCCTGCGCGAGGACGATTGAGGCATTGCAAACCGTCGGGTTCTTTGGAGCCGATAAGATCGTATGGCTCAAGGGTGCAAATTTTCTGGCTGATGACCGAACCGGTGGGTCGGAAAGGGCCAAGGAGGGAGTGGAAGACCTACTTGAGGTGTTGAAGGCGGGCATTGGGAACGAGGTAACGTTTCTTATCAGTTCGGCGGCAATCGATAAGCGCCGCGGATTTTACAAATGGCTGCAAAAAAACGGCGAGGTTGCGACATTCGACAAGATCGATGTTTCAAAGGACGGCTGGGAGGATGAAGTAGCGTTGCTGGTGACCACCCGGGCCAAGGAGCTGGAACTCGCCTTCGAGCAGGAAGCATTGGACTTGTTTGTCCAGATGGCTGGGGAAGAGACCCGTCAGATCGGCAACGAACTGGAGAAACTCAGCCTTTATCTCGGGGACAGGAGGCTTATCGAGTTAGAGGATGTCCGCCTGATTGTTCCCCTCAGCCGTAAAGGAGTGGTCTGGGAAATCGGGAGGGCTCTCGAGAGCCGGGATACGGCGCGGGCGATCTCTCTGGTTGATGCCCAGTTAGAGAAAGGCGAAAGCGCCATCGGGCTTATGCGTGCGGCAATCATCCCCACCATTCGCAATCTATTCATGGCGCGTGTGCTCCTCGATTCTCATCCCAGGTTGCCAACGCATAATGGGCGCTCTTTTACCTCGGCGCTGAACCAGCTGCCGGATGGCGATATTGCGTGGCTGCCCCGGACAAAGAGCGGGAGCGTTAACGCATGGGGGCTTTTCTTCGCGGTCCGTAAAGCCGGACAAGTGACTATCGGCGAGATGAGTAAAGCGCTGGAATCAGCCCTCAATGCGGATAAGTCTCTTGTCACGACCCAGCTGGATCCCCGAATGGTTCTCCATCGGCTCGTCGCCGAACTTACCATGGGAATCGGAAAGAGTTCCTCAAGGAAGAGCGCGTGACGAAGAGGCGAACTTTGAAAACGTGTTCTTGATAAACGGTCCAGTCGTGATGCCCTGAGAGAGTGAAAATCGTCATAACAGGGCTTATCGTAGGATTAGCCGCAGGATTGGCTGGAGCTCTTTGCGGAGTGGGTGGAGGAATTCTCATGGTCCCCGCTTTTGTCCTCGCTCTCGGAATGAGCCAGAAGCATGCAGTTGCCACATCCCTTGCGGTCGTGGTCGTGACCGCGCTGGCTGGGACAGCAAATCACGTCCTTCGGAAAAGTGATCTGATTGACTGGAGGCTGGTTGCCTTCACGGGCCTGGGCGCGGCGGTAGCGGCGTGGTATGGAACAGAGCTCATGAGAAACATGAGCAATCAGCATCTCACCCGCCTATTCGGGCTCCTCCTGATTCTTGTAGGAGCGCGAATGTTGATGCTGAAGACGGCCTAGCGCTCGGAGATTGGGGGAACCGGGGAAAGCTCCTGAGGGCCGACGTATTCGGTTAGCGGACGGTAAAGACGATTGTCTTCAAGCTGCTCCATGACCTGTGCGGTCCATCCGCTCATCCGGGCAATAGCGAAGATCGGAGTAAAAAGGTCTGTAGGAAGACCCAACGAGTAGTAGACGGTAGCAGAGTAAAAATCGACATTGGCGTTTAATCCCTTTCTCTCTTCCATGAGCTGGGCAATGCGTTCTGACATCTGCACCCACTTTGGTTCTCCGAGTTCTTCGGTCAACTTCCGGGCCATACGCTTTAAGTGAGGAGCACGCGGATCGAGAACTTTGTAAATCCTGTGGCCAATACCCATGATCTTGCGTTTGTTGGCGAGGGCATCTTCGATATAGGCATCTACTTTGTCTACGGACCCAATCTCCTCGAGCATTTTGATGACACCTTCATTCGCACCGCCATGGAGAGGGCCCTTCAAAGTACCAATCGCGGATGTGATAGCAGAGTAAAAGTCGGAGAGGGTCGCAACAGTGACGCGAGCCGAGAAGGTAGACGCGTTCATCCCGTGATCAGCATGCAGGATGTATGCAACGTCGAGGGTCCTGGTGGCCTGCTCTCCGGGCTCCTCTCCCGTGTAGAGGTAGATGAAATGACCTGCCTCCGAAAGGTCTTCGCGAATGGGAGGAAGCTCAAGCCCCTGCCGGGCGCGGTGGAAGTAAGCTACAATGGTTCCTGCCTGAGCGCACAAGGACATGGCGACTTCACGGTTTGCAGCATGGTCGGGCTCGCCGATCTTTGCCCGGTCGTCGTAAAGCCCAAGCATTGAGACTGCGGTTCGCAGAACGTCCATGGGCCCGGCTTCTTTTGGGGCCGCCTTGAGATAGTCAATGACTCCCTGTGGTATCGCCCGCCTGCTGGCCAGATCCTGCTTGAAGGACTCCAGTTGAGCGAGTGTTGGCAGTTCCCGGTGGTAAAGAAGATAGACCACCTCTTCGTAGCAGCAGTGCTCTACGAGATCATCGATGTGATAGCCGAGGTAGGAGAGGCGACCCTCAAGGCCTTCGACGTTTGAAAGAACAGATTCGTTGGCGGTAACCCCTTCGAGGCCTTTGGCGTAGTCGGACACAGATTAAATTTTGGATAGAAAGTGTATGGCTGGTCCCGGAACGGGACGAAGCGCTCCGAGAAAAAAGCGGCATAGACCGTAACGCGCAAGACGTAATGGATGAAGATTTCGAATCGTTTCTTGATTGGAGACTTTACGGTGAAGTCTACCATCAGGGCGTGGTAGCGGTTTACACCATTGCGATCGAGACGACCAGTAGCCGGGGATCGGTGGCTCTCGCCCGGGGGTGCGAGTTGATCAAGACTGTGGAATTTGAGGCATCGAGACGGCCCTCAGAGCTTCTAATGGAGCCCCTTGGGGAGATTTTGGATCTCGCTGGAGAGGGGAGGATAGAGCTGGTTGTCGTTGGCACTGGACCAGGTAGTTACAACGGCGCACGGGTGGGAATCGCAGCGGGACAGGGGATAGGGATTGTCCACCGCTGCCCTACGGTAGGGATTTCTTCGCTGGAGAGCCTGCCTACGGTCCGATCTGGTGGGAAGTGTGTTGCCTTGGGCGATGCCCGGAGAGGCACATTTTTTACAGTCGATCTTAATTATGGCAGGTTGCTGGCAGCTCCGGTCCTCTCTGATCACCTTAAATTTGAGGAGAGGGTTCAGAGGGCAGTGGAGGATGGGGAGGCTTTGGTGACCTTGGATGAGGTGAGCCGCCTCGGGCTGGGTGACTACCAGATTCGTCCGGAGCTTCCCTGCGCGGCATTCCTCCTGGAGTCTTGGTTGAGCCGGGCGGACGACGAGCGGGAAGAACTGGCCCGTCTTTCCCCCCAGCCTTTCTACCTGCGGCCTCCGCATATCACGAAACCGAAGGAATCCCCGGGGAGGGAGCAAGGAATTGTGCCCGGGTAACTCGGACGGCTTATGTTTCGGACTGGGACGAGCGATCGCCAAGCGCTTTATGGGGGGCTCAGGACCAGAGTTTGATAGCCTTCATAAGATCGGACTCCCGCTGCCTGCAGGGAGCATCGTTCCCATAGGTGATTGAATAGTGATATTGCAGCAGCTCCTTCGCGAAGGCGGGCTCACGATCGCTTTTTGCAAGCGAATCCAACTGCTGCCGCAGGGTGCGGCTGGGAGGCATGGGGTGGCCGTGCTCCCGGCAGGAGTGTCGGAATCTGGTGAGATACCCCGGGGGGTTCGGAAGGAGGTCCTCTGATACTATTTGCACTCTTGATGGTGATTTTCGCCGAAGGCGGAGCAGGCCGAGGCATACGGGTAGGAGGCCAAGCCCCGCGCTGAGGGCGAGATACGTCCAGAGCGTTCTGGCACGTTCCTGGGCGGCAGCAGCAGAGTCCAAGTCGAGCTGCTCGTTTTCCATCAGTGGCAACAGCTCGTTGGCGTCGGCAACATCAAGCAGGGTCCTCGCTCCTGGAGGCGTGGTGTCGAAGACGACCCAGCCTATCCCCTCAAGATAAATTTCGGTCCAGGCGTGGGCCTCACTGGCGCGGAACATCAGGTATCCAGGCCCCTCGTACCACTTACCCCCGCTCCAGCCATAGGCAATACGAGAGGGGATGTTCAGGGCTCTGCAGAGGAGAGCGCCAGCAGTGGCGAAGAACTCGCAATGACCTCGTTTCTCGTCTCGTAAGAAATTCAGAATGGGATCGATTCCGCCGGGGTTTTGGATCTCGAGAGAATACTGGAAATCCTGCCAGAGAAGGTTTCGCAGGCCGACCAGCCGCGAAGCAGCATCGCCGAGCGTCTTACTGGACAGGTTGATGATTTGATCGCGGAGCTCTTCGCTGGATGGAAGTTGCAAGCGTGGAGAGTCCTCAGGCAGAGCTGGAAACCTGAGGTTTGGGAGCTCACCGGATTCAAGGAGACCAGTAAGGGTAACGGTTTTTGCGGCCACCTCATAAGTGTATCCCTTTTCGGAATCCTTCGCCGGGTTGAGGCGGAAAATGCCAGGGTCTACGTGCCGAAGTTGCGGCACCCAGCCTTGGACCGCTCCCTGTGGAGCTGTGAATAGGTCTTCTCCACGTGGGTGGGAGGCTTGAATAATTTCCCCCCTGAGCAGAGGGCCGGGGCGAGTTTCCGGCTGGTTCAGATTAATCCTGCCGCCTTCGTCAGGAGTGAGTAAAGCGGGGGGCATTCCAACGGGTGTCCATGTCGCGTTATCAAACCGCTCCAGTGCGAAGGCGCGAAGGTATGTTCTTCTACGAAGCAGGAATCCGGTTGTCGAAGGATCCCGCGGACGGAAAAAAATCTCAGGCTTATTTGACGGGCGCGCGTTGCTGGTGAGGGGAAGAGGGCGGCGCCCTCTTGTGTCCCAGAGCCAGTTTCCGGAAATACTGCCTCCGTGTGAGGAAAGGCCCTCGTCGGATTTAGTTTGAGTGGGCTCACGCCCTTGAGAGGAGAGCAACTCCGCAACACGAAGCGATACGGATTCGGCGTGGGATGGGATCACAGTCAGGAAGCACATGAAGAGGCATTCGATGCTCAAGATACCAAGCCCGATCGCGAGGTAATCGGACCATGAAGGTCGTCGAAGAGATCGAGCAACAGTGCCTCCCGGCCTAACCCGACGTTGCCAAAGGCCAATTCCCAGGACGAGGACGAGGACGGCGAGGCAGTTACGAAGGACAGGGTGCAGTTCTTCCGGCCAGCCGCGCAGCAGGGCGTAGGCGGCGATAACGGTAAGAGCGAGAAAGATACTGCGCATTAGGGGTTTTCCGGTCAGCCGGGCAGGGTAAGGGATTTGCTCATGAGGCGGGGCTACGAACCTTAAGCGTCCTTGCCCCATAATTATGCTGGCGAATGTCCACACGAATGGCGGGGCTTTTCGGGAGAGTGTCGGCCCAGGATTCTATGGGCATATCGGAGATGATAATGAGGGAGTCATCATCCGCGATCCGCTCCATGACGGGAATCAGGTCATGAGCTTCGGTGTCATGTCGGCGTTGTGCCCGGCTGAGTGAGACAAGGAGGTTGCCGAAACTACTCCTGGAGATAACCGGAAGAGGCTCCCATTGATTAAAATCAGCGAGAAAAGTCGTTGGAATGCCATGTTCACGGAGGTGGCGCAGTGTTCCGCATGCGAGTGAGAGAGCCCATTCGAAGCGATCCGCCCGGATCAATTGACCCGACATTCCAAAGGAGTGGAAAAGGACGACGCAATGTCGGGGATAGAAGCCCGGAGGGTCATTCTCGCGGACCCGCAGGCCCCGGCATCGGGTGAATGAGCGCGCGGAGGCAGGCCAGTGGATGTGCTTGGCTGGGTCTCCTGCCTGCCAAGGGCGGATTCCGCGCGGCTCCCCGGGAGCTTGGCCCGACGTGATGCCAGGGAGCAGGGAGGCATCATGAAGAGATCCCTGAGTGGAAAGTTCTCGCGGAGTAAGCGGTCGGGGAAAAACAAGGATCTCGTGAGAGACCATCCCTGAGGCTTTCAGGGAAAAAAGCCCGAGGGGCATGATTGTTTTCAGAGAATATTCGTGTTCAGACAGGGCACTGCGTCCGGGAATCGTTCCCCGGAGGTGTACTTCTGAGGCGGAATTAGCCGCAGTCCACGGGGCGAAGGACCGGATTTCGACCTGTCCGGCGAGTCTGAGCGCGATCGTGATATGGAAAGCGTCCAGAACCCTGCGCTCGTTATGCAGGAGAACCCTCAGATCAAAAGGATGATCGGCGTAGACTCTCGTCGGTGTCCGGAGACTGAGTGAAAGAGAGTCAAGGTTTTGCCGAACGAGGAGCCACGCTCCCGTGAGCAGGAGGCCGCCGCTTAATCCAAGGGTGATGAGAATACCATCGGCTCGAACCCCCCCAAGGGTTATCAGGGCAAGGGAAGCCCCGAGGAGAATGGCACCGCGGCGGGTCAGCATGAAAAGGAAGCTCGAGCTAAGGTTTTGTGGATATTTGAGATCGTAGTGCGCTCAAACGGGTTTCTAGTCAGAAAGAAACGGAGGAGCTCTTCAGGGGACAGGGGTCTGATCCAGAGCGGCGTTGAGAAGGGGATCTGGATCCATGGTGTCATCCGTCAAAAGGCGATGACGGAGAACGTGGGGATAGACCGCCTGCACGTGATCGGGATGAACGGCGTTCTGCCCCTCAAGAAGTGCAAACGCCCGAGCGGCAGACTGGAGCGCCAAAGTACCACGGACAGAGATGGCATGGTCCTGGCCGGTAAGGGACCTCGCCGTCTGGCAAAGAGCGAGAAGGTAGCGTTGAAGGTTGTCCGAGATCGGAACTTCCGCGACCTCCCTCTGGAGGATTGTGAGATTTTCGATGGAGAGCACGGCTTCAGGGGCGTGCCCTGGGTGAGGAGGAGACCCACCTCCATGAAGTTTCAGGATGGCGAGCTGGCACTCCTCCGAAGGCAATGTCATTGGGATCGAAAGAAGGAACCTGTCCAGCTGTGGTTCTGGAAGGGGAAATGTTCCGGTGGAGGAGGTATCATTCTGGGTGGCCACCACGAGGAAGGGGTCGGGAAGATTTTTGGTTTCTCCATCCACAGATACCTGCCGCTCGTTCATGGATTCAAGGAGAGCCGACTGTGTTCGAGGTGAAGCCCGATTAATTTCGTCGGCGAGAAGAAGGTTCGAAAACACAGGCCCCGGGATGAAATCAAAATCACCACTTTGCTGCCGGTAAAGATTGTAGCCAATAATATCCGAAGGAAGCAGGTCCGGGGTAAATTGAAGCCGCTTGAACATTCCGCCGAGAGACATTGCGAGGGTGGAGGCGAGGGATGTTTTTCCAATCCCCGGGGGGCCCGTCACAAGTGCATGGCCGCGAGCCAGCAAGGCGGTAAGGAGCAGGTCTGCTGCCCGCTCAGAGCCTAGAATTGTCTCATTGAGTGTTGCCCGGAGGGTCTGAAGGGAAGCTTGCAGCACAGGGATGAGTTACCCCGTAACAGCCCGGGGGAAAATCGCAAACTTACGGGATGGGCACAGCGCTTCAGAGGGCGATCAACAGTTGATAGGCTATAAAGCTCTGTTTTTCTGGGCAGATCGTTGCCAAGGGTCTATTCCCGCTCAAGTTTTACAGCAATCTGGGCAATCGCGGCTGGGTAAAGCTTGTGCTCCTCTTCTTGAATTCTGGCGTGGAGACGGTCAGGGGTGTCATCGGGAAGAACAGGGACACTGGCTTGAGCGATGATGGTGCCCGTGTCCATTCCTGCGTCGACATAATGTACTGTGCATCCGCTCTCGTGAGCTCCTGCCTCAACAGCCTGGGTCCACGCACAGAGGCCGGGGAAATTGGGGAGCAGAGAGGGGTGAATATTGATGATTCGCCCGGGAAAAGCGCTGAGAAGGGGTGGCCGGAGGAGTCGCATGAACCCCGCGAGGCAAATTAATTCCACTCCAGCCTGTGAAAGAATGTCCGCGGTTTCACGCTGCGCTTCCTCCGGAAACTTGGAGCTGAGGCCCCTGCAGTCGATCACTCCCGAGGGCAATCCTGCCTGTTCCGCTCTTTTGAGAATGTAGGCATCCGGGACATCGCTGAGGACGATGACGATCTCAGCTTCCAATTCGCCATTCTGGATGGCATCGAGGATGGCCTGCATATTGGAGCCGGAGCCAGAGCCAAGAATACCAACACGAATCACCTCGGAAGGCTAGGAGTGGATGCCTCGTGAGACAAGCGCAGGGAATAAAGCCAGCGTTGAGGTAGCTCATTTTTACGGGCCAAGGGGCTTTGCTGTGCTCTCCTTTCACTTGCTCATGATAAAGAAGAGGGACATATTGCCGGAGCTTTGAATATGGAAAACCCACGGCATGACCATCGTTGGCTTGTTATCGCCACGATTCATCAGGATCGCACATCGCCAAAATAAGATTCTCTCCTTAAGCTCCCGGAAGTATGCACGACCCCCGCATTGATCAGCTCGCAGGACAGCTAGTTCGCCACTCCACAAACCTCAAGAGGGGAGAAAAGGTCCTCATTGACCTTTACGACGTTCCGGAGGAAGTGGGGATCGCTTTAGTCCGCGAGGCGCGCCGGCGAGGCGCGGTGCCGTTCGTAACAATGAATTCCATGCGGGTGGCACGAGAGCTTCTGGCGGGCGCTACGGATGAACAATATCGGCTGATAGCCAAGCACCGGATGGCCGAAATGCGGGATATGAATGCCTACATTGCGGTGCGAGGGAGTCATAATATAGCGGAATTGAGTGGTGTGCCGGCGGGGCGAATGGATCTGGCTCAGGGGCATACCCGCAAAGTTCTACGTCACAGGGTGGAAAAAACAAAGTGGTGTGTGTTGCGCTGGCCGCATGCGGCGATGGCCCAGCAGGCCGGAATGAGCACGGAAGCATTCGAGGATTTTTACTTCCGGGTCTGCCTACTGAACTACAAGGCCATGAAGCCCGCGATGAACGCGCTGGGCCGTCTGATGACAAGGACCGATCGTGTTCATATCAAGGGACCAGGAACCGATTTGGAATTCTCAATCAAGGATATTCCCGCGATTCCATGCGGGGGCGAATGTAACATTCCCGACGGGGAGTGTTTTACCGCACCGGTGAAGAACTCGGTCAATGGAGTCATTACTCACAACGCCGCAACGATTTACAATGGCATCCCATTTGATGGCATCAGGTTGGAATTTGAGAGGGGGAAGATCGTAAACGCACAGGCAGAAGGCAAAGATCGGGAGATTAACAAGATACTCGATGCGGATGAAGGTGCGCGTTACATCGGGGAATTCGCTCTGGGATTTAATCCCGAAATCCGTGAGCCGATGCGTGATATCCTGTTCGATGAAAAAATTGCGGGGTCTTTTCATTTTACCCCCGGGCAGGCCTATGACGAAGCCAGCAATGGTAACAAGTCAAAGGTTCACTGGGACATGGTGAGTATCCAGCGCGGAGATCATGGAGGTGGTGAAATCTGGTTTGACGGCAAGCTCATCCGGAAAGACGGAAAGTTTCTGCCGAAGTCCCTTCATGGGCTGAACTGGTAGGAGCTGGATCATCTTGGGGACTATTGGAGAGCCAGATGTGGGAAGGAGGTCCGTCGAATCGCCTTGGAAATAGTAAGGAAACCTGAAACGTTCAGGTCTGATGCTTCGACCATTAGTTGTATGGGTAGTCTTTGTCTGCGGTGCGGCGGCCCAGAGTTACGTTGGAAGCACCGAGAAAGCTCCGGCTCCCGACCGAGAATTTCGGGCGGCGTGGGTCGCCTGCGTCTACAACATTGACTGGCCTTCGAGAAAGGGACTGAGTGCCCATCGGCAGCAGGCCGAGCTGACCCGGATTCTGGATCGTATGGCCTCATTGCGTATGAACGCGGTGATTTTTCAGGTCCGCCCTCAGGCCGATGCCCTCTACCGATCGCGGATTGAGCCTTGGTCTCCATGGCTCACAGGCACGATGGGAAGAGATCCGGGCTACGATCCACTCGCCTTCTGCATCAAGCAGGCCCACGCTCGTAATATCGAGGTTCACGCCTGGTTTAATCCATTCCGGGCAGCGCCTCACCGGGACCACTGGGTTTCTCCAGATCACGTTTCTCGGACGCACCCATCAATCATACGCGACTTCAAGCTCCATCGGTGGCTGGACCCGGCGAGCAGTTTTACGAGGCGCCGAGCCTTGGACGTCATAGCCGATGTGGTGAGGCGTTACGACGTGGATGGAATCCATATTGATGATTATTTTTACCCGTATCCCGATCTCGTCAAAGGGCGTCCCACCCCTGATTTTCCAGATGGCAAGACACCTGCGCAACGGCGGGCCTATGTGGACTCCTTTGTGCGGGGGATGTATAGGAAAGTGAAGGGAATCAAGCCGTGGGTGCGCGTCGGGATCAGCCCCTTTGGGATTTGGAAGCCAGGAGTCCCCCGGGGAACCACCGCCCATATCAACGCCTATGAACATCTGGCTGCGGACTCCTGGAAGTGGTTGACTTCAGGGTGGTGCGATTACCTTTCTCCCCAGCTCTACTGGCGGATCAAGGGACCTCAGAGTTTCTCGCTGCTCCTTGAATGGTGGCGAGCCCAAGGCGGTCGTCCCGTGTGGCCCGGACTTGCAACGGCTCGGATCAAGTCTACTGAGGATCCAGGCCGACCAGCTAGCGAAATCGTGAATCAGCTACGACTCTCTCGCACCGTAGGCCGAAACTATGCCGGACATGTTCATTGGAGCTCGAAGGCCCTGATGGAAAACCGAGGGGGCATAACCACGGCCTTAAGCAAGAGTATTTACACTCACCCTGCTCTGGTGCCACCAATGCCGTGGTTAAGCAAGATGAGGCCCCGGGCACCCCGCGCCCGGGCGATGACCAGTAAAGGGATGACCCTCGTGCAATGGTCGAAGGTTCCGTCTACCATGAAGTATGTTGTCCAAGCTCGTTACGGCCGGAGTTGGAACACCTATGCGGTGATGCATGGATCTAGTCTGAGCGTAAACCTGAGTGGTTCTCCGGACGCCGTTGCGGTTTGTAGCGTGGACCGCTATGGCGTTGCTTCGGATGCCTGCGTCCTGGGGCGGCGTTAGAGTCCGTTAGGGTGCGGATTGTGTGAGGATTGGCTATTGCTCTACCCAATTGCGGAGAAAATAGATTGTGCAAAACTTATATTTAAGAGACGCTTACTGCCTTCCCTTGGTGAAGATTATTTCGAATGACCCTCCGACTCTTCGTTACCTCAGCAGGAGCGCTGATTCTTGTGTGGTTAGCACTGACCTTTTTCCGGGAAGTGCCAATCGAGAGTCACCTTCGGACCTCTCCTTCAAGTGCAATCTCCGCCGCGGAAGAATCGGAGGAGAGGATCACGGCGGAGAAGGATCCGGATAAAATGGCAGCGCGTCGTGATGTTGCCGGCAAATAGAGAGCACTTAGTGCAGTTTCGAGGGGAATCGTCCGGGATTTCGACAGAGCTCGGGATGCTGTAAGGATATGGTTTTTAGAGGGGGCAATCTTCTTCCTTGTTTCCGACGGGATGCCGCGGGCAAGATCGCGTTCACGGCAAGGGCCATAGTCCCTGCTATCACTGGACGATGGCTGTAACCCTTAAATGTGCTGCCTGTGGCGCCGAAGTTACTTTTGAGGAGCTCACCTCAAGAGCAGAAAAAATATGCCCCGGGTGTCAGGTAAAAGTTCGCTACAGGGAATGCGATACGCAGATGGCAATTCCTGTCAGTATGGCTCTTCCGGAGGAATTTGCCCCGATAGACTTGAGTTCGGTTGCGGATAAATCTGCCCTTCTCGTCGAGCGCTTCAAGAAACCCGTTGCTGAATCCGCCGAGAGCGACACCACCGATGTTACTCTCGCTAGAGCTCTGAAAGCTCTTGCTGACAGCGTGGGAGTTTTGGATGAGAGGCTAAATCGGCATGAGGAGAAGGCGCAATTGCTCTCTGAAGAAGAGGATATAGATCTTAAAAGCAAACAGGAACAATCCGCCGAAGCTTTATCCAGTGAAGTAAGCGCAGGTGGAGGGCAAGGGAGTATCGGAGAGAGCACTTCTGAGGTCGTCCATCTGGACCCTCAGGAAACGGGTGCGAGCAAAGAGACAATCAAGGCAAATCCAGTTGAGGCTCGGGTATTGGTCCGGCGGGAAGCGGCCCAAATAGCACATGCCTTTCAGCGGGAGAGACACGGTCAGAAGGATTGGACCGAGGAGGCAAATTCTGCGCAGCCCGGCGCAGGGAGTTCGGGGGTCATTCGAAGCTTTCCAAAAACCACGGTTCTGATCGCCCTGACAGGGGTCGCCCTGCTGAGCGTGGTGGTCATTTTATGGACTGGGACCTTCCTTGCTGGCGGAGAAAAAGTGGGAGAAGAGCTAACGCTGACAAGCCCTCAAACAGGAGGCCTGAGTCAGCTGATGAAAGATGATCCCGAAGCGGCGATAGCCGAGACTGTTGCGCGGGGTTACCTGAATGCAACCAGCGCGCAGGCAGCTCTGCCATTTGTTTGGGAATCAGAGCTCATCCGCAATAAGTTTGAGCGCTATTTTAAACCTCTCTCAAAGCCTGACGCCTACAAACTTACTTTGCAGGATCGTGCACTTGGAAAGGGTGGTAAGCCACAGTTCCTCTACCAGATCGACTCTCCGGGAGAGAAGGGCAGAAGGCTTTTGCTGCTTCCTGAGGGATCCATGCCAAAGGTCTTCTGGGAATTTTTCGCGGAAGTGGGAGATCTGCCTTGGACAGAATTTCTATCCAGTCAGCCGGAGGCTCCAGTTGAAATGAGGGTCTGGCTCCATCCTACAGATCTCTACATTAGTGGATACGATAACGGGAAGTGGCGGAGCTACATCCTTCATGATCGAGCGGAGCAACACAGAGTCCTAGCCTATGCGCCCAGAGACCTTGGTGATGACTGGAAAATTTCGGACGCGTTGCGGAACCGGCCCGTTACCTTCAATCGCCACGAAGCCGTGATGGCTCTGCTTCTCCTGCAACATAAGATGGAAGTTGATACCCAGGGGTTCTCGGGCGCGATAGTGGAAATCGAGGACGTCGTGGCAACGTCGTGGCTTCCGAGTCGCTTCCGGGCTGCCCAAAATTGACAGCAACCTTTTGCGTTAAGCTAATCCATTGCGCTCGAGCAGTGGCTGTAACTCCGGGTCCCGGCCCATGAACTCACGGTAGAGTTCGTCCACAGGGCGTGAATTGCCCGTACTCAGGATATGATCTCGAAATGCCCGCCCGGTGTCAGGGTTCAGCACGCCCTCGACCCTGAAGCGAGTGAACGCGTCTGCGTCGAGAACCTCTGACCATTTGTAGGAGTAGTAGCCTGCGGCGTATCCTCCGGGGCTATCGAAAAGATGGTTAAACTGGCGAGCGATGGTTGGGGTAGGCGAGCCCAGAACGGCCTTGTAGTCCTCCAGTATTTCGTGGTCGACCTCGTCTAGATCGCGATCGAGATACGCGGAAGGCTGAGTATGCAGTTCGAGGTCAAGCTTACCCAGTGCCAGCTGACGCATGGTGGCAGAGGCACTCAGGTAGTTTCGGGCGGCGATCATTTTTTCAAACAGCTCCTCGGGAATGGGCTCGGCGGTTTCGTGGTGTCGGGCAAAGAAGTTGAGAGAGTCCCGGTCCCAGCAGAAGTTCTCCATGATTTGTGAAGGCAACTCGACCCAGTCACGCGGGACATTTACCCCGGAAAGGCTTTTCACCGGAACATCACTGAGGAGCTGGTGAAGAAGATGGCCAAATTCATGGAAAATCGTTTCTACTTCGCTGTGGGTGAGCAGAGCAGGTTGATCGCCTATGGGCTTGGTGAGGTTGCCAGTGATCAGCCCGAGATGCGGTTTGCGTTCATTGTCTGCGGTCCCGGGCAGCCCGGTCTCGAGGTAATTCATCCATGCTCCGCTGCGTTTCGATTCCCGGGGATGCCAGTCGGCATAGAAAGAGCCAAGGAGCTCGCCTGATTCCGTATCATGCAAGTCGTAAAAGCTGACCTCAGGGTGCCATACCTCGACCTTTTCCTCGGACGGTGAATCCCCCGGTTCCAGGAAGATACTCTGGCGAGACGTGATTGTTATTCCAAAGAGCCGGCTCGTCAGACCGAACAGGCCCTTCATGACGTTGTCGACCTGGAAGTAGGGGCGCAGGTCTTCGTCATCAAAATTATACTGTTCCTTGCGCTGTTTCTCTGCCCAGTAGGATACTTCCCAGGGCTCCAGACGGGCCGGTTCTCCACCGGTTTTGCGGGCCTTGTAGCTTTCGAGCTGGTGGCATTCCGTGCGGAACGCATCGACGATGCGCGCATGGAGGTCTTCAACAAAACCAAGTGCCTTGGCGCCATTACCAACCATGCTGCGCTGTAAATTGAGGTCGGCGAAATTTGCGAATCCCAGCAGCTCTGCCTTTTCTTGGCGGAGCCGGACTATTTCCCAGATGAGAGTTGAATTATCGAACTTGCCGTTGCGCCCGATGGAACCCCTTCCCTCAAAGACCATCTTACGCAGCTTTTCGCTATCTGCGTATTGGAGTACTGGATAGAAGGAGGGAAATTGCATGTTGAAACGCCAGCAGGGAGCCTCTGGCGAACCGAGTCCCTTAGCCTCCGCATCCGCACGGGCAGACGCTCGGCTGCTCTCCGGCAGCCCTGCCAGCAGGGTCTCGTCTTCAACAATGAGTTCCCATTCTTTTACGGAGTCCAAGACGTTTTCTCCGAACTTCTTTGTGGCCTTAGCTAATTCACTCTGCAACTGGGCCATGCGCGCTTTTTTGTCCGCAGGTAAATCTGCCCCGGCGTCGCGAAATTCTGCACAGGTTTCCTCAACGAAACGCTTTGATACGGGGTCGAGATTCTTGACAGAATCGGACTCCGCAAAAGACTTCAAGGTTGCCCACAATTCAGCGTTGAGGGGAATTGAGGCGTGGAAGGCCGTGACCTTTGGAAGCATCTTGTTCAGCGCGCTTCGCTGGGTTTCGTTGTCTCGGACAGAAGAGAGATGGTTAAGCCTGCCCCAGCCACGAGAGAGGGATTCGGTGGCTGCTTCAAGAGCAGCAAAAGTATTGTCATAGGTTAACTGCTCCTGAGGAACGGAGCAGATTTCATCGATGCGCTGCTGAGCCTCAAGGATGCCAGCTTCTATATCGACCTCCACCTTTTCGGGGATCAGTTGCGACCACGGAATGTGGAAATTCTCAGCGAGGAAAGGATGATCGGCCATCAGCGGTAGCTTGGAATTCGAAGAGCCAATTGTCAAAGAACAGCACTACGGGAAACAAGCTTAATGGATTTGCAGCAGGATCTACTGAGTCGTCAGTTATTCCGGGTTACACAAAAAAGCCCCGCCGGAGACCGATCCGGCGGGGCTGGACCTTTTCTATAGACCGCAAAGAAGAGTAGAAAGGGTCGGGGCTGGCAAAGGATGTCAGCCGCCTCAAAGATGAAACGACGGATCCACCTTGATTCGTACAAGAAATTTTACTTCTGTATCGTGAAACTTTCTGCCGCCTATTTTTTAGCAAAAAATGCGCGCTGCTTTTGAGATATCGGCATCTCCAGAAACTCCATAACGCTTAACATATCTTCCCACACTTTGCGTTTTTCAGTAACCGCCGAGTCGTTGTGAAGCAGGTAGGATGGATGGTAAGTTACCCTGAGTGGAATGCCTTCAAATTCATGCCATCGCTCTCGCATGCGGCCTACTGGTTGATTTTCATAATTCAGGAGCCCTTCTGCCGCGGTTCCGCCCAGAGCGACAATACATTTAGGTCGGACGATTTCGATTTCCGCTCTCACAAAGGGAAGGCAGGCCTGCATCTCCAGAGGAGTTGGTTTGCGGTTATTAGTGGTCTGGTTTTTAAGGGCAGGACGAAATTTGCAGATGTTGGAGATATAGACACTCTCCCGGGAAAATCCCATCGCCATCAGGATCTGGTCCAGTTTTTGACCGGCTTTTCCAACAAAGGGCAGGCCTCGCCGCTCCTCCTCGTAGCCTGGGGCCTCTCCAACCAGCATTAGATCAGCTTCAGGGTTGCCCGTCGCAAACACCATGGTGTCGCGAAGTGATGACAGTGAAAGGGCAGGTTCCCATGTTTCGGCCTGCATCCTGAGAGAAGTGAGTTTCTCGATCGCGCTGCCGCCTTCTGCCTTAAGTTTCACGAGAGGAGCCTCAGCCGGTTGCCTTTTGCTGGAGTGAATATCCGTTGCCTTGGCGCCTGTAGGATGCCTCGGGGCCGCGTTGACCGTGCGTTTCCCTCTGCGGATCCTCTCACGGAGGATCTCCTTGGCTTGTTCATCGAGGCGAATGTGTCGTTCGCCATGGCGTGCAAGCTGCTGAAGATACTCGATGAGCGAGTGAACTGGGGTCACCAGTTCAAGGAAGCAGGAAGAGTCGCGGGGACCAAGCCCCAACTCAAGGGAGCCAATCTTTCAGAAGGCAAGTTGGAGTTCACGCTTTTCCCAAGAGTGATCCTTTACGCGAACAGTTTTGTGAATAAAGTGTTGTGGGAGAGGGCTTGTTAGACTAAAAAATGCGGCCGAGCACTCACTTGGTTTTATTGACAATCAAGCCCCCCTGCCTGTTTTCATGAAAGTCCTGCTCCTCAATTTGGCGTTGGCCATTCTTGCCATCGGTTTCCTGCCTAGCTGCAGCTTTTTCCAGCCTGCGACCTCGGTGGCCGACGCGCAGAGCAAGCGCGAAACGGCGAAGCCTGCCCAAGCCGCATGGCTCCGCTCTCTCTGGTCCTCTGCGAACGGCCCGCAAGTCGATGGGTTTTTGCCGGCTCAGGTCGATCTGGCAGTGAAGGCTTCGGCCTCGACCTTGCCAGTCGACCGGCATGGCCGCCCTACCTACCATAGCGAATCGGTGCGGCATCGTTTCGTGCGCACGACGTCTTACTCGCATCAGGAGAATGAAGCAGGTGCAGAAGGCCGCCTGAACGCGATGGGCACAACCCTCAAGTATGGCCGGGTCAGGAGCGCCGCCGCTGACTGGTCGCGCTATCCCGTTGGAACTGCATTCAGGATCAAGGGGCTTCCGCACGTCTATGTCGTCGACGACTATGGACGTTCGTTGGCAGGGACAAACACGATTGATATCTATCATCCCACGTTGAAGCTGATGAGAAAGTGGGCCACTCGTGATGTTGAGATTAATGTGATCCGATGGGGTTCCTGGGAGCAGTCGGCGAATCTTCTGCGTGGACGAACCAAATATGCGCACTGCGCAATGATGTATTATGCAACTCTCGCCAAAATTCGCCGACAAAGGGTTGTGCAGGCCGCACAGAGAGATGCAGCCAATCCCTCTCTGTGAGGCGGGCTCTCTCTCGATGACATGACGAGAGCAGAGAGAGCAGAATTTATTCACCGGCGTCTCGCCGAGCTTTATCCGGAGACACCCGTTCCTCTGGACCACAAAGACGCGTTCACTCTCCTGATAGCCGTTCTGCTATCCGCACAGTGCACGGATGCGCGTGTAAACGAGGTGACCCCGGCGCTGTTTGCCCTCGCGGATACACCGGAGCAAATGCAGGAAGTTCCAGAAAAGGAGATCAAGGCCGCGATCAGGTCCTGCGGTCTCGCTCCCCGGAAGGCGAAGGCGATCTCAGGGCTCTCGAAAATGCTCATGGAGAATCATGGTGGAGAAGTGCCAGCTTCCCTCGATGCCCTCGAAGCACTCCCGGGAGTTGGGCATAAAACGGCCTCGGTAGTAATCTCACAGGCTTTTGGTGTTCCTGCATTTCCGGTAGACACTCACATCCACCGGCTCGCTCAACGTTGGGGGTTGGCGAGTGGGAAAAACGTTGTAGATACAGAAAGAGCTCTCAAGCGGCTGTTCCCGCGGGAAAGCTGGAACCAGTTGCATCTGCAAATCATCTTCTATGGAAGGGAGTTTTGTAGTGCTCGGGGATGTGATGGGCGGGTGTGCGAAATTTGCCGGGCTTTGTTCCCGAAGCGCCGATCTCCCGTCAAAATCAGGAAGGCATGAACGCCTATGAACCATTCGATGTCGTAAAATATACCGGGAGAGAGGGCTTCCGAAGCTGGCAGGTCATTCCTCTTTGACCCTTTTGTTAAGGGATAAACGGATATTCGTAGCCTAAGTTAGCATCCTCCCCTTTTGGGGCAGCAGATTTTTCAAAACCAGCCTTTACTCGCCCCCATCTCCTTGGAGAATCTCACGCCGCGCTTCAAGCATCAAAGACGCGCGTCAAGAACCCGGAACCAACCATGATCTATAAAACCAAGAAAGGTCTCTTCAGCGCTTCTTCACTAGTGCTCACTACTCTCCTTGTCTCGGCTCCTGGCCTCATGGCGCAGGGTGAAGCGCCAACGGGTGAAAAGAATGCTCTCCAGAAGTGGGTTCTGGATGGGGGCTGGCCTATGGGGCTCATAGCACTCGCTATCATCGCCCTGCTTGCCCTCAGCGTTTTCAACTTTATCAATCTCACCAAGCCGAAGTTTTGTCCCGATGATCTTAAGGCGGCCCTGCTCGATCATATGATGAACTGCAGGGTTCGCTCCGCGATTGAGCTCGCAGCCTCGCATCCGAGCTACCTTGGTCGGATGCTCGCCTACTCATTGCCCAATATTGATGCTACCAAGCCTGAGGACCTTGGAAGAGATGGAGTAGAGGATGCAGTTGCAGACTTCACCATTAACGAAAGCCGGAAGAACATGGTGTGGATTAATTACATCGCGCTTATTGCGCAGGCAGCTCCCATGCTCGGCCTGTTCGGAACAGTTTATGGAATGGTTAACGCCTTCGGTGTCCTCAGCTCGACTGGTGCCGCCGAGCCCGCCCAGCTTGCAGGAGACATCCAGATCGCACTCCTGACTACCTTCTGGGGACTGTTGACCGCCATCCCCTCCTTGATTTCCTACTTCTTCTTCAAGAATAGGTTAAACAATTTGGTGGCAGAAGCTCACCATACTTCCGAGGAGTTGATCAATGCCTCTATCCAGACCGTTAATCAGGACGCCTATCTTGCCAAGATCCCGGAAGGAATCGCAGTCTAAATAACGACGGCGCTGCTTCCTTTTCTGGCCCCTTAATCAGCACGACCTATGGCTTCCAATAAACTGCGCGCTAGCCAGCAACAGCAGGAGGATGATACCCAGGTCGACATGTCGCCCATGATCGACATGGTCTTCCTTCTGCTGATTTTCTTCATCGTTAATGCCACCCTTATCATCGTGGAAATGGATAAGCGCGTGCAGGTGCCCATTGCGCGTTACTCCGAAAAGCAAAATGATAAGATGGGTCGCATCGTGGTTAACGTCTATAGCGACGAGTTTGCGGGGGAGGGCCGTTTTCGCATGGCGGACGGCAAGGAGGTGTTTGCGGACGACGATGATCTGGTCGACTTCATTAAGAAGGAGAAGGAGAACTGGGACCTCAAGGGACAGAAGCCCAGACTTCACCTTCGAGCTGATGGAAAAGTGCACTTTACCTATGTTCGTCGTGTCATTCGTGCAGCGGCGGCAGCAGGCGTCAACGAAGTTATCTTTGTGAGCCTCTGGTCCCGTAGCAGCTAGCATACAAGGAGAACTGATTCCATGGCCAGACATCGTAGAGCTACCGCCCTTGAGGAAGATAAGCCCGAGCTTAGCATTTCACCCCTCATTGATATCTGCTTCCTTCTCCTGATTTACTTTCTGGTCACAACCACCATTAAGCAGAAGGAGAGGGACAACAGCATGGCGCTTCCGTCGGCTGCACCTTCCGAGACGCAGCCAGACATCCAGCCCTTCTTTATCAAAGTCAGCAACGATGGACATATCTATGCCAACGTCGGGGCTGCCGAGGAGCTTCTTGATACCGAGGCGCAGGGTTCTGAACGGATCCTCCCTGTGCTTGATCAGCGACTCGAAATTTACGCCGCCGCCGCAAAAGCGGGCAACAACAAGCCTCTCGTTCAGGTTTATGTTGAGGGAGAGGCAGAGCAGCAAGTTGTCTCGGATGTCCTCAACCACCTCGCCAAGCACGATATTAGTACGGTCACCTTTACGGATCTTGTGGCCCAGGACGAGCAGCTCAAATAGGGTATTAACGCCATCTTCCAGCTACTCGGAGTAGTAATTTTGTGCTGGAGGCTCCAGGGAGGATCTAAGAAAATTCTTTCTTAGACGTTGGTGTTCTTGCCGGGCAGCCCGGTTTCTGAGAAAAAATCTACCCAGACGACAAACCCCATACGACATGATTCAATTCCCAAAGAACCGGATCCTTTGTGGCCTGATGGCCCTCTGCCTATCTCTATGTCTGCCTGAAAAATCTCTTGCGCAGGGAGGAGTGGAAACGGCCTGGGCGAACTCGCTGACCGCAATGAAGGCAAAAGAGTGGGCGAAAGCGCACGCGATTCTGGCCAAGGCGGTTGCCCAGTATGATGGCAGGGCTAAAACCCTGTTTGGACCACGTTTTGGCTGGTTCTGGTATCACAAGGGATACTGCGAACTCAAACTGCGGCAGTGGGAAGAGGCGATGGAGTCGTTCAAGGCCTGCTACACGAAATATCCGAACAAGAATGCTGGGGGAGCAGGATTGGATGCTGCAACCCAGGGCAGCTTCAATTTCTACCACAAGAAGGCGCTCCTCAAATGGGGAGATGCGGCTATTGGGGCTCAGGATTGGGAAGTAGCCATCAAGATGTACAAAAAATTTCTGCAAGAGCGTGATCCCAAGAAGGATTCTTATCCGCGGGGAGCGTTCTACGTCAACATGTCCAAGGCGCACTTCAAACTCTTCCAGGTTCCAGGGGGCATCGAAAATCTAGAAATCGCTATTGATAATAAGGAGACCTTTCCCACACCAGACGAGGGAATCATGGTGGGGTTCCAGGACCTCGTTGAGGCAGTCATCGAAAAGCAGAATGAACAGGCGCTGATGGACTTTCTTGGCAAGCACCGTTCGGACATCCGTCTCGAGCCGTTCAAGATGCACCGCTTCGCACCGGTGTTGATGAAGCTGGCGGCAGACGCTCTTGCTGCGGAAATGGAAAGGTCGGCCTTTGAACTATACGCTCTGGTGCCAAGCACAAAGGCGTCTATTGATGATATCAAAGCTCGCCTCGCTCAGGTTGGCACATTTGAAAATCCATTCCAGGATCCCCCTCGCAGCAACCGGCAGATCGAGAAGAAGGTGCTCGAGGCAGATCTTGAAGAGCTCAAGAAGCAATGGGCGTCTGGGAACCCCTACGAGGTTTTTGCGACTGCCGCTACCGCATACATCCACGAACAGTATGGCAACGTGCGTGGAGCTTTCGCCGCCTACGAGCAACTGGAACTTTATCACAACAAGGCAGAGAAGCGTGAAGAGAATCTCTACAATCTGGTAAGAACCTCAGCGATTATCGGGGAAGTTCTTGTAACCGAGAAGTATGGGAGCCTCTTCCTCAAAACCTTCCCCGATAGCAAGCATGTGGAGTCAGTCCGCAGCATGATGCTGACCAGCCTCTTCATGGAGGGGGAATATGAGAAGTGCATCGAAGTTGCGACCGTGATGCTGCCCAAGCTGGCTTCTCCCTCCAAGCAACACGATATCTGCCTCCACGTTCTTGGGGGGAGCTACTACTACACGGCCAAGTATGATGTTGCGCGCAAGTTCCTCGATGAACACGTGGAGATGTATGAGAAGAGCCAGTTCCGGATGGCGTCACTCTATTTCCAGGGTTCAAACCTCTCCCGACTCCAATACTGGGGAAAGGCGGCCGAACTCCTCGATGTGTTCCTTTCCAAATACCCAGACCCTGGGAAGAATATTTATCTTCCGTTTGCCCTTTACGACCGCGCGAACTGTCATTTTGCCGAAGACGAACTGGACCCGGCGCTGGTTAAATTGAATCGGCTAGAAAGTGAGTTTCCCAATAGCGATATCATGGACATGGCCTTCAATCTCAAAGGCAATGTTCTCCAGACCCAGGAGGAGTGGGACCCCGCGGAGACATACTATAAGAAGGCAATGGAACTCGCCAAGAGGCGGGAAAATACCATCGTGGTGGGTGAATCCCTCTTTTATCTGGTAGGACTCCTGGGTCCGGAGAAACGAGGGAAAAAAGAAAACCCACGGGTGAAGGATGCGATTCCCTACTATGATGAGTTCTGGAAAGACCACGGATCCGCTTCTCCATATAAGGCCCAGACAGCGGTCGCGGGGGTTCACCCTTTGACAGTTGTAGGCCGGGAGGAAGAAGCTCTGGAACGACTACAGGGGGTCATCGCAGAACTCGCTTCTGTTGCCGGAGCTTTTGGATTGGAAGAGGCGATCAACTCTTACACCCGGGCATACCTAGCGAGTCACACGGAAGATGACCTCAAAGAGCACTATTACAATTTTCCCGGAATCGACTCGGGAAACAAGGAAGCTCAGGCCTTGCTTCGGATTGCCCTCATCACTGTCTTTGAGGAAAAAGGGAAGAAGGCCGACAAGGAAGAAAATGCCAACGAGAAACGCGCGGCAGATGCCATGGTAGGAGTCCTTTTCAGGGATCTGAAAGGCGAGTTCGAGCCAGCTCAGTTGACGAACTATGTGCTCGTGCGCGTCGGGGATTACCTCCGCGAAATGACCAGTACCCCAAGGAATGCGCTCCCCTACTACAGCGAGGTGGTCAGGCGGGAGGACCAGTCCTACCGGTTCAACGCGAACTTTGGATTGGCAGATATCCTTGGGGAATCAACAAGCCCGACCGAGAAGCAGAAGGCGGTCGAAAGTCTGGAGCACATCTTCAATAACGCTCCTCAGAAAAAACAAAAGGAGAGAGCTCTTTATCGGATCGTAAGTATTCTTGCGGCTAAGAAGGACTGGGATCTCGTTACAACTCGAGCCAAGGAGTATCTGACCACGGAAGGATTCCGGCGATACGCTGCAGAGACCTCCTTCTTCCTGTCGGAGTCCTACGACAAGCGTGGAATGCGTGAGGACGCGATTGTTGCCTATAACAATACCTGGGCCAGCTACACGGGACTAATCCGGATATCAGCACCCTCGATGAAGAGAGTGATGGAGTTGGTGTGGGAGCGCGACAATGGTGACGATCACCAGCAAGCTTACGAGATCGGATACAAGTTCCGTAAATCCACGGAGCATCTTCTGGGGCAGATGAAGGATGAGGAAAAAGAGCTCTGGGAGTCTGTGCGTGATCTCGTAAACCGCTATGAGGGGCATTCCTCGGTAACCAAGATCGTAGAAGAGAAGCCAAAGTGAAAAGCTAGCTCCTCAAACCCTAAGAGAATCACGATATGACCAAGTTAGTTTTAAGCCTCATGCTCCTCTTCGCCTCCGGGGTAAAAGTTGTCGCAGCAGATGCGATGGGAGTCATCATATACACTGAGCCGGTAAGCAAGCAGGAGGACGTTCTCAAAGTCTGGATGACTGCAGCAAGTACGACTCAGATCGAATACAAGACTACTCCACAAAGTCTGAACCGGAGCCGGATCAAGCGATCAGCAGTTAAATCGGTGTATTTCTTCGAGCCTCCCGTCTTCAAGGAAGCAATGGATCTCTACGAGAGCCGGGACTATGCAGGAGCGCGGGAGAAATTCGCTGCATGTAAGGAGGCTTTTGAAACGCTCGATGAAATCCGGGGGAATTACAGCGTCTTGGCAGGATTCTATGAGCTTGAGACTTGCCGCAAGCTTGAGGACCTCGAGGGGCTCAAAAAGCTGCTGGACGTGTATCAGGCGGACACCCTTGAACGTGAGCATCAGCGTAACCAGCTGGAAGTTTACGCTGTGTGGGATGCGGTGCGGACGAAAAGCTGGCCCCGTCTCGATGCGCTTGTAAAAGAGCTTCTCGCCGAGAAAAAGTGGATCGGAGAGCACTTGGCTCAGTTGAAGTATTGTCATGGACTTGCCCTGGAGGGGCTGGGCAGGGATACCGATGCTCTGATTGCATTTAATGGCGCTTTTACTGCGGACTACACGGCCTCTGAGGAACTGACGCAAAAGGCCGCACTCGCGTGCCTTAGGGTCATCAAGGGCAACGATGAGGTTCGCCTTGCCATTCAACTATGGGGTACTGAGGATGAGGATCCTAATTCGACAGGATATTTTCTCCTGCAGGAAGGTGTGGCCCTCTGTGGTCTATGGAAAAAATCCCTCGGAGGTGGACAGCCTCTTCCCGCTGAGTTCGCCTCTCTGCTCCGTTACAAGGAGGACAATAAGCCAGAGCCAGAAGCAGAGGAGAAGGCGGACGAGGAAGGAGCTTAAGTTGCTCTGTTCCGGCAAACCGTCCGGAAACGGGAATTCCGGCCTCTCGAATTGCAGCCTGGAGCTCGTCAGAACTAACTTGGGTCCGCGTTGCGGCCTTCTTCGATCAGGTGCCAGAATTGCTTGGACTGCGCGAGCTCCTCGTCTTCTGCGCCGAAAGATAGTTTCGAGCGAAAGAGAAAGTCCTGAAACGTATTCTTGTGAAGGACGCGATGCACCCTGACGTGGTCATCGAGGACTTCGAAATAGAACCTCCACTCCTTGGCACGAAACCGGAAGAGCACCTTGTTGTCTCTCTCGATTCTTCCAAAGCGATCATCCTCCAGATTCTCGAGGTCCTCTTCCTTGACCTTGAACTCGTCAAGTAGTTCGAGCTGTTCCAGCGTGCCGAGTTGGGAGATCTCAGCGGCGCTAATCACGTTGAAGACTATCTGGAGCACGATTCAATCTTACACGTCGGAAATGAGGAGGGAACGGAAAATAGCGAGCAACCCATTACCGCAGGGCGTTTTCCTTCAGTGGTCATGCCCATCATGAGAATGTGGGAGATTCAGGGTGTGAGCAGCTTCGTGCTCCACCTGATGATAGATTTCCCGGATGGGGGTTCCGCTTGCGGAGGCCGCTGCCCGGCAGTCTTCATATTCCGGGGTAACCCGGCATTGTCCGCCTGGTAGGGTTGCGATCTTAACCCGGATGTCCCCAAACTTGGTCTTCACTACCTCGCTACGACGGGGAAGTGAATTCCGCTGTACTTCCTGACGGCGTACTCCCAGCGTAGAGCTTTCATGGAAGAGAAGGTGTTCCAAAGAGTCGGCCTGCTGTGGTTTAGCAAGAACCTGAAGAATTATACCGGGCCGGCCTTTCTTCATCTGGGCGGGAAGCACTGAGACATCAAGAGCTCCTGCTTCCATGAGGAGGAGGGAGAGATGGCCCACCAGTTCGGGAGACTCGTCATCGAGATTCGTTTCGAGCTGTATCAGAGTTTCGGTTAAAAGGCGGGAGCCGTCTGCGGAATCACCGACGAGAAGGCGCAGGACGTTCGGAATGTCCAGATCGTTGGATCCGGCCCCGTAACCAATTGACTCGAGTGCCATCGGTGGGATGGGCCCAAACCCGTCCGCTACCTCCGAGAGAACGGCAGCACCGGTTGGCGTTACAAGTTCAGCATCGATGGGGCTGCCAGCGATAGGGCAACCTTTCATCAGCGCCAGAGCTGCCGGCGCAGGGAGAGGGATTTGACCGTGTGCACCAGTGACGAATCCGCGGCCGAGAGGAAACGGAGATACGCGAACTTGCTCGATCCCCATAGCTTCAAGTCCAGCGAGGGTGCCACAAACATCGACAATGGCATCGACCCCACCTACTTCGTGAAGGTGGACCTTATCGACGGTAGAGTCGTGAATTGCAGCTTCCGCTTCACAGATCCGAGTAAAGATCCTTGTGGCGGTTTTTTTGACACTCGTGGACAGGGAGCTGTCCTCGACGACCTTCACAATGTCAGCGAGGTGACGTTCGGGAGCATCGTCACGCACATGGACATCGACCTTGACTGCGCTGAAGGCATTCTTGGAGACACGATTGATATGCAGGTGAAAGTCTTTCAGGTGAAGCTTGGAGAGTTCAGCTTCCAGTTGGGCGGTAGGCAGTCCCGCATCCACCAGCGCTCCAAGCATCATGTCTCCGCTTGCTCCCGCGATACAGTCAAAGTAAGCCGTGCGCATGCGGGGATTGGAAAGGGTATCGGGCTCGAAGGAAAGCTTCAACCGGCGTCTTTCATGCCAGATCGCATGATTAAACTTGCGACCATTGCGGCGCCAAATCCGTTATCAATGTTGACTACCGAGACACCAGAAGCACATGAGGAAAGCATCGCGTGCAGGGCAGCTTCGCCCCCTCTGGAGATTCCATATCCCACACTTGTGGGAACACCAATCACAGGGCACGCGACTAATCCTCCAATGACACTGGTGAGAGCACCTTCCATGCCGGCAACGCTGATTACTACATGCGCTTCTCGGAGAGCCTCGAACTTATCCAGAAGCCGGTGCAATCCGGCTACTCCCACATCCGTCAGGCGCTCTACCCGATGACCAAGGAACTCGAGGGTCTGGGATGCTTCCTCAGCGACGGGCAGATCGGAGGTGCCTGCGCATGCGACAACCGCGTAGGGATGTGCCTTTGCCTCTGGGCGGGGCCCCAGAGCGAGCAGACGCGAAAGTCTGTCATAGCGGACCTCTGGTAGCGCTTCTTCCACAATTCTAGCCTTCCGGCGGGAGACCCTGGTGGCGAGGGCCCGGTGATGGTTCTTATAAATCCGGTCGAGAATTTCAACCAGGTGCTCCCCACTCTTTCCCGCGCCGAAGACTACTTCCGGCGTTCCTTGCCTGAGCTCCCGGTGGGTGTCGATCGTTGTATGATCGAGTTTTTGATATGGGAAATCACGCAGTTCTTCCAGCGCATCGGCAGCCGTCACATCCCCCGCTGCGACCTGATTGAGTAGTCGTTCGATGCGTTCGGGGTTCATTTTTTCCTAAGGACGTCATTCATGCTTCCCGAGCGGAATCCCGCCAGATCGAGAGCGGCGTATGGAAATCCTGCCTCCTTCATCGCCTTCGTGATCTGATCGCTCTGTTCCACGGCGAGGGGGAGTTCATCCTGACTCACCTCGATACGAGCTATCTGGTCATGATGTCGGACTCGAAGCTCGCGAAATCCCAGCGCCCGAAGCGACGCTTCAGCTCTTTCAACCTGTGCGAGCTTCTCTGGAGTGACCTCCGAACCGTAGGGAACTCTGGAGGAGAGGCAGGCGTTAGCTGGTCGGTTCCAGTTTGAGAGGCCCAGCTGGCGGGCCCATTCGCGGATTTCCCCTTTCCCTATACCAGCCTCCTGTAGCGGGCTGCGGACACCGTGCTCTCTTGCGGCTCGCAGACCAGGGCGATGATCGCCAAGATCATCAGCATTAGTGCCATCAAGAATCCACTGGAAGCCTTCCGCCTTCGCGTATTCGATCATGCATTGGTAAACGTTGGTCTTACAAAAATAGCACCGCTGGGAGTCGTTACGCTGGTAACGAGGGTCTTCGGTTTCCCGGCTCTGGACCACTTCGTGCGCAACTCCAATCTCGGCGGCGAGGCTCCGGGTGGCTTCTAGATCGCTTTTGGCAAGGCTTGGAGACACGGCGGTAATGGCTACCGCGTTGGCTCCGAGTTGTTCGCGAGCGACTCTCAGAACCAGAGTGCTATCGATCCCGCCGGAGAAGGCGACGAGAACACGCTCGAAATCGTGGATGATTTTTGAGGCCAGAAGCCGGGGAGAATCTTTCATGCGCAGACCATATGGCCTGCCCTTACGCAAAGGTATGCAGAGCGATTCGGCAAGACGGCAGGCACCTAAAGAGAGATTTTTCCATTCATGAGCCTGAATTATGAAGGGATGAATCGAGGTGGAGCATCCCGGCTTTATCCTTTTACCTCGACAGGGCCAGCGCCCCGTGCAAATCCTGCCAGCCGTGAACGGTTGGACTCCAGCACCTCTTTTTTTTGTGTCGCAGCTCGGGTGCTAGTCCTTGTCAGTGTCTACTGGCTCAGCAATGTCTCCTGCCTGACAGGGCGAACAGCGTCCGATACGATTGCCAAGACCGTGCCGAAAGATAACTATCAGCTCACCCGACCTGATCATGAATAAAGAAAAGATCCGTAAGTATCGGCCCTTTCCTGAAGTTGGGCTTGCGGACCGCCAATGGCCTGACCGGACGCTAGCCAAGGCACCAGTGTGGTGTTCCGTGGACCTGAGGGATGGCAACCAGGCTCTCCCGGTTCCAATGAGCGTGGAGGAAAAGCTCGAAATGTTTGAGTTGCTGGTTGAGATCGGATTCACCCAGATTGAGGTAGGGTTTCCCTCTGCTTCGGAGACCGAATTTAACTTCCTTCGACGCCTTATCGATGACGATCTGATTCCGGAAGGAGTCAAGGTGCAGGTTCTCGTACAGGCTCGAGAACATTTGATTCGACGGACCTTTGAGGCGATTGATGGGGCAAAGAATGTAATCGTCCACATGTATAATTCGACGTCCCCTTTACAAAGGCGGATTACGTTCGGTGATGCCAGCCGGGAGGATATCAGACAAATGGCGGTTGATGGGGCCATGATAGTCAGGGAGCTGATCCCAACTGTGCCGGGCACCAATGTAGACCTCGAGTATTCGCCAGAATCGTTTTCAGACACAGAGCTGGAGTTTGCGCTGGAGGTGTGCGAGGCAGTTATGGACGTATGGCAGCCGACCCCTGACAAGCCGGTCATTCTGAATCTCCCTGCTACAGTTGAGTGGACGACCCCAAACGTGCATGCCGATCAGATTGAGTGGTTCTGTCGGAACGTGAAGGATAGGGAGAGTGTTCAGGTTTCTCTTCATACGCATAACGACAGGGGGACTGGAATCGCTGCTACCGAGCTCGGCCTTTTGGCGGGGGCAGATCGGGTTGAGGGGACACTGTTCGGGAACGGCGAGCGAACCGGGAATCTGGATATCGTGGTTGCGGCGCTCAACATGAACAGTCATGGGATAGAAACTGGCCTTGATTTTACGGATCTGCCCAGAATCAGAGAAGTCTACGAGCGCACCACACGAATGGAGGTGGCTGATCGGCAGCCGTATGCAGGAGAACTCGTGTTCACCGCTTTTTCCGGAAGTCATCAAGACGCTATCAAGAAGGGATTCGACAGGCGTAAGAGTGATATTTCGGAGGCAAATAGAGACTCTGTGAAATGGGGAGTGCCCTACCTTACGATCGACCCTGAGGACATTGGCCGGAGTTATGAGGCAATCATTAGAATCAATTCTCAGTCAGGGAAGGGGGGCGTGGCCTATATTCTTGATCGCGAATACGGATTCGACCTTCCCAAAACGATGCACCCACAGGTCGGCAAGCAAGTCTATGATCTGGCGGACCAGCTTGGCAGGGAGCTGAATCCGGCGGAGGTGAAGGACGCCTTCTTCCGGTATTTTGCCAATGTCGTAGAGCCCCTTCAGGTCGTCAGCTACGAGCTTGAGCAGGATCCTGATCAGCGGGGCACGGTCAGTTGCCGTGCTGAGGTTCGTTTTGGTGAAGAGTCGCGGATTATCGCCGGACGGGGGAATGGGCCCATCAATGCGCTGGTCCACGCGCTTGAGGAAGATGGGAAGAAGGACTTTGTCCTCACCGATTATCGTTCTCATTCTCTTAGGGATGGATCCAGCTCGGACGCTGCAGCCTACGTACAGCTGAAACATGATGATGGTAGCTTGATCTGGGGCGCAGGAATTGATTCCTCGATTGAAATGGCAGGCCTTCAGGCCCTTGTGAGTGCTTGGAACCTCCTGCGGTAATG
>PARF01000087.1 GCA_002709915.1 Roseibacillus sp. | reverse complement strand
TCGTAATCGCACTTGGGATTCGGGCCTATTTCCTTCAGCCCTTCCGCATACCAACCGGATCAATGCAACCTACCCTGAACGGGATCATTGGTCATACCCTGCAGAAGGACGAGTTCCCCGCGTTCCCCGTGAAGATCTGGCAGGCTGTCACAGGAGGAAGGAAATACATCTACAAGAAGCTCAGCGGCAGCGAGAAGCGCGAGATCATGACCCACCCTTTCCGCCGAGATTCCCGCGGAGCCCCTATGCCATATATAGAACAGAGGCAGAAATGGCAGTTTTTCACTGAAACAACGATTCATTTTATGGACGGTGGAGTTGCCAGAATCAAGGCTCCCCGAACCGCTCTGGAAAAAATGGGTGCGCTAGACCGGTCTCGCCTGAGGCATAGCCCGGATGGAAACACATGGTGGCTGGAGCCAAATACCATTGTGTCTGGTTATACGACCAGCGGAGACCTCGTTCTCGTCGATAAGGTATCCTACAACTTTCGACGACCGGATCGTGGAGAGGTATTCGTCTTCGACACCCGCGGCATCACCGGAATTCAACAGCGGTCTAATAGCCCCCAGGGAGCCGGATCACACTATATCAAACGCCTCGTCGGTGTTCCGGGTGACAGCCTGCAGATAGTGGGCAGTGATCTTTACGTCAACGACAAGCCAGCCGAGGAGAAGAAAATTCGTGAGGTTATGCGGGGAGAGGGGCGCCATGAAGGTTGGCCGGGCTACCAGCTTGCTGCCACCGAAGGGCGAACTCGATGGCGGCGGTATCTCGACGACCCCGAAGATGTTCTCACGCTGAAGAGCCGGCAGAACCAGATCGACAATGGCAAGGATCCAATCGAGGCTGCTCTTTATCGCGAATATGCCGCGATGGGTGATAACACAAGCAACTCGCTGGACTCCCGCTATTGGGGGCATGTTCGTGATTACAACCTCGTAGGACCAGCTCTTCTCTCACTCTGGCCACTGAGCTCGGGGCACTGGGGCCTAATAAAATAGCCCTGCAGGCGCTGGACTTCTCTCTTTAGGTAGAGCAGCTTTTCTGCGAGGACACTAAACCTAGAATGCGATGTTTTCTCCCCGCTGGAAGAAAGAAGCCAGACTCCTTTCCAAGGGCGCTCGCAAGTTTCTCAACTATAAGCGGGATCTGCTGACGGCAGAAAAGGTATCTTTGATCGAAGAGGCCCTTTGCAACCTCAACCTGGCAATCAAGGCTGCAGATAAGGACCGGGTCGGGGAGACCAGTCAACTTCTCACGGAAGCATGCGAAAATGCTCTCTCCAGTTATCGACGACCCGGAATTATCACCGAGAACCTCGAGGTTCTCTTCGTCGCCATCGTAATCGCACTGGGGATTCGGGGCTATTTCCTTCAGCCCTTTCGGATTCCTACCGGATCGATGCAGCCCACTTTGAATGGTATTGTTGGAAATGAACTTGCCAGAGAAAAGTTTCCCTCCGTCCCCGTCAGGACCTGGCAGGCCGTCATGAACGGAAGGCGCTATATTCACAAGGTGGTCAATGCCTCGTCTGAAAGACGCTATCTAGAGCGTATCAATGAAGGGCAGCACCTTCAGTTCTTTACTGTCACCGAACTCCATTTTCGAGGCGACAGTCACCATGAACCTGAGGTCCTTAGACTACCGGCTCCCCGAAATGCTCTGCAAAAGATGGGACTCCAGATTAACACAGACTACGAAATGGGTCTTTCTTATGTTCCTCCGTATACAACCGTTTCCGGGTTTTCTACTACCGGAGATCTGGTTCTTGTAGACAAAGTCTCTTACAATTTTCGCCGACCACGCAGGGGGGAGGTCTTTGTTTTTGATACCCGTGGCATCGCAGGAATTCATCAACGCAGTCAAAGAGAGCAGGGTGCTGGCTCTCATTATATCAAGCGCCTTGCTGCATTACCAGGTGACAAGGTCGAGATTGAGGAGCCTCTCCTGATAATCAACGGTCAACCTGCTGCCGAAAAATATCTTCGCATGATTGGAAATCGAGAGGGGATCTACGCCGGTCCAGTCGGGGTTGGCTATCAACCCACAAGAAATTACCGTGACCCCCTGCCGCAGTTCATTCGTAAGCGGGGTGACCGCGTTCACCTTAAGACCCGTGACACCCTGCTTGCAGAGGGAAATACCGGAGCTCAACTCTCTCTCAGGCGTGGCTATTTTGCCCTCGGGGACAATACGGACGACTCTCTCGACTCCCGCTACTGGGGCCCAGTTAGAGAATACAATCTCGTCGGACCTGCTTTTCTCTCGCTGTGGCCGTTTACCACAGGACACTGGGGGCTGATCAGATAAAACATTGAGAATAGAATGACGAAACCTGCTGAAATCACCCGCCGCGCCAAGTCCAACCTGGCCTTCGCGTTCATGTGCGTCCCGCAGGATCGTCGCCCGGATCTTAACGTCTTCTACGCGTTCTGCCGGGTCGTCGATGATATTGCCGACGACACTTCTCGCCCGCCGGAAGAAAAACGCATGGCCCTGCAAAAATGGATGCAGGCGATTGAAGAGGATGATCATCCACAAAACAGCCTCGAGGCACAGGTAGTGGATATGCGCAAGCGCCACTCTATTGAAGCCTCGCTTCTCCAGGAGATTATACGTGGCTGTGAATCGGACCTCAGTCCTCAACGGTTTGAAACGTGGGAAGAGCTCCAGCAGTATTCCTACCGGGTAGCATCAACCGTCGGTCTGATACTGTTACCCCTCTTTGGCGCCAGTCAGCAGGCTCGTGAATACTCGATCAGCCTTGGGCACTGTCTTCAACTCACCAATATTATCAGAGATGTGGGGGAGGACCTCCAAAATGGACTCCGAATCTATCTTCCTCTCGCTGACCTTCAGCGATTTCAATACACCGAAGATGACCTTGCGAAGCATGTCTACGATGAACGATTTCTCTCCCTGATGAACTTTGAAGCAGATCGGGCCGAACGTATCTTCGAGGAAACCGCCCGCCTTTTGCCTCCGGGGGATCGGAAAGCACTGCGGGCCGCTGAGGTGATGAGGAAAATATACTATAGTCTGCTGCGACAGATGAGGCGGGGTCAGTTTCGGGTTTTTGACAGGAGATACCGCATTTCCACCCTGCGGAAGTTCGGGATTATGATTCGCCAATGTATCAGCTGACAGATAGATAAGAGTCGCTACCATATATATATTTTCGTACCCTCTGAAACCTACAGGAATCGAACACCACATCCGTAATGACTCATTCGCGATTTTCTCCAAGGCTCAGTATTGTCTCTGTCGCTGCCTCACTGCTAGTTCTGAGCGCATGCAGTAACCAGTCAGCCTCGGAAACTGGATCCGGAGAACCATCTCCAACCACTCCCAGCGCGAAGCCCGAGAGCTATAAGAGAGGATTTAAGGCAGATAATCCAAATCACATAATCAGTCCGTTTCCTCCTCATAATCTGATCGATATCAGTCGTAATCCCAAAACAGGGAAACCCTTCCAAACAGGCGATTTTGCCCGAGACCCAAGCACGGGAGGAATCTTTCAAATCCCCTGATTCCACCGGTTTCTCCCACGGAAGATAGGTAGCGCACAACAGTCTTGCTATTGCGCAATTACCGGTTTCAGGCTTCTCCTCTCTCTTCCTTTTCGAGCTCAATCCGATCAGCAAGGTTCCTCGCCTTCACCCGGCGATTGCGCTTCGCCCAGCGCTCTGTAGCCATTCGTCGTTTCTGGCGCCTTCTGTTGAGCTCCTCGATTTCATCTTCTAACCTCAGATAACTCTTGTAGCGGTCGGGGTCGAGACTGCCCTCTTCCACCGCCAGTTGAATCACGCACCCGATATCTCCCTCATGCTTGCAGTCCGTGAAGCGGCACTGCGCCGCAAGATCCTCCACATCCGCAAAACTTTCCCTCAGGGTAGATTCATCAGTCCACATCTGGATTTCCCTGACTCCCGGATTATCGATCAACAAACCGCCCTCGGGAAGAACAACCAGCTCACGATGGCTGGTTGTGTGCCGCCCTCTACCCGTAACTTCATTGACCTCACTGGTCTCCTGCCATTCTCCGCCCAGCAGCTGATTAACCAGAGTGGACTTTCCGACTCCACTGGAACCAACAAGCGTTATAGTTACTCCAGGTTTTAAATACCCACGAAGAACATCCAGCCCCCGGCATTCTCTCGCACTCGTCGTGTGAATTTCCGCGACCCGGCTCAGGTTCCGCAGCTTTCCGGCTGCATCCATGCAATGCTTCTCTGCAAACAAATCCGCTTTATTCAGCAGGACCACCGGCCGGGCTCCGCATCGCTCGATCAGGGTAAGGTAGCGCTCCATCCGTCGGAGGTTGAAGTCTGCGCCGGGATCCGTCACGACAACCACAATATCCACGTTAGCTGCCAATACTTGCTCCTGCGCACTTTTTCCCGGCATCTTCCGGGAGAACCGCGAGAACCTTGGAAGACACTCCCGTATGATGACTTCATCGCCATTTCCTCCCCTGTCGAGCGCGACCCAGTCTCCCACGGAGGGCAAGTCGGCATCGTTTTCTGCCTCGTGCCAGACTTTTCCGCCAAGGACACAATCAATCTGCTCTCCTCCTTCCAGCAGCGCTGCAAAATTGATCTTCGTTTCGCGCACAAGCCGAGCCGGTATGAGTCCGCGTTCTGCAAAGGGCGCAAACCTTTCAGCGAATGCCTCGTTCCAACCAAGATCCTCCAGCGTCATTTCGTTTCAAGATTCATCCGGATCCAGCCCCCTGAAAATCGAAATCTTCATTGAAGTCGATTGCAATCGCTTTCCATAGGACTTAGCCCAAGAAGAGAAAACAATGCGCGCCTTGGTAAAAAGCAGTCCGGGAACAGGGCTCGAGCTTGCGGATCTTCCGGTTCCAGAGGTTGGCCCCATGGATGTTCTGATCAGAATATCACGGACGGCCATCTGCGGCACGGACCTCCATATCTGGAAGTGGGATTCCTGGGCCCGGAAAACCATCCCAACCCCGATGACCGTAGGTCACGAATACTGTGGCTATGTGGAGAGAACGGGTTCCGGAGTGACCGATCTGGTCCCGGGCGATTACGTCTCCGGAGAAGGCCACCTCGTATGCGGGCGTTGTCGCAATTGCCTCGCAGGGCGTCGTCACCTTTGTCCCAACACCGTCGGCGTCGGTGTTAATCGCCCCGGAGCCTTCGCCGACTATCTGGTTTTACCCTACCGCAACGTCTACAAGCTGGACCCTGCAATCCCCGAAAATCTAGCTGCAATCTTTGATCCACTCGGGAATGCGATCCACACCGCCCTTTCGTGGGATCTTGTTGCAGAGGATATCCTTATCACTGGCGCTGGTCCTATTGGGTGCATGGCAGCTGCAGTTTGCCGCTTCGCAGGAGCTCGGCATGTGGTCATTACAGACCCGAATCCTTTCCGCCTTGACCTTGCGAGACAATTGGGGGCCACGCGGACCGTTGATATCACTATGGAGTCTCTCACAGACGTCAAAAGTGAACTCGGCATGAAAGAAGGATTTGATATCGCCCTTGAGATGTCAGGACACTCTGCGGGGCTCTCCGATATTCTCGAGCATACCTCTCACGGAGCTCGTGTATCACTCCTTGGTATTTTTCCAGACAAGCTTGAGATCGATTTTGAAAAAGTCATCTTCAAGGGGCTTGTCCTGAAAGGCATCTACGGTCGGGAGATGTTTGAGACATGGTATAAGATGAGCTCCATGGTACGTGCTGGCCTTGATCCTTCTGCCGTCATTACTCACGAGTTTGACGCCTCGGACTTCCAGAATGCGTTTGAAACGATGCTATCAGGGAAAAGCGGCAAGGTAGTTTTACACTGGGGGTAAAATCTACCGAGATTGAAAAGGTGTTCCCGCTGTAGCCCCGTGAACCCTGCGAACCCGTAGAGAAGCGTGGGCGCGAGAAAGACTGGAAGCCCTGATTGCAATCTGCGTCGACTCGAGCCCACCCACTATAAAGGGTATATTCCGCACTTTAACGCTCGAAAATGAACATCGGGTGCTCATTATTGAGGCGAGTGGTTAACTATGGTCCAGTCCGGCGAGGGAGCCTTTATAAAAGGCTCGTCATCCCCCTTTCCGCTTTCGTCCTCCTTGCCTCTCTCGGCCTCGCTATCTGGATTTCAATGCTTCAAAGACGTGAATCCCTGAGGCGTTTCGAGCAAACGGCCATCACCAACGCTGGTTTCATGGGACAGTTGCCCCTTCCACGCTCTATCGAAATGGCGAACCGGCTTTCCACCATTCTGGAAGTTCGAGTAGCTTTTCTCCGTGAGGATGGGCGAATCGTTCATTCCTCGGGGGAGCAATGGCCCTCCGGCATAGAAAAGCAACTGAAGGATTTCTCCAGAAATACCACCACCGCTACGCGGATAGGATCCTACGAGGTTGCTACTACTCCACTGGTATCCTCTCAGGATCACCTCGTTCTCGTCAGGGAGGCTGAGGGAGGCCTCACCGGAATCGGCATCTGGATTCTGATACCCACCCTTTTTCTTACCGCTGCTTTTGGGGGACTCGTCTTCATTCTGGCAGACCGGATCGTCCGTCCACTTACCCTCTTAACCGGCTGGCTTCCCAATCTGAAAACCAATGAGGAACCGGAGAATCCCATCCCCGCGCCCCTCACTGCCCGTAGCGATGAACTCGGACAGCTGGCCCGATCCCTTAAAGATACCCATCAATCACTTCTACGTGAACAAAAGCTGAGGCATCAGTCCGAACGGCTTGCCACTCTCGGCAGAATCGCAACGAGTCTCGCACATGAAATCCGGAATCCTGCAGCAGCAATTCGCATGCATGCCGATCTCATCGAACCCCGGATTGTAACAGAAGGTTCCGAATCGGTAAATCTGATCCGGGAAGAAGTAGAGCGCATTACTGACCTCGTAAATCAGTGGCTCTTTGTCGCCCGGGCCCATCCTCCGGAACGCAGGCCGCATGACCTTGTCGCAATGCTGGAAGATGTGGGCCGTAGACAGAAGTCTGCCCTCACCCATGCAGGCACTCCTCTCGAGATCGATGCACCTGGCCCGGTGATCGTAGAATGTGACAAACTCCGGATCGAGCAAGTGCTTCGTAACCTGATTGTAAATTCCAGCCAGGCAACGCCCGAAGGAGGCCCAATTATTGCTCAAGTGGTGGTGACTGCAGGCGTAGCCCGTCTGACCATCCGCGATTCCGGGCCGGGATTCACCACAGAGGCCCTCGCTCGGTTCGGAGAGCCCTTCTTCTCAGAGAGGGAAGGAGGCATGGGAATCGGTCTCACCCTCGCCCGGGAGGTTATTCAGGCTCACGACGGATTGATTGAGGCCTCTAATCATGCCGAAGGAGGTGCTCTGGTAAGCATCACTCTTCCTCTTTCTTCCTAAAACCAAAGGCACCCATGGACTCACCACATATCCTTATCGTCGAAGACGAACATGCCCTCTCCCTTGCTCTGGCCGCCGCCGTGAAACAGGCCGGGTTTCAGGGAGAACCCGCTCCCACCGCAGCCCAGGCCAGGAAAGCGCTCCAATCTAAAAGGGACTACCACGCAATGATTCTGGACATCGGCCTGCCAGATCAGAATGGCCTCGCATTTCTTGAGTCTCTTCCCCCGGCACAAAGACCCCCAACCATTGTCATCACCGCTCACGGCGAAATCGAGAACACTATTACCGCGCGGAAACTTGGCGTTATTGACTTCCTCCCGAAGCCACTCGACTTTACCGAGTTTCAGGAAGTTCTCCGCCGAGCGGCAAAGCAAGCCCCTAGCCGGCAAGACAGGCCAGACCCAGCACCCGAAGCTGTAGCATTTGTCGGAGCCGCCCCAAGCATGCGACCTGTCTTCCAGCAGATCGCACATTGTTGTGCTTCTGACGATCCCGTACTCGTACGAGGAAGCACTGGGACCGGTAAATCTCATGCTGCACGGCTCATTCAAGGTAACAGTATGCGGGGTGGACCATCAGAAACACTGGTCATAGGTCCATCTACCTCCAGCACGCCCCTGAATTCCGCGCTTAAAAAAGCCCAAGGAGGAGTCCTCATCCTTGAAGAGATCGCCTCCTTGAATCCAGAAGCCCAGTCGGAACTCGTTCGCCAAATCGAGTCAGGATCTCCTCCTGACTTCCCTCGCCTGATCGCCACCACACGAGAAGACCTTCGGAGCCTTACACGGGACGGGACATTTCGCAGTGATCTTTTCTATCGCCTTCAAGTCCTCGAAGTACGCCTGCCCTCCCTGTGTAATCGCATGGAGGATTTACCTGCCCTTGTTTCTTACTTCATCGGTCAACTGCTACCTGCCCGCAATTTATCCATCACGGAGCCCGCCCTCGCCCAACTTATGTCGCACGACTGGCCAGGAAACCTGAGAGAGCTCCAAAACTCCATCGCGTTCGCTCTTACCATCAATTCGGGTGCCGGGGCTATTGAGGAAAGCGATCTCCCCGATTATCTCAAGGGAGAGATCGCCGGCATCAACGCCCACGCCCCTTCCCTTCTCGTCCAAGCTCTCGATGATTGGATTGATACCAGACTAAACGAGGGAAAAGATCCTGTGTACCGGGATCTTGCTGAAAGTTTGGAGGCGACCCTCATAAGACGTCTTCTGGAACGATATGATGGAAAACTGGCGCGCATGGCTTCCGCCCTGCAGGCAAACCGCACAACGCTTCGTAGGCGTCTGCAAAACACCTGATTGTCCATTAAGTGGTCAGCATCTGATCAAAAACTATCCGCGGCACAAAAATCTGGCCATGGCGCAGGGATCCGCTTGCCCCGCCATACCGGTCAATCATCTTTCCCGCTTCCATGCACTCTCACTCCATCGCCCGAGCCGGGAATATTACTCTTCCTCTCTCCAAGACTACTGGACCCATCGCCCTGCTAACCTTGGTTACCCTTTTTCTCTTTGAGCCCCCGCTCCGTTCAGCCGAAACACTTCTTCTGCCTGACACCGTTGTCACTGCTAGCCGTATCGGCGAAGACTCTCTCGAGTCCATGAGCTCCATCGGGGTCGTAACAGCAGAGCAATTTCGCGAGCAGGGGTTTCGGACAGTGCCGGAAGCGCTGGCTAATACTCCAGGCGTTATGGTCCAGAAAACCACTCATGGTCATGGAAGTCCCTTCATAAGGGGCTTCACGGGGCGACAGAACCTCCTTCTCGTCGATGGAGTTCGGATCAACAACAGCACCTACCGAAGCGGCCCCGTTCAATACTGGAACACCGTTGACGGATTTTCCATGGATCGCCTCGAGCTCGTCCGAAGTCAGGGTTCTGTGCAATACGGCAGTGACGCTCTCGGAGGAACGATGAACATCCTGACTGCCGACACTGGCTATCTTGCTGCGGATGCGGGCTGGTTTCAGCGTGGCAGTGCACAATATCGATTCGATACTAACAGCCGTAGTCATGTTGGGCGCCTTCAGACCCGGTTCGGAGATGGTAAAAACTGGGGTGCTTCGCTCGGGTTGACGGGAAAGAATTTCGGGGATATCCGGGACAGCGGGGTAGGCCGTATGAAAAACACAGGATATCCTGAGCAGAATCTCGACCTCAAGGTCGAGACTCTCCTCAATCCTTCCACCCGCCTTACCTTTGCCCATCAATACCTCAATCAAGACGATGTCTGGCGCTGGCACAGCACCATCTACAACGACACTCCATGGAACGGCACCAACACCGGGTCCTACGCGGCCCGCATCTACGATCAGGAGCGCAGCCTGACCTATCTCAAGGTCGCGGGTGACCTGATCGACAGCCCGGTCCAAAATTACAGCGCGACTCTCTCCTTCCAGCGCTCACAGGACAGCGCGTTCCAGGACCGCAGCGCCACGGATGTCCGGACTCAAGTCATCGACGTCGACACCATCGGCCTCGATGTCCAACTCGAAAGCGACCTCCTCGGTGGGGATCTGGTCTATGGTATCGACTACTACCGCGATAGTATCGACTCCGCCGGCACCCGCACTGGGCGTGACCCCAGAAGCCGAAGGCCAGTCGCTGATGACTCGACCTACCACCTCCTTGGTGCGTTCGCCCAGTTACGCAAACCGCTAAACCAAAGACTGGAGACTACCCTCGGGGCAAGGATTACCCACGCCGAAGCAGAGCTCGGCAGGGTCTGGGACCCCGATAACAGCACGGATATCTCGGCGAATGCAGATTGGAGCAATGTCGTCTTCAATGCACGCGCCCTCTACCGGCTCGACGACAGCTGGAACCTCTACGGCGGGGCAAGCCAGGGTTTCCGGGCCCCTAATGCCCATGACCTCAGCGGCAACATCACGTCCCGAAGTGGTCAGGAACAGCTGGGAGCCCTAGACCTTGAGCCAGAGAAGTCTTGGACCTTCGAACTCGGGTCTCGCTTCACCAGTGGTGACATCAGTTTTGGGGCTGCCGGCTTCTATACTCTGGTTGATGACCTTATCATCAGTGTTCCCACGGCCCCCGGCGGAGATACCGTCGAAGCAACCAATGCTCAGGAAGCGGAAATCGTTGGAATCGAACTTGAGGGCGCTGTGCGTTTCCTCGATAACCTGACCCTTTCAGGTCACCTTACCTGGCAGGAAGGAGACACCACCAGCCCCTCCTTCCTCGGAGGCCCAAGCGAGGAGGCTCCAGTCAGCCGGCTGTCGCCTCTGGTGGCGAGCCTTGCTCTACGCTATGATTCCCCAGACCAGCGCTGGTGGGTCGAGGGAAGAGTCACAGCCGCCGGAAAGCAGGACCAGCTCAGTGCCCGCGATCAGAGGGACACCCAGCGGATTCCTCCCGGAGGCACACCGGGATACCTCGTGACATCAATCCGGACTGGGCTGCAGGTCTCAGATAATCTTGAGCTAACCGCCGCTCTTGAAAACATCACGGACGAGGATTACCGGATTCACGGGTCCGGGGTAAACCAGCCCGGATTCAATGCTATTGTCGGTGCGAAAGTCAGTTGGTAACCTATCGTATCCCCACAGAGTTTACCCCGTCAGCAGCTCCATGTTTCCCTCGCTGCTGCCAAAGCCTGCCACATCCACACCATGGTGGTGAAGCAGCTCAAGGTAGAGGTTGCAGAGCGGAGTGGCTCCCTTGAGAACTGTGTGCCCTTGGTGTCGATATCCGCCTCCTGCTACAATAGTGGGAAGGTTATCGCAGGTATGATTGGAGGCGTCACCAAAGTTACTTCCAATGACTACGGTGGTGTGATCGAGCAACGTTCCCCTATTTTCCTGGATCCCGTCGAGTTCCGAGAGGAATTTGTTGAGATGCTTTACGATGTCGATCTCGATCCTGCTCAATTTAGCAATGACGCCGGCTTGACCCCCGTGGTGAGACAAGGTGTGCCAGCCCCCGGTTGCTCCAGGCACACTGATCGAGCCATAAATCCAATCGAGTGAAACAGTGATCACCCGCGTTGAATCTGTCTGAAAAGCGAGCTTCGCCAGCTCAAAGAGATTGCTTACCTTGGTCGAGAACACGAACTCGTGGTCGTCGCTCAGGCTGTCCGGCACCTTTGGCTTCTGAGCCTTGAGCCAGAATTCCTCGTGCGCCAGCTGCGCCTCAAGTTCTGCTATCACCGTGCGATAGGAATCGATTTTCTCCTGGTCCCCCCCGCGCCTCTTGAGCCGCGCCATATCGCGATACAGACTCTTGACGATCTGTTGATCATTCCCGATCTGCCGCCGCTTCGCCGAGAGATCCTCCTCGCCGAAGAGCTTGTCGAAGATCGCCCGCTCATCGTGCATCGGCGGAATCGCCACCCCACGATCGTTCCAGGAACACCCCCAGCCGCGATCGTAAATACTGAACGAGAGAAATGGAAAACGCGTGTCTCCTCCCATCTCTCGCGCCAATACCTGGTCGAGTGAAATACTGTTCACAAAGTTTGTCGCCTCGGGGCTCGGCATCCCGGTAAGAAACGACTTCTCCGAGTCGTGATTGCTCGTGTCCATCCCCGGGTGGAAAAGATTCTGAAAGACCGTCATCTTTTCCTTCACGGCCAACTCCTTGAGATACCGCGAGCTCGCCAGATCACCCCGTTTGACCGGGAAGAAGTTCGGTTTGTAGAACCCGAGCGAGTTGCAGATGAAAATAATCCGCCGGGGAGGGGCCGTCACCTCAGAGGAAGTGGCAGGCCGCGCGTTCAGAGACTGCAGCGCCAATGGCAGCGCCGCTCCAAACTTCAGGAAGGTTCTCCGATCGTAGGGGCTCATTACTTCGATTCGCTCAGGGAGTACTCCAGCACTTCAGTTACCAGGGTCTTCAATCGGATGTTCTCCGGCTTCCGCCCGACAAACTCCCAAAAGTAAAGACGCTGAACGAGGCCCGGTTCATGGCCGTTGGCATACTCAAAAAACTTCTTGGCAAAATTATAGGCGATCTTGCGCTCATCCGCGAGAAGGACCTTCTTCAATCCAAAGATGTTGCGGAACTCGTCGCCATTGATCTCGCCCGAGGCGTCCACGGAGCCTCCCATTTTGAAATAGCCCTCGGGGCGGTACTGAAACGTCCCACGGTGAGCTTGTTTGATCTTGTAGGTCTCGCGCCACTCCCCCACCGCATCGAAATTTTCCAGGGCAAATCCATACGGATCGATGCTCTTGTGACACGCGTAGCACGCCTTGCTATTCTTATGTTGCTCGATCTGCTCCTTGAGCGTTTCGGCGTGATCGTGCTGCGGCTCGAGGGCTGGGACACTTTCGGGTGGCGGTGACAACGGCGTCCCCACAATGTTCTTGGAGATCCACGCTCCTCGTAAAATCGGCGAAGTATCAAAACCGTCGGTAGTTACCTGCAGCACGCTTGCCATCGTCATGAGTCCGCCACGAGGACTTTCCGCTGGCAAGCTCACCTTGCGCATCTCCTGCCCGACCACACCCGGAATTCCATAGTGCCGTGCCAAGCGCTGGTTGAGGAAAGTGAAATCCGAATCAATCAGATGCCCCGCGGACATGTTCTCCTGAATGAGGTGCTGAAGATATCTCCGCGTCTCGATCGGCAGGTAATGATTCATGAGATCATCGAAGAGAGGATAGAGTTTCAGCGAGGGCGTGACCTTGTTCAAGCCGCGCAGGTTCAACCACTGGTCGCTGAAGGAACGAATCATTCGCTCACTGCGTTCCTCTGCCAGCATCCGGGCAATCTCTCCCCGCACGACTTCACCACTGAGCCCGTTGGATGCCGCGAGCGTAAGAAGCTCTTCATCCGGAACCGAGAGCCACAAACTCCGCGCGAGCTCCGCCGCCATCGCATATGAAGAATTGGAATACTCCCCCGGTATCAGCAGGAATCGCGGCGAGCAGAGCACCGCCTTCATCCCGAGCTTCGCAGCTTGCACAAAATCGCCTTCCTTGAACCCAGTCAACGCCACATCGAAGTAGGGCGCGAGGTCCTCATCACTGAGCACCGAGGAAAAAGCCCGCTCCGCGAACCGGCGGATCACCCGCTTCAAGTGTTCCTCCGACCGGGAGACAACGGCGACACGAGAGATCGCAACCGGCTCCGCGATTTCTGTGATCACATCCAACTTCCCCACCGAGGCGATCGATTTGTTGTCCAACTGCACCGAGTCAGTCACGAGGAACTTAATGAAGCGGCTCGTCGTCTCAGATGGAAAGATGATCGGCTGTTCGTTCGCGAGGCGCACATCGAGCCCCCCGCTCATAACCTTCTCTCCCCATGACTTTCCGTCAGCCGAGAAGTAGATCTCGTAGGACTTCACGAGACCGTTACCATTGCCTCCCGTCCAAATTGCAAAGGACAGCCCCTCGATCTCTGCGCCGCTCGGGTTCTCAAAAACCACAAAGTGGGGCGGTTTCGCCACCTTCGGCGAGAAGCGCGTGTGCCAGAAGGTCAGATTCGACTCGTCCTGCATCTTCTCCTTCTCCATTCCCTCCTGAAAACTGCTCACCATGACCTTGCCCCCAATCCGCTGCAAATTCGTTTGAAACCCTCCATCCTCAAGAGTCTCCCTTGACCCTGACCGCAGCGGCATTCCATCAAACACCATTTTGTAGGAGGTCGGCGGCCAGGAATCCAACAACGGACCACGCGCCTTCATCTGCTTGATGTAGATTCCTTCCTGCGGATTTCTGTTGCGAAAGTTATGCTGTGAATAGCAATGCACGGAAACATTTTCCCCCGGTCTAAGGAACGCCCTGATAGTCTGTGATCTCACCTCACGGTCACCCACCGAGATCACCCCAACCAACCGCTGTGGCTGCGGCCGGTCATCAGCGTAGTAGTATTTCCCGGCATGCACCTGCAGGCTGAGTTCGTTGGCAATCTTCCCCACCTTGGCGGCATCAAAGGTCAATTCATACCAGCCCGCCACCGGCGGATCAAAGTTGTCGATGAAAAACGAGTAGCTATTTCCGTTGTTTGCCCGCGTCCACGAGAATAGCGTCCCCTCTTTATACGGCCTGTGATAAATCCGGTAACTCTCGTGACTGTCCCGGATCTTACTCGTCACCCATTGCTGCTCTGCCGGAAAACCGTCCTCCGGAAAGGCGGCATCGAGCATTTTATCCGCGACTGAAAAGTAGGAGTTCAGCATTTCACGGCTTAACTTGATCTTCCGGTTCGAGTCGAAGTCATTCGTGCCGCGGTCTTCCGGAATCTCACTCGCAAGATCCACGCTCGTACCTAGGAGGTCGTTCAAGGAATGCACAAACTCATGTCGGCTGATGCGGCGAAACGATTTTGGCGAGGCTTCCTCCCGTCTTTTCCCCAGCCAGTTCAGAACGGCCTGCTTCTCTTCCGCAGTCGGCTGCTCCTTATCGGCCGGAGGCATCTTGCCGGCAAGGAGGTTCTCGAAGACGAGCGTGCCGTCGAAATGCTCCTTCGCGAGAGCATCCTCGAGACTGAGTTCCCCCTTCTTCGTCGCAGAGTCGTGGCAGTCGAAGCAGTAGTACTCCAAGATCTTGATCGCGTGTTCCTCCCTTTCCTCGTCGGCAATCACTACTCCATGCGGGAACACGGCTGCAAACAGGATCGCGATCCGCCCCAGCCTTGGGTGTTGCATTCCTGCTCTCATGATTCAGTGATCGGCTGCCATGATTTCCTCGGGCGCCTTCTTCAAGCGTTGCACGATCTCCGGATAGCGGGCATAGAGATAATCCGCCTCTCCAAGAGCTTCATTAGTGAAACCGAAGGGCCGGCCAAGCGCAGGAACTGGGATGAAAAGAGGGATTCGTTTCACACGCTATCCCAATTTCCCGTTTATTCCCGCGATCTGCTGCCCTGCAGCCGGGACCTCACCCGGCCTGAATAATCAGAGCGTCCAACCCTTCCGGTAGGAACGATGAAGGAGGGCGCTGGCCCCGGCGTGATCAGGGATCTCCCCGGTCAGGGTGTCATAGTGGAAGGGTTCACCCACGATCCCAGCGATATTGGTCAACTGGATCAACTCGGTGAGCGGGCCCCCAATCGCAAAACTGGAAAAGGTCTCCCCCTTACCCTTGCAGGCCTCAATCCATTCCCGGTGGTGACCAACACCTCGCGGCAAGGTTTTCGGTGGCTCCTTAATCGAACCCTTATCTTTAGACAAGATCTCCGAACTCGTATTCCATGGGTTTGACGAATAAATGCTTCCCTTGGTCCCGATGAGCAAGGAGCCAAAGGATCCCGGCTGCTTTCCGTGAAGCAAGTCCGCGGAAGGGCGCATCTTCTCGCCGCTGGAAACGGTTAACTTCACCGCCGGAAGGTCACCACGGGCGGGAATGTGGAAATGCACCCGAGTCGAAGCCGGGTAGCCTTCCGCATGAACCCCGGTAGCCTCACCCTCGATCCGGATTCGCTTGGCCTCTCTGGAACCACCGGGCTCCCAGAGCTCTCCAAGGTTGAGGCAGCGAAAGAGAAAGTTCCCGGTATGACAGCCCATATCTCCCAGACTACCACTCCCAAAATGCCGCCAGCCTCTCCAGATGAAGGGAAGGTAGCTGGGGTGATAGGGCCGTTCAGAGGCTGGTCCAAGCCAGAGATCCCAGTCGAGATTCTTTGGAACCGCTGGGGTATCCTTGGGGCGGGTCATGGTGGCGCTTCCATCACTTACCCAGAGATACGCATTCTCGACAGGTCCCACTGTTCCGGCAGCGCCCCATTCGGTAGCCCGGCGTACACCCTCGGAAGCCGATCCCTGATTACCCATCTGAGTCACCACCTTGTGCTTGGCAGCCGTTAGGCGCATCATACGGGCCTCGTGCACGGTACGAGTCAGCGGCTTCTCACAGTAGACATGCTTACCCTGCTTCATGGCACCAACCGCGGCGACGGCATGAGTATGATCCGGGGTGCAGACCACCACCGCATCGATCTCCTTATCCATCTCTGAAAGCATCAGCCGGAAATCCGTGTAGCGCTTGGTCCCGGAATACTGCTTCAACATCTGGGCCGCGCGTTTCTCATCAACATCACAAACCGCCACAATGTTCTCCCCGGAGACCCCGCGGGTATTACTGACTCCTTGCCCCCCGACCCCGATACAGGCCACGTTCAGTTTTTCGTTCGCCTTGTATCCAAAGGCAACCTGACTACTGCAGATCAGGAGACCCGCACCCGTCGACCCCTTGAGAAAACCCCGCCTGTCCAAAGATGTTCGCTTACCCATAACACCTTGTTTCCCAATCCCGGCCAGATCGCAAGAAAACTCATTACCATTGGAGTAGCCCGATCACACGATCGCAGGATTCCTTCCTCCCACTACCCTTACCTTATGGTTTCCGGCGGAAGCTCTCTGGAGGCGGCGGTCGGATTCGAACCGACGAATAACGGTTTTGCAAACCGTAGATACCCCTAATACCTAGGGTATTTTTGCCTTTGTTGCCCGTTTGTTGCCCACTAAGCAACCAAGGTTGGACACCCCTCCGTAGAATAGGCGACACGATGCAAAACGACGCAAATAGTACCAGAGGCAAAGATAAGACAAGGGTCAGAGAACTGCCCCACGGCACGTCTCAATACAGGCGCGGATACCGTTGGGTGGTGGAGTCCCGTCTTAATGGAAAGCGCTCACGTAAGTTCTTCAGACAGGGAGAGGTCACCGAACGGGACACTCATGTCACGGTAGTCCAGGGTGCGATAGAGAACCTCGCTAAGTCGGACCGTCCCGTCGTCACCAACAATGCGCTACTCGAAGAGTCTGCCCGCTGCTCCAAGATCCTGAAAGAATACGGGAGTTCCCTGACTGAAGCTACCGAGTGCCAGGTTGCCCGCCTCAGGGAGGAGTCACAACGAAACTCCACGACCTTCAGCGAAGTGTTGCGAGACTTTCTGGAGGAGAAGGAACAGGAGG
>PARF01000086.1 GCA_002709915.1 Roseibacillus sp. | reverse complement strand
CCCGCTCCTCCAACAGAGCCTCCCGCTCCCCCGGCAGCTCCGCTCAGCACCCCGGAACTGTCTACTCCGGAGCCGTCGACCCCCGAACTTTCTACCCCAGAGCTCACGACGCCAGCGACGCCAGCGACACCAGCTGCACCTGCAGTAGCTAATCCCGCAATCGCTTCTGCTCAGCCGGCCACACCAACTGCCGCATTGAGTCCCGGGCAGGTCAATTTAAGTAGCACACCGGCTCAGGCTGCACAGACGAGTGCCGCAGCCGGAGCTGCGCCTGCCAATCCCGGTCATGTTCCTGCCGCTGCACCCGCCACAGATGCACCCTCCACGTTCATTTCCGGAAGCACTGAGACCTCGGGCAGTGGCGGTGGCCGCAATGCGGCCAAGATCACAATCGCAGCCGTCCTCATTGTCGCCATTGTGTTCGCCGGTATTTTTGTGCTGGGCAAATCCATGACCAACAAGCGGACAAAAACCCTCAATAGTCTCCTCGCCCAGGTCGCTGACAAGGGAGCAACCCAACTTCCAACCACACAGGATGAGGTGGAGATTCTCCTTGGCGAGGCAAAATCCCTGAAAAACAGGGGTGATCGTGAGGCAATCTATCAACGCTTACTCGTTGCCGAGGGCAACAATCTCGATGAAATCATCGCCCAATTTGCGGCAAATGAAGAGAACAAGATGACTCCTGATATCCGGGTTAAGTTCTTCCAAGTCGTTCAGGGGAGGAATTCCCCCGAGGCCCTCCCTGCCCTGATCGATCATGCCCGTAATGCCTCCAAACCCGAGACTGCGGGTGCCGCATTGAAAGCTGCCAGAAAACTGGCAACCGAGAAGGACCTCACCAACCTCCTGGGCATCATTCAGTTCAACGAGAACAGCCAAATCCAACAAGACGCTAAGAGAGTTATTATGTCGCTGGCTGAGCGTAGCACCAACCGCAGCGAGATCGCTACCGCCATCCAGAGCGCCTACGAAAGTGCTACCAACGACAAATCCACCGTCGTCTTCCTCGAGCTTCTCGGTTCCACCGGGGGAGATACTGCAGCAGGTATCGTCGAGACTGCGCTGGGGAGTGAAGATAAAAAAATCCGGATCGCCGCGCTAGCCGCCCTGGGTTCATGGGCAGACGACACCCAGTTCGATACTCTGCTTGACTACATGGCTTCCGAGGAAGATGACACACTCCGAAGGCAGGCTTATGCTCAGGCCTTCCAGTTTCTTCAGAAGGACCGTGACCGTGACGACCTTGCTCTCGAGGACATGTGGAAAGCTCTCGCTCAGGAGGCATCAACCGAAAGCGAAAAGATCCAGATAGTCAATGGCCTTGCCAAGATCGTGGAAGATTGGGCTTTCGCCGTGGTGGAATTCTTCCTCGAAGATGAAAACGATAAAGTCTCATTCCGGGCAGAGAAGGCTCTCGACTTCATGGAGACAAAGAGAAATCGCCTCAAACCGGACCCCGGAGATGATGAAGAGGAGTGACTCCGAAACTACGGTCCATCCGTAGAACCCGTTGACCCTTCCCAGCCCGGCTCGGAGGCTATCTTCGAAGAGACAAAAACCTCCCCAGACCCTCTGCCGGATTCTTCTATCTTTGTCTGAGGAAAAGCCTCATCTCGCGATAGGTGATCACGGCATCGAGCTCCCGCATGAAATCACCCCCGTAGATTCCCACTGAGTTTCTTGAACTGAAATCCGCTGAGAGAATTCTCCGGTTCTCGATAAGGGTCTTCCCGACTTCAATGGACTTGAACTTGGTCACCGCTGCCGGAGCACGGCCGCCGATTCCATAGACCCACTGGTCCATGGGGCCCACCTCACACCGGTATTGATTAGCAGACCCGATATTAAAGAGACTCCCATCTGCTCCCGTATCCACCAGGAACTTTGCTTTTTGACCATTCAGTGCCCCTTCCACATAAATGTGGTTCCCCTTTCTCTCGGTCTCAAAAGACTGATAACTACGAATATTGAGGAGATCCTTTACCGTAAGGTCTCGGCAGTTCCTCTCAAACGCGACTGCATCCTCGCTCCAGCGCCTGATGAGGAGTTCGTCATCCGGCTTGAATCGGTCGACCGTGAATCCTCTGTTTTCTCCATTTACTAACTCAATGGTGATCCCAGTTCCAGACTCATTCTTGGCTACAAGTTTGCCACGAATCGTCGTTCCGTCCTTCAGCTTGAAGATCCGAAAGTCAAACTGGCTCTCCTTTTCCCCGGCCCTCTCACCCAGCTCCGCCACCTCGGGCTTATCACCGAGATCCGGGCGCAGGAAGATGAGACGCTCCCGATAGGAAATCACCGCATCGAGCCGCGCCAGCAGCTCGCCACCGATAATAGCATCCTCCTTAGGCTTCGATCCTGCTGGCAGGCCATTTGTCAAATCCGTGCACAGGAGCTTCTTATCCAACAGCAGGGTTTCCCCGAGTTGAATTCGATCTACCTTGGTGTAGGCGGCTGGAGCCGTTCCTCCGACTCCGGCGACAACTTCATCATAGGGTCCCATTCTGCATCCGGCCTCTTTCGCAAACGCATCGTGAAGGATCGTATTATGGGCTCCCGTATCGACCAGAAAGCGCGCCTTCTTGCCATTCAGCAGGCCGGGGATGATCAGGGAATTATTGGCAAAGGTGAACTTGAACGACTCATAACCTCGAAGTTCGAGGAGCTCTCTGACCGTGAGGGTCCGGCACTTTTTTAGAAAGAGCTTCTTCAGTTCCGCCGAGGGAACCTTGGGAGGAACCCAGCTCTTCAAGAACGCCTGATCCTTACTGCTTAATAGCTTAAGGGCAACCTCGACGGGGTTTTCCCTGCCCTTGATCAGGAGATTGACTGCCGTGTCAGTCTTGGACACCACGATGGCCTCGAGGGTTCTTCCCTTGGCATCAGTAAAGGTGCGGTAGCCCTCCTCTTCTGCAAAGAGAAGACCAGCTGCAACTGCAAGGCCCGCACATAGGAGAACGAGTATTCTGGAGGAAAGTATTTTCATTTAAAATCCTGGCTTTTGATGAACTCCGTCCAGTCTGTCTCGAGCTCCTTGCTGGTCTTGAACCCGTAGAGCTTCGCCAGTTCAAGAGGAACAGGCATGGCCCCATCGTATTGGACGCGACGGATCATATTCGCGAACGAGTTCAATCGCTCGGGTGTACTTTGAAGATAATACGCAAACGAGTAGCAAAGGACGATACTCTCCGGAGTCAGGTCCTTGACCTCCTTCCAACCCAGTAGCTTTTCAAGACTGGGCTCTACCTTTCCTTTCCGCACCAGTTCGCGCAGGGTCTTGGCCCATTTCGTTCCATCATCAAAGCCCTTGGCCTTCACGATCTCGTCCTGGTCATAGACTTCTGCATCGAGAAGACTGGTTTCCGTGTGCCCTGCCAATTTGATCTCCTTGTAGTAGGCGTGCCCAATCCTCAGGGCCATCGCCCCCTCCTCTGCGTAATCCGCGATACCCCCGATAAATTCTGAGAGCAGGGTGCCCGAAAGGGAATGGGTCGGAAACGCTCCAAAGACCTCCGTGTAGCTATTCTTGATGTCCCCGATCTGGAAGGCTTTGGCGGTGCCAAATATATTTAATTTAGCAACAATCGGATCCGGCATGTAGATCGTCTGAGAGCTCGATTCCTCCCACAGCATGCGAGCCCGGACTGCCACGTCGCGCATATGCTCACCTTCAAGGGTAAGAAGGTGGGCCTTATACCAGTCTCCCAGCTTCGCATACGCCTTCTTGTCTTCGACAAGAAAAATCAGCTTGCGCCTAGCTCCCCAGTCCTCCCGGAAGTTCACGTGCTGAAAGGCCATCCCCCGCCATAACCTTTCGGCTACCTCGGCCACGTCCATGGGCCGTATCTTCCCCTGCGTGATGACGTAGAAATGCTCCGTCTTGAGCATGTCGTACTGAAGGTCATCATCTGTCCCCAGCACGAACTTTTCCTTCACCCGCTCAAAGGTCTTGGACATGTCCCGGGCATCCTTTTCAGGCACTCCCACCTCCGACTTGGTAACCGCGCTCGGGTCTACCCCGCCATATTCAACCAGATAGAGCCGATCCACCAGACTGAGGTCCTCGATCTTAAGGGTGACGGTCTTCAGTAGAGGGGTAATCAGAATAGCCTCCCCCCCTTCCACCCGCAGCAGTTGGGCGGTTACATCCGCCCCCTTGCGGGAGGTCCAGACCCTCTCCTCCGCTCCGATCGACACCGAATAGCTGCACACGCTCAACAGCGCGGTGATTGCCAGAAGTCGTAATTGCATTTGCTCCTACGCTAGCGGGACAAAACCATTGGGTCGATGTTCTTTTTAGACGCTCTGCTGCCTCCGAAGAACGGAAGCCCTCAATTCTTAAGGATTGAAGAGTTTCGCTCACCGATCACTCCTGTTCCTGAACGTCCGTAGCATCCCTGATCGTAAGAACCATCGGCAAAGGCCGGATCTTCACCCTGCCAAGGAAACGGTCCGAGGGGCTGTTAACGACCTTCATGCTACCATCTGCGCCAAGCACGCCCATGATACTGCTTCCCCCACCGTCCATATTGGTCGCAGTCCAGCACCCCAGTCCTTTCATCACGCTTGCCAACTCATGCATGTTCATCCCCTCGCTGTAGCCTCGCTGGCGGCCATCGACTACTACCAGCCAGAGGGTTTTTCCCTTCTTGTCTGAGCCAATAGCAGTACGAGGATGCCGAACTCCCCCCTCGCCCACGGTCAAGGCGCCGTTGGACACGATCATTTGAAAACCGTTGGTCGCCACCACGGGCTCATCCCCCGCTTGATGCCCGAAACGCACGCGCCCCTCGTTATCAAACCAGACGGAAGTATTGGAGGGGGTCGCACTACTACGCATCTTACCACCAGTTCCTGCTAGGCCATGGATGTCGACCGGTTGCCCCGAATGCCATTTACGGTTTCTCCGGCCCTTGGAATCTGGAAAACTGTCCCACGGGTTGGTATTGACGAAGGCAAGAACCAAGGGGTCGGAGGCCATCTTCCGGGGATCGGTAAGGGATGCCTCCGCCGGCCCATCGCCGTCCGGATCCGCCCCAAGAACAACCACGGGTTCCACCTTCCCACGAGCAAGATCAATGCGCAGGATGTGAATTCTATTGGGTATCGGGCTGGTGGAGGTCTTCAGGGTGTAGCTGATCCCGAGTTCCTTGAAGTCTGGGGCTGCCGCCGGCCTTGCCTCGGGTCCTGCCGGGACGAAATCCGTGGAGAGCAGGAAATGAAGGATCAGAACAAACCCGATTTTCGGCGTGGAAACAGAGCATACCCCTCTCATGATCTCTTGATAACCGATTTTATTGGAACCTGATTCTCAGCCCTCGCCCTCTCCAACCGGCAGAAATCTGCTCCTCCATCTCACTCCAACTACGCCCCTGCAGTAGGACCTCAAGAGCTTCTTCTCCCTCTTTACCCTCCCTCAAGGCCTTCAGGAATGCTGAAATTGCCACCCGGTCTCCATCCTTATCCATATGGAAGAAATAGGTCGTGATCAGTAACCCCAAGCCATAGTTGAAATTGCCGTTGGCCACGAACGATCCGTAGCTCTGAAGCATGAAGGATTTCAGATCCGGGGCAGAGATGTCGTCGCCAAGCGCTCGACCTCCTCTGCCGGCTCTCCCAAAGCCCGTCGCATAGTCCCTGATAGCGTTCAGAGCTTTCTTCACGTTGAAGGATCCAGAGCGATAAGGTGTTGCTCCCACGTATTCCGCAAGACCTTCACTAAACCAGCCCCGGGCCCCGGATCGAAAATAGTAGTGATCCGTAAGCTGATGCGTCAACTCGTGGGGAAGAGTTCTATTCTCCTTGTCGTAATCAATCGCATAGGAAGATCCTACTTTCCTCACACCCAATGAAGTAAGCGGTACCATTATCACATCCTTCCCCCCCATGTAGACCCCCGCCGACCCAGGTGGTCCCCCCGCTTTGGCGTAACCCTCTTTCGTCTCGAAGAGAAGGATCCTGTTGCGGTGCTTGATCCCTGCCACGTGAGCCTTCTTGCTCGAGATAGGCAACTGCCGGCAATACTCACGAGACGCTTCGAAGAGGACCGCAAGACGTTTCACGAGGCTTCGTTTGAGCGGCACATCACAGACGAATTCATAATGGGGGCTATGATAGACATACTGCTCCGCTTCTTCTTCCTCACTCAGGTCCCTGACTTCCAGAGAGCCCGGGGCAGAGACAATCCCCGGCCACTTCCCTTCAAAGTTTTCCGCAATTTCGCGGGTGGCCTTTAGAAGTTCGTACTGACGCCGCTGGTCAGGGTGCATGCGAGCCACCGCTTGCTTTTCGCGGACCTGATCCGCATGCCATGCCCGGACAAAGATCTGATCCGGAGTCGCAAGCTCCGAAATGGGAACCTTGAGAGGTTTCGCCAGTTTGGGAGAACTCAGCGTCACCGTTTGAACTGTCGCTTCCACCAGCTCCCCTTCAAAGGTCACTCCCTCCTTACTGGTCCACGTGCGGCCCGGACAATCCGAAACAAGAAAGAGCACAAGCAGGGAGAAAGCAGCACGCACGACGTCCAAGGGATCCAAGAATTTACAATCGAGACACTGAGAAGGAAACCATATTGCTCAATATTACTCCTGCTCTCTCGGGTGACTTTACGCGCTGGTAAAGCGGCATCCTACGAGGGGAATACCCGAAGAGGCAGGACTATCGTCAATAAGGGAAAACCTCCGGCGATCAAAATTGTCAAACTACCCGCTCTCCCAATCGGTTTGTCCTGCCGTTAAAGGGCTTTAACTGCTATAATTCACCAAGAAGTTCCCAACTCTGGTGTCTTTACTGCTATGAAAGCCAAGATCCGCTATTGTTTAGCTCTCCTTTTCTTGTTCTTCGCCTGCTCGGGCGCCGCACCCGTCGCTCAGGACCCACCCCAGCTCAGCATCCCGCAAGGCTGGACACTTCAATCGTGGACGGCTGACCCCGAGGTCCTCACTGCCGCTCCCAAGCCTCCGGGGATAATGTTCCAGAATGGAAAATTCTCCATGAGCGGCGGAGTCAACGGAATGACCGGGAAATATTCTGCCAAACGTGATGGCCGATTGATTCTCAAGGGTGGCGGCATGACGGAGATGGCCGGCTCCCCAGCTGCCATGAAAGCCGAAGAGGTGTTTACGCAGCTCTTTAGTGGTGTTACCCACTGGCGAGTTAAGGGCGAGGCCCTGGTTCTCTCGAATGGGACCCCTGAACTGGAGCTGAGATTCCAGGTCCGTGCGCCAGTGAAGGCAAAACCCCTGACCGGGACAGAATGGTCGCTGAAAGGATTCGAGAAGAGAGGGAAAAAGGCGACCTCCGACACTGCCCTTGTCGCCGGGACCGCTATTACGCTTACGATCGGCGCCGACGGCCGTGCCAGTGGCTCCGCCGGGGTCAATCGCTATTTCGGAAAAGCAACACCTGGAGAGGGTGGCCAGATTACATTCGGCCCCATGGCAAGTACTCGACGAGGAGGCCCCCCGGAAGCCATGGCCCAGGAGCGTGCCTATCTGCAACAACTCGGGGACGTCTCAAAATGGTCAGTGAACGGTAACAGCCTCATTCTCACCGGAAAGGATGGATCCTTCGCGCTACGCTTTGACGCCAAGTGAGCTGGGCCTCGCGCTGCAGCGGCGGACAATTCCGCCTCCGCCCATCCTCCTTCCGGGTTTCGTTCAGGCGTGTGCCCGGATCCATTCCAACATGCCCTCCTTCCTTGATCAGGGAGCCGCCGCTTGACGCAGGGTCCGATTCCTTCCAATCATCTTTTAAAAGATGAGCACTCGACTAATTACTCTTTCACTTTCTGCCATCGCGCTGAGCCTCTCCGCATGGTCGGCGACTCTGCCTCCTCTGCCGAACCCCACTCCTCCCATGATCCTGGAGCGACTGGGAGATTACCGGCGTGAGGCTGTCACGGAATCCGTAGGGGCCCGCAGGTGGTTTGATCAGGGTATGGCCCTTATGCTGGGTTACAACTTCGACGGTGCCATTGCTTCCTTCCGCGAGGCAACCCGCATCGACCCTGACTTCGCGATGGCATGGTGGGGTATCGGTTATGCCGGTGGGCCCAACCAGAACAATCCTGGTATCGACAAGCCGAAGGACGAGTGGTCCTACGCCGCTTCCCGACGAGCCTTTGAACTCAAGGACAGGGAAGAGGGGGCGAACCGCGCTCTTATTGAGGCCTTGGTCGCCCGTTATAATCTACCGTTACCCGAAGACCTCACCGCCCAGAATACGGCATACCTCGCTGCCATGGAGAAAGTCCTCGAGCGCTTCCCACTGGACCCGGATGTGCAGGTCTGGACCGCTGAGGCGATGATCTGCATGCAGCCATGGAACTACTGGACTCTTGAGGGGGATCCCGTGGGAAGGACTCCCGAGTTCCGGTCGATTCTCGAGCGGGTCATGCTTCATCACCCGAACCACCCTGCGGCCAATCACCTCTATATTCACACCATGGAGGCGTCACCATGGCCCCAACTTGCCGAACCAGCTGCCGACCGGCTACTAAACCTTGTTCCAGCATCCGGACACTTGGTTCACATGCCCTCTCACATCTGGATGCAGACGGGCCGCTACGATGATGCCGCCAACTGTAATCGTCGGGCTGCCGCCCTCGACGATGCCTGGTTCGAAGGTGATCCCAATGCCGGGGAATACCGTGTCTACATGGCACACAACAGGCATTTCCTCGCCTGGGCAGCAACCATGCAGGGGCGAAAGCGCGAAGCGCTCTCCGCGTCCCGTGCGATCATGACTGAGGTCCCCGCACCACTCCTCGAAGCACTGGCCTCGTTCAGCGATGGGGTGGCTGCGAGTAAATGGCACGTCATGGTTCGTTTCGGAATGTGGCAGGACATCCTGGAAGAACCAACCCCTCCGGAATGGGCTCTTGTGGGAAAAGCCATGCGCCACTACGCACGCGGTGTCGCCTATGCGAACACTGGAAGGCATGACGAAGCCCTGCTCGAAAGCACAGCTCTGGACGGTGCAGTAGCGGAACTCAATGGCGCGCAGCGTAACCTAGGCAACCAACCAGCCAAGGAGGTCATGAAAATCGCGCAGCATGTCCTTCGGGGAGAGGCTGCTTTCAAGTCCGGAGAGCGAGCCCGGGGCTTGGAGGAACTGAAGAAGGCTGTGGAAATCGAAGAGACGCTGGTCTATGCAGAGCCGGTCCCTTGGATGATGCCTGCACGCCATGCCTATGGTGCATTGCTCGTGTTGGAAGGGAAGCACAAGGAAGCCGAGAAAGTGTTCCTACGAGATCTTGAAATCTATCCCGCTAATGGATGGGCTCTACTTGGACTGCGAGATGCTCTGAACGGGCAGGGACGCTCTGCCGAGGCCGGCCACGCGGACAAAGCCTTCCGTCTCGCATGGACCAGCGCAGATGTCATTCCCCCGGCAGCGTGCTACTGCGGCGCTGCAGAAAAGCCTTAAGCACACCTTTCACCCGAAAAACCAAACAGAAACATCAACCTCCTCTCTGAGCGATCGAGTGAAACTCCTTCTAACAACTCTTTTGACCCTGACGTTGGCCGCCTCCCAGGGGTATGCCACTACCAATCCCAACGTCGTCGTGGTCTTCATCGATGACATGGGATACTCGGACTTCTCATGTTTTGGCGGAAGCGTGAAAACTCAGCATGTGGACCAACTCGCATCAGAGGGCATCAAATTTACCAACTTCTACGTCAATTCACCAATCTGCTCTCCCTCGAGGGTCGCCCTCTCCACGGGGCAATATCCCCATCGCTGGCGAATCACCTCCTATCTTAATAATCGACGGGACAACAAGCGCCGCGGGATGGCCCAATGGCTCGATCTCAAGGCTCCGATACTCGCCCGGGAGTTGCAGAAGTCGGGTTACGCCACGGGCCACTTCGGCAAGTGGCATATGGGAGGACAGCGAGATGTCGCAGATGCCCCGGCTATTTCAGAATATGGCTTCGACGAGAGCCTGACCAACTTTGAGGGTATGGGCCCCAAGCTTCTTCCCCTCACCGAAAAACCTGACCCTGCCGGTGGGGCACCCATCCAGGGGCGCATCTGGGCGGACGCCGAACGGCTCGGGGCTGGCTTCCAGTGGATGCAACGCTCACAGATCACCACGGGCTTTGTGGACAAGGCTCTGGGGTTCATCGACCGGGCTCAGATCAGCAACAAACCCTTTTTCATCAATCTATGGCCTGATGATGTCCACGGCCCCTTCTGGCCCCCGCTGGACAAATGGGGAGGGAGTAAGAAAGCCCTCTATCAGGGAGTCCTCGACTCCATGGACGAACAACTGGCGCGCCTTTTCGACCGAATTCGGAAGGATCCCAAACTCCGTGACAACACCATCATCACCGTCTGCTCGGACAATGGACACGAACCCGGTGCCGGCACCTCGAAACCGTTCCGGGGCGCCAAAACCTGGATGTATGAGGGAGGCATCCGGTCTCCCCTGATTGTCTGGGCCCCTGGCTTGATGCCAAAGGAATCCATCGGCACAGCCAATACCACCTCCGTCTTCTCCGCCATTGACCTTAACCGTTCTCTCTACGCACTGACCTCTACCATTCCATCCACAACACTGGATGGGGAAGACCTCTCGCAGACAATCATCGGAAAGTCCAAGGCCTCACGGAATGCTCCCCTCTTCTGGCGACGCCCTCCCGATCGCCCGGGGTTCAGCCATGGATTCAAAGAAGACAATCCAGACCTGGCTGTCCGAGAGGGATCGTGGAAATACCTTGTCAATCTTGATGGGTCGGACCCTCAGCTCTTCGACCTGCCACGGGATCCGGGTGAGTCCCGCAATCTCGCCGCTGAAAACCCCGGAATCGTAAAGCACCTCGATAAAAGGGTGCGGGATTGGAATGCCGGTATGCCCAAGGACGGCTCTGACCCGTCCTACAGTAAAACTGGAGCCCTACCGGGCACCCACTTCGTTAACCCCATTGGCGTTGGACAGGACCCCTGGGTCATCCGCGACAGCAAGGAAAAGCGCTACCTTTGGTGCTTTTCCGAAGGAGATCGTGCAATCACGATTCATACCTCAAAAAACCTGACCAGACTCGGAGAAAGGCATCTCGTCTGGCAGGCTCCTGATGAGGGCCCCTTTTCGAGGCAAGTATGGGCCCCTGAACTGCACCTGCTCGATGGCCGCTGGCACATCTATTTCGCTGCTTCCGATGGAAAAAACCGGAACCATCTTACCTATGTCCTCCGCTCAAGAAACGAGGACCCCTTGGGTAAATATGACCTTCATGGGCCTTTGCAGACGGGTGATCGCACCTCCGAAAATCTCTGGGCTATCGACATGACGCCCCTTACACACAAGGGCGAGCTCTACGCCCTGTGGTCAGGCTGGGATCGCCCGGATTCAGATCGTCAGTTTCTCTATATCGCTCGAATGGAGAGCCCGACAAAACTTGCCACCCGACGCGTGCGTCTCTGCGATAATCTCGACTACCCGTGGGAACGTACAGAACCACCGCCAAAAGGAAGAGGGCTCAATGAAGCGCCTCAGGTTCTGACCCAGGGAGACAGGCTCTTCGTCACTTACTCCTGCGGAGCATCATGGCTCCCTAGCTACAAGCTGGGTCTCCTCGAGCTGGTCGGAGACAACCCTCTTGATCCCGCGTCATGGCAGAAGAGAAAGGGATCGATCTTCCAGTCGACCTCGGAAACCTTTGGCGTTGGTCACTCCTGCTTCGTTAAATCACCAGATGGCTCCGAATGGTGGCAGGTCTTTCACGCCAAGCGGGACCGCTCTCCCGGCTGGAGAAGAACCATTTTCGCACAGCCTTTCAAATGGTCCCGTGATGGTCGGCCCCTTCTTGGTCGGCCCATGGCGCCGACCCTCCCCTTTCCCCGCCCAGCAGGAGAGAAGGACTTCCTGCTCAAGCTCCCCTACTCCTCGGATCTCTCCTCCGACCACTCCTTCTTTGGTCATCCGCAATTTTACCGCTCCGAGGGACAGTCCCTGACCCTCGGCTCTCCTCCTGAGCACCCAGTGAATGAGTTCCGAGCCGGAGAAAAAATTCTTCTCAACGGAATGCTGCCGAACGACTTCACCGCCTCGGTGACCATGAACTTCAACCGGGTTCGGGAGGGACGCGGATCGGGTATCCTGTTCCGGTCCACAGCTCCTTCGGTGGGATTTGATGCTGCACGCGGCTACTTCGTTGGGATCAAACCCAGTCAGAACACCGTCTTGCTGGGGAAAATGGACGGCTCGGCATGGCAGGAGCTGACGAGGCGAGCCGTTACGGTCGACGTCTCGCGGGATCATCAGCTCTCCGTCTCAGCAGAGGGCTCTCGTTTCACGGTGTCCTTGAACGGGAGCCTGCTCTTCACTCATCAGGATGGAACCTACAAGTCCGGCACCCTCGGGCTTCGAGTCACCGATATCCCTACTACCTTTTCAAATCTTCGGATTACCGCTTCCCCTTAGCCAGCGCCTGCCGGGCAGACCTGCCTCATCGCCGAGGGCAACATCACTTAATCTCCTCTTTTTCATAATCGGAGGGCAGAACCCATCCGGTGGAAATTTTTTCACCCCTCTGGTATTTCTCGTAGAAATTGTTCCATCGCTCGCTCGCAAATCCGTATCTATCGAACACCTCGCCTCTCCCAAGCATCCGTGGGTCGCCCTGTTCCTTCAGCTTCTCGAAGAGCTCGGCCTTTAATGTGTTCCTGAGCTCCGCGTGCTCCTCATCCCCAGCAAGGTTTTCAACACAGTCTCGGCTCGCCCTCACATTGAAAAATTCCTCCTCAGGCCTCTTCCCGAAATTCAAATTCCAGAAGTGCCTGTTTCCCTGCCGGCGCTGGTTGAGGATCAGAGTCTTGATTGGACTCGCGTCGCAGTTCAGATAGCCGGTCTCCGGATTGCCCGCGGGCCACCGGTTGGCCTCAAAATTGTAGAGGTAGAGGTAGTCTCCTTTCCTGATACCCCGGATCGGATACCCTCCATTGTTCGGTCGACCAACATCATGACGCTCCTTGCCCAGCACGACATGGTCACGGGAGGGAACTACCTGCCCCGACCTCGGTGATTGAAAAATATCAAACAGGCTACGTCCACTCATCGGCTGCATGATTGGAGCAAGATCCCGGATTCCAGCGGCCTCAAGAAAGGTGGGAGCGAGATCCGTAAAGTTCACGAAGTCCTCGACGCTCCGATTCTTTCCCTTGATCCCTCCGGGCCAGCGTATCGCGAGTGGAACATGGTTGGAATAATCATAAGCCTGTCCCTTGCACCTTGGGAACGGCATCCCGTGATCACTGGTGGCGACAATCAGGGTATCGTCCAACTGACCCGTCTTCTCAAGATGAGTCAGGATCCGTCCGAGGTGCGTATCGTAGTGCTCAACCTCAATCGAATAATCCAGCATGTCTCCACGTGTTCGAGCATTATCCGGCCAGAATGCCGGGACATGATCGATGTCTTCCAGTCTCTTTCCCATCCTGAGACCAACACCATCCTCATACGAACGGTGCGGTTCGCTCGTGCCGTACCAGAAACACCAGGGTTTCCCCTCTGGGGCATTGGCAAGGAAGTCCGCAAAGTTCCCGGCATAGTCATTATTTGATATCGCGCGGGCAGGCGGCTTCGCCTTCCTTTTGGTCCATGCCTTCCCCGTGATACTACGGCGCTTACCTCCGGCATCATTGGCGATACCCGGTCCCCAACCCTTCCCAGTATATCCCGTGACATACCCATTCCCTGCCAGCACTTCCACGAAGCTCCCGAACTTGGAGGGAAATACATTCTGGTGATTTGCGGCCTCCTCCAATTGCCACGAATACCGACCCGTGAGGATGATTGCGCGGGACGGAGCACATTTCGCATTGGGCGTATAGGCACGCTGAAACAGGATTCCCTCCCGGGCCAGCCGGTCAAATGCCGGGGTTTTCACCCACGAGGACCCGTAGGCGCCGGCATCGCCAAAGCTCCAGTCATCAGCAATCGCAAAAAGAATATTAGGCCTTGGTGCTGCAGTGACCAATGGAAGGCACAACAGAGCAGGCAGCAGGAGCCGACAGGATAGAGGCATGAGACCGTCATACCTGACGGATGAAGTTTTGCCAGTGCAAGCCTCCCGGAGGATAAATCTCCTGGCAGAAAGGGAGGGGAAAGTGGCGACCCGTACGGGACTCGAACCCGTGTTGCCGCCGTGAAAGGGCGGAGTCCTAACCACTAGACGAACGGGTCGCGTTCTGCTCAGGACCGGGCGAAAATGCCACCCGTTTTTCGAAAGGCAAGCCGAATCTCAAGACCCTGTGTAACGAACTCATTAGAGAGAAAGCGAATTTGGCCCGACACGGTAGTCTGACCGGCAGAATCAGGGATTCTCCCTCGATCTATTGCGATTGCTCTTTTGCCCCGAAGGACGATCTCTCATCCTCCTCGGATGCCATCTCCGTCTCTCTTATCTGTTCATGCAATTGACCATGTTGCCGTGATCGCCCGGGATCTCGAGGCCAGCCGCCACTTCTACGAAGCCATCCTTGGAATGAAGCCCGTTCCTCGCCCTGACTTCCCATTTCCGGGTCTGTGGTTCCAGGCAGGCAACACCCAGATCCATGTGATCCTGCAGAGTGAGGAAAGTGGACCCGGTGGCCCCTCCAATCCGGGAGGAACCCTGACAGCACGTGGTCACCATATGGCCTTTGCACTGGATGACTGCTCGAAGGCCGTTGAGCAGTTGCACTCCGCCGACATACCAATCGCCGCTGGGCCACAATCTCGACCCGATGGGTTCCAGCAAGTATATATCCGTGACCCCGACGGTTACCTCGTGGAGTTATTCTCAGCCCCACCCAGCGAACAGCAGCGGTAGGGCGATAAGCTCATCCCAGCCCATTCCATGTTGTAAGAAAGCACTCTCTTGAAGGTATCGTTTGATCATGAAACAAAAAACAACCCGCCAGACCTACCTGGATAAGGGCTTCGTTTGCCTTAGGAAGTTTCTAGACGCCCGCGAGATTGCAATCTGCCAAGAGAAGATCCGAGAATTCATTGAGGGCCTTATCCCTCAATTGCCCCGGGATCATGTCTTTTATGAAGACAGGGAAACGCTCTCTACCCTGAAGCAGATTCAGCAGATGCAGAACCACTGCCCCTGGTGTGATGAATTCATGAACGGAAAACCAAGGGCTCTCGCCGAGGAGCTCATGGGAAAGGGCGTTGTTGCCAGCAACATGCAATACTTCAACAAGCCTCCTCTCGCGGGACGCCCAACGCCACCTCATCAGGACGGTTACTACTTCAAGCTCCACCCTCCTGAGGCCCTCACGATGTGGCTCGCCCTCGACGAGGTGAATGAGGAAAACGGATGCATCCGTTATGTCTCCGGCTCTCATCGTGATGGGCTGCGCCCCCACGGCCCCACCGGCACCCTTGGTTTCTCACAGGGTGTGACTGATTTTGGACGTCCCGAGGATTTATCGAGGGAAGAAGTGGTACACGCGGCACCCGGAGATCTTCTCGTGCACGACTCAATGACAATTCACCGAGCGGAGGGAAATACGTCAGCCAGCCGAAACCGTCGTGCCCTGGGATTCATTTTCTACTCGGAGGACGCGCAGGAAGATGAAAGGGAAAAAGAGGACTATCGCAGGGAAGCTCAACGACAGCAGGAAGGTAAGATCTGACCTCCTCCTTATTTACCGTGAGTGCTACTCATACCGTCGGCTCCCATCCAGGCTCATATTGCCGTTTCCAGTAACCCATGGCATCTTGGTCTCCTACGATCTGACCACCTGCTCCCGGGTCACATTTCATAAGCCTGTCCACTCGGTGCGAGATATTTCCGAGGTGGCAGAGCAGGGAGCTCACATGGCCGGTTTCTGCATCGCAGGCGAGGGGAGAACCCTTCCGAATCGCATCGACCAGATTCCCGGTATGTAGATCGTTTCCACCGGGCCCATCTTCCCGCTCAACTTCCTTGCCTGACCCATCGTAAAGGACATAGCCCTGGTTTCGGATCACCATGCTCCCGCTCTCCCCGGTGAATGTCACGAAGGTCCCACTCTCTGCTGACTGGAAGGGTGAACAGCTGGTAGCCCGCCAGCTGATCTGCCCCTTCTCTCCAAACTCGAGGGTCACATCACTTGTGTCCGGAGTCTCCTGGTCAT
>PARF01000085.1 GCA_002709915.1 Roseibacillus sp. | reverse complement strand
GTGGCTCTCCGAAAAGCGTGCACGAACTCCTCCCCGCTTCCCTCCGCAAGGACATCCGAGAGCGCCTCCCGGACAATCTCCTTCATCACCATTTCGAGCTGGGGGCCTTCGATCAATTCGAAGTCTCCTCCACTCAATCCAAACTCATATTGAAAGCCCCGCACCACCTGCGAAAAGAAAGAGTCCATGGTCCCCAGCTGCATGCGCGGCAGGGCCCTGACTACTTGTGCCAGAACGCTTTCCACATCAAAGACACCATTCACTTGCTCCTGCAGGTCTGCGGCGGCCTCGTCATCCAAGGCAGCCCTGGACAATTTGTGCAGGAGATCATCGGCAAATTCCCCGGCCGCCTTTCTGGTGAAGGTCAGGGCGATGATCCGCTCCGGGGCCTGCTCCCGGTCCCCGATCATTCCAATAATCCGATTAGACAACTGATAGGTCTTCCCCGATCCGGCGGAGGCCCGGATCATGAGGTAAGGCTCTAGAATGGTGTCCCTGATCGTCATCACAAATCCAGAAGCTCGAAGACCTTTCCTGTTTTCAACTCTTCAAAGGCCTCATATTTGACCTTCTCGGAGCGCGGTAGAAGATGCGGTTCCTTAATCCGGGCAATGACCCATTGCGCGCAGGCCAGAGCGGAGTCCCGCAGCTCCTCACTAAAGCCGGGCCAGAGCGAGACCTGCACCGCGTCCCTGCTCGCCCCGAGGGAAAAGTAGCCGATCTCATCTACCTCCACGGACTGTGCGGCGAGTCCCAGGGCATACAGGGGCAGCTGCAGGTTATGCCAACGGTGAGGAACCAGCTTCGGGGGGGTCGCCCTGCCGGCAGGAATTTCGGTGACCACCTCATCGACACCCACGAGGTGCTCAGGCCAGGCCGTGCTCGCGGTAATCTTTGTCAGGTGAGCCTTGGCAATCCCGGTGGCCTTGGCACTGGTCTTGTAATCCAGCACCCGTCTCGTACCGCTTTCCTCGTTGTAATCGATCCGATCAATCGAGCCCCGTATCTCCATACCCTCGACATCCAGGGAAAAGGCCGCTTCCACCCGCTCAATCCGCCATCCTTCGTCCCGCAGTCCGGCCTGTGTTTCCGCAAACCATCCCAGCCGCTCTCGCAGGGAGTCGGCCTGAATCCTGATCGCCGCCGCTGGCTTCGACCCAAAACGGTCGGCAACCAGCAGGGTAAGGGCCTCGTTCAACCAGTCCGCGATCTCACTTCTCCCGCTCAGGTCTCTGGCCTCATCGCTCAGGCCGAACTTCTCGAGGATCTCGTGTGCAACACTCCCATAATCCGTGGCACTCCATTCCACCCGCTCCGGGTCGGGCCTTGTCATCCTCGCGAACTCGCTCAGGTAAAACCGCACCGGGCACTCGAGGTAGTCCCTGAAAGCGGTTACCCTCATGCTTTGAGGAACATGGACCAGTGGCCTCTCCCAGCCCCCACCTAGCTGCTTCCAACCCTCGAGATTCTCGTCCCCAAAGGCCACTTCGGCGACCTCAGGATCCTTCTGGAACAACTTCTGCACCCGCCTGGCAAGTTCCTGACCTTCGGCAGCCAGAAGCAACCTTGAGGGCAGGAGGACATCCCCAGGCTCGGAGGTTTTGCCGAGGAGCAGATCGACACGCCCCTGGGCATCCCTCGCCTTGAGCATGGCTGAAAGCAGGTAGGCATCCCGAGCCGCCAGTGAGTCCTTGTTCGGCAGCTCCAGTCTCCGCCGCGTCGCCTCCGGCAACCAGGCGTTCCCGCTACCGTGTGCTGGCACCTTGCCTTCATTGAGGCCACAGACCACGAGGTGCTCTCCCGGTTCGTAAAAGAGCTCCAGCCAACCGTGGATATCGAGGACTCGGCCCTGCGGAGCAGAAACAACCTGCGAACCGAGGCAGGAGAGAAGAAATTCCAGCCAGAAGGCATGACTCCGGTTGACCTCCGAGGCGAGGTCCGCGGTCTCCTCCAGCCAATCCCCGACCGCCACCTCATCTTCCGGGTCTACGTAGGGCAGGAGTTCTACCATTCCCTTGTGAAAGCCATCCCGCATGAAACGCTGAAGCGATTGCTCAAGGCTTTCCATGGTCTCAAGGGAGAGTTCCATATCACTGAGCGTCCGGGTCAGTGCAGAGCGCACTCTTCCCTCTTCCTCGCCGAGACTCTCGCGCTGTTTCTCGACCTCCACCCGAGCGCGCTCAAGATCCTCCCGGGAACGCACCAGATACTGGTCTCGCAGTCGTGAAAGCGCCACCGCTCGCTGGGCCCTCCTCCCACTGACAAGAGCACCCGTCCCGGGAAACCCCAGGAGATCCATGACCTGAGACACTCCCTGCCGGAGGAGATAGGCACGCCACGCCGAAAGCCAGCCCACGAGGGCCGGCACCCTGCGACGTCCCGGGTCATAGACCGGCCAACCCTGCTCTCCGAAGGCCCGGACCAATTCCCGCGTCACTCCTTCATCTGCGGAACCCATAGCCACCTCGTCAGACGGACTGCCACCCTCGGCCACCTTCGCCACCGCTTTCTCCGCCTGATCCCGGGCATCGGAGGCAAGCGTCACGGACCCTTCCCGCGGCCAAGCAATCTCACGCTGCGCCCACTGCGCCAGGGGCCTTCCCCATTCATCAAAATCCGCTCGATCATCGCCAGCCACGAGAACCTGGACGGGACGGGGACAATTCTCCAGAACCTTGACAACTGCAGGAGAAAGATCCGGAACCCCTGCGATGACCACTTCCTCAATTCCCTCGTCCCACCGAAACGTTCCCTCTGCTGCCAACCGGCTCCGACTCGTTTGTTCCCAGCCCTGCAATAACCTCTCTACCTCCTTCTCGAGAACCGCCAGATCTTCCCAGCGTCCATGATCCACTGTTCCTCTCATGCGGCTCGCTGCCTGCCGTATGTTCAAACCCACGGACAGCAGACTGACTCGAACCTCGACCAGCGACTTGGCCAGACCAAGAGCCCAACCCGAGCCTTCTCCTACGGGTGGATTGGGAAACGCTCCCGAAAAGACACTCCAGTCACTCACCCCCTCGAGAAGCTCCACCCAGGCCAGAATCTCTATGGAATCGGAGGCACTGTCACCTGATTCCAGAAGGTAGCCCGGCATCCGCACTCTGGGAGCCAGGACGCCACCCCGATCCGCAAGATTCTGCCGGATCCGGCGCCCGCTCTGGGCAGTAGGAACAATCACCAGCATCCCGGGAAGACGAGCCTTCCTCTCCCACAGCCACTCACCGAAGACATCATGGAATGGGCGTGCCCAGCTGACGAGCTCGCACCGGTCACAGAAGGAACCAGCACCATCCAGCAAGTCTCCTTGTTCCAATTCCCCTTGCTCCGGCTCACCCATCGTAGTCAGCCGTGATGAGACCACCGGGACTAGCTCCTGACAAGCCTGCCGTCCCAGACCAGCCCTCCCAAATATCCACTCTCACTGGAACGCTTCCGCGCTCCAGACCTCCTCAATCATCTTGAAGCCCCGCGGGTCGTAGTTACGGAGCTCCTCCCGGGTATGCGGGAACCAGTCATTCTGTCCGAAGTAGGCCTCGGTCAACTCGGCAAAGTACTCTTCTTGATTCGTCGCGGCATAGGCTTTGACCATGCGAGTTTTATCCTTCCGGTCCGGCACCTGCAGATAGAGCCCCGCCTCCATGGCGGCCTCATAGGCCGAGAGGATGACCTCGTGCTTCAGGGAGAGTCTGACGTTCTGATAGGCGTGAGCCAGTTCGTGAAGGAAGGTCATCGGCCCCCAGTCGAGAAGTTTGTGCCTGAAGAAGACCGCCTCCGGGTTGATGACATGCACACCTGGCGCCATGTGAGGGTTAAGCCCATGATCCCGCAGCCACTGCGGACTGCGATGGAAGGGAACGACGCCATACTCGTTCTCCCGCAGCGGATAGGTTGGCTCATTACTGACCCAGATGGGGATGGTCCGCAGGAACGCCAGAGCCCCTTCCGGCACCTTCCCCACGAAGTTCTCAAGTCCGATTGTGATCTGCTCCTTGATTCGCGCTTTCATGCTCTGGTTCGCGGCGATCGACTCTTCGAGGTAGATCGTCCATCCATGAATAGAGAGGTTCTCGTAACTCCAAATGCGTCCCCGATCCTTGAAGACGACCAACTCGCTTCTTTCCGGCTCCCCCACCTCGTGACACCCTGAGAGCGAGAGGCCCAGCAGGACCCCACAACCGAGCCTCCGGAGAACCGTCATACGAGTATGTCCTTGAGCAGCTCGCCGTGCACATTGGTGAGGCGACGCTGAATGCCATTGTGGTAGTAGCTCAGCTTCTCGTGATCAATACCGAGAAGATGCAGGACGGTGGCGTGAAAATCATGCCAGGGCACCGGCTTCTCGACCGACTTGTAGCCGACATCGTCGGTGGCCCCATAGGTGATTCCCGGCTTTAGCCCGCCCCCGGCCATCCAGCTGCTGAATCCCACATGGTTATGATCTCTTCCTTTACCGACCTGGTCGGCTCCCGACTGGGTGAAGGGTGTCCTTCCAAACTCGGAGGTGAAGAGCACGAGAGTATCATCCAGCATGCCTCGCTGGCGCAGATCCTTGATCAGAGCCGCTACTGGCTGATCGATCCGACCCGCCTCCCGGCCGTGATTGCGCCGCATGTCCTCGTGGCCATCCCAGTTAATCCGGGGAGAGCCAAAAGATCCTCCCGAAAAGAGCTGCACGTGCCGCACGCCGCGTTCGAGCAGGCGACGAGCCAGCAGACAACTGCGCCCGAAGTCCCGGGTTTCATCCTTGTTGAAGCCATACATCTCGCGGGTCGCCTCGGTCTCCTTCTCTGTCCCGGTCACCTCGGGCACGGCAAGTTGCATATTGGCAGCCAGTTCGTAGCTCGCCATCCGTGCAGCGAACGCATCCTCGGCACCATGCTCTCTCATATGCGCCTCATTCATCTTCTCGAGAAGGAGTCGACTCGCATGATCAACTTTCTTCTCAATCTTGCGCGCAGGAAAAAGGTTGGTGATGGCCTCTCCTTCTCCGCTGGTGCGGAAGGGAACGCCCTGGTGTACTGCTGGCAAAAACCCATTGGTCCAGTTACTGGTGGATCCTGCGGGCAGTCCTCGCGCATCGGGAAGCACCACGTAGGTAGGAAGATCATCAGTCTGGTTCCCCAGCCCGTAGGAAACCCACGACCCCATCACCGGGAACCCATTCATCCGGAAGCCGCTACTTTCCTGAAAGGTTGCCGGGGTATGGCTCGAGGACTCAGCCACCATCGAGTTGATCACGGTCAACTCATCCGCCACCGTCGCGATATGAGGAAAGAGTTCGGAAATCCAGAGACCACTTTTCCCGCGCTGCTTGAATTCCCAGTCACTCTTACGCAGGAGGCCCACCCTCCCAAAGAACACGTCCGGCTTCTCGTCCGCCTGCAGGGACTTCCCATGCAACTCCTGCAGACGAGGCTTGTAGTCAAAGCTATCGACTTGGCTGAAGCCTCCGCACAGGCAGATGTGAATCACCCGCTTGGCCTTGGGAGCATAATGGGATTCCAGCGGCTGAGAGGCGTAACCCTCACGAATAAGCAGCGAAGAAAGGGCCGCCCCAGTGAGGCCACGCTGGGTCCAGTTGAAGAAATCCCTCCGGCTTGGCAAACCGCCGGGTAGATGGCTATTCTGGGACGTAATCATAAAAAGGGATAACCAGATTTCAGTTCAGATAGAGAAATTCATTAGCATTGAAAAGAACCCGACAGTAGGCGGCCAAACCGTTCTCCTGCACAAAGTCGAGGCCAAGATTGATATCCTGAGCGGTCGCCGGGCGACCGAAGGCTAATTCAATCGCATGACTGACCTGACGTTCTTCCCCTCCGGGCATGGTCGCGAGCCGCTTGGCCATTTCCTCGGACATCCGGATCACAAAAGACGTGTTCATGAGCGAGAGTGCTCCCAGCGGGGTGGTCGTCACACTCCGAACAGGAGCCGCAGCTGAGGGATCGGGACAATCGAGCGGAGAAAGAAGCGGGTGCACATTCCCCCGGGCCCACGTGCGGTAGATACTGCGTCTATTAAACTCAGGACCTTCGGGATCGATGGGGTCGTAAACCCATGACCCCTTGTGGTTATACATCTTGAAATCACGATAGCCGGGACCTCCTGCCAGTGGATTCAAAGCCCCGGAAACAGCGAGAATGGAGTCGCGGATGGATTCCGCCTCCAATCGCATGGGAGCTCTTCGCCAGAGGTAAACGTTCCCGGCATCAATCGCCTGTGCCTCGGGGTTAGCCCGCGACCCTTGCCGGTAAGTGGCAGACGAGACGATGAGCTTGTGCATCGCTTTCACACTCCACTTCCGGGAGCGAAACTCGGCTGCCAGCCAATCGAGGAGCTTGGGATGCGAGGGCTTACCTCCGCTGAACCCAAGATCATTGGGGGTCTTCACCAGTCCCTGTCCAAAATGATAATGCCAGATCCGGTTGACCATCACCCGGGCAAGCAGAGGGTTGTCATGATGAGCCACCCACTCCGCCAGCTTACGACGGCGTTCTCCCTCCGGAGCATTTGACTTTAGTCCGAACTGGGAGGAGAGCCCATTACGAACTGAAGCCACTCCGCCCGCTGCAACTTCTTCGCCCTTTTCAAACGGACTCCCCCGCACCAGCAGATGTCGCACCGGGGCACCCCGGGGCGTCACTGCATAGACCTTCTTCTGTCCTTGCTTACTGACTTCTGCATTCAGGCGAGCGATTTCGGACTTCCACGCTTCGCGAGTGACCTTCTGTTCATCGCTCAGGGCTGCAATCAAGGCGTCCTCAGTCACGATTTTCACATCCGCGGACAATGCAACCTGCTCGGCGTTCAGGGCTCGGTCGTAGAGCTGGGCACGATCAATCCGACCGGCGAGCATGCGCTTGCTGTCGGAACTGGTTCCATGACGCATCCCAAGGATCACCTGATGCTCCCCGGCCCCGTAGGCCATGAAGCCGGTCTTGTAACTCTTTCCGTAGGGCCGCCCGTTCCGGTAACCAATGATGGTTCCATCCTCATGGTAGACAATCGCAAGATGAACGAACTGCGACTTGGCACTTTTTTCTTCCGCGCCGCCGAAGCTCGAGGTCCTCCGATGCCCGGAACTGCCCGACATCCAACGCCTCGATTCTTTCTCTCCATAGACGATGGCATCAAATGGCTCTCCAGAAAGCCCCTGCAATCCAAGAACTCCTCCACCCTTCTGATCGAGGCTACTGAGTTGAACCCATGCCTCGAGAGTCCGGGACTTGATCGTCTTGGTCAGGGGCGCGGTCAGAACAAATCCTGTCTTTCCATCCAAAACGAGGGCGCCACCTTCCACCCGGGCGGTCCCTCTGGCCTCTCCGTGGAGACTGCCAATTTCGTCACGCAGATCCTTGTCAAAGGACCACCGAGAGACCGGCTGCGGCAACCCGTCGCGGTCCTCCCTAGAGCCGTCGCTCTCCATCCGGGCAAGCAGGCGTTTACGAACTACTCCGTCTGCCTCCGCGAGCTTTCTCGATAACTCCTCGATCTTCTTGCGCTTCTCCGCCACCCCCAGACCGGCCGGAACATTGCGATCTCCTCGATGCACTCCCGCGAGGGCGGAGGCCATCTGGAAATATTCCTTCTGCGCTATGGGATCAAACTTGTGATCGTGACAACGGGCGCAATGCACGGTCAACCCAAGGAAGCTCTGAGATACCGTTCCCACGATGTCTTCCATTTCATCCTCCCGCATGATTCGGCGCTGCTTATCCCCTGAGGGCTTAAGCCCGTCAAAGGCCCCACAGACGAGAAATCCGGTCGCGGCAATCGCACCAGGGTGATCTGGCTCGAGCACGTCGCCGGCAATCTGCCACTTCACAAACTGATCATAAGGCATATCCTCATTGAAGGCATCAATTACCCAGTCCCGATACGTCCAAGCGTTGGGGCGGAGCTGGTCATATTCAAATCCGTTACTCTCTCCATAACGCGCCACATCCAACCAGTGCCGAGCCCATCGCTCTCCGTAATGCGGAGACGCGAGAAGGGCGTCAACGTCTGTAGTCACCCCTGGCTCAGGTGGCAGACCGGTCAGCCCGAAGTGCAGTCGTCTTCCAATAATCCCTTCACTAGCCTCCGGAGTTGGCTGCAGTCCCTTCTCCTCCAGTTTAGCGAGGATGAAGGCATCGATCGGGTTGCGCACCCACCCGGTGTTTTTCACCGTCGGAACCTCCGGACGGGGGATCGGCTGAAGGGACCACCAGCTCTCATCCGCCCTGTCGTCACCGATGACCAGGTCTCCCACGCCCATCACGAACGGGAAACATAGCAGAAGGGCTTTGAGGGGCTGCATCCTGAAAGTGTCCCCTCCACGAAATGCCATGGCAAGGCAAAGGCACCCGGTAACCTCAACAGACCATCTTTTCTCTAGCGGAACCGGGCCGCCCCAGGCCCAGCCAGCAAGGTGTAGCAGGCACGGATCTCCTCCTGCAGGTCCCGGCGGCCCGTCACGAGGGCATGACTTTCCATATTGCGCATGATTCGAAGGATCTTGAGACGCACGGGCAGCTCCTGCAGATGCTCATCCGCATCGAATCCGGGCACGGAGAATATCAGATCTCTGACCGTCATTTCACGCCATTGCTCAAACGGGTTGATAATAATGTCGCTACCGGGCCCCTCGCCGGGAGCACGACCCCCGTCGTATTTGATCATATAGCGCCCCGGGATCCCCAATCCGACAACCGGTAATTCGAGGCGCCGGGCCACCGCTACTGCGATCTCCGAAAGCAGGATCGGCAACCCCTTCTTTCTACGGAGAACCCGATACGCCGAGCTGTTATCGGGATGATGATAAGTCGCAGTATCCCCCGAGAGCAGGAATTCTTCCTTAAGGACAAAGATCAGCGCCTTCATCGCGTCCGCCGGAGGGAGGGCCTGAGGCTTCCTGTCCTCTCCTATTCTTTTTCGAACCGCCAACGCAATCTCATCGAGGGAACTTGCGAGCTGAGCCTGTTCCAGCTCAGGATCAAGAAAGAGGGACACCGCCCACATTGCACGCTCCACCTCAAGATCTGCATCAGCCAGCTTGCCCATCCTCTCAAACTCCCGGCGGACGATCTCTCGCTGAATCTTCTGCACGAGGATTCGAGCCCTTACCCTCTTCTCAGGAGAATCGCTCTCGCAGGCCCTTTTAAGAGCCGGCAAGGCAGCTTTCCCAATCTCTCGCAGGACCCGGTCTGCCCTGTCACGGACCGCAAAGCTCTCATCATCCAATCGGCCCACAAGACCATCAATCTCGTTATCCGGCTCTGCGGCGGAGACCAGACTCAGAGCCGCTGCGAGAACAAAATGAACTCTGATCAGGCGGAAAAGACACATCGCTTTGCGAATGTTCTAGGTCAGGTTATTGAGCCGGGCGATCACGATCTTGTCACTCACCGGCCGTCATCTCGGGAAATTCCTCTCTTCCAGCTAAAAACATTGTCTGCACAACAAAAAATACCCCAATTTTTTTTTAGTCCTTTGCCCTCTGGGCTAATTCGGCCCACCGAGAACTGCATTGGCCTTGCCTTGACCGGAGCCGGTCCTAATCTCGACCGCTTCCGGGCAAGCCGGGCAGCACATCTTCATGGACCGCCTCTTCGTCGAAAAGAAATCAGAGTTCAACTCCGCTGCCGGTCCTCTCTATCGCGATCTTCGGACTAGCCTGCAACTAAAAGGTCTTGAATCCCTCCGTATCGTCCAGCGCTATGACCTCGAGGGCCTCAAGAAAGATCAGTTTGAGGCAGCCACCCGACTAATCCTCTCCGAGCCTCAAGTCGACACGGTCAGCGCCGAACTCCTGATCGAGAACGATGAACAGTGGTTCGCAGTCGAATATCTACCCGGACAATTCGATCAGCGCGCGGACTCCGCAGCCCAGTGCGTCCAGATCCTGACTCAACAACAGCGACCACTCATTGCCTCCGCTCAGGTCATCATTCTGAAAGGAACTCTGCAAAAAGACGATCTTGAGAGAATCAAGGAATTCACCATCAACACGGTGGATTCCCGGGAGGCCCCACTGGAACAGCCGAAGACCCTCGCCCTCGCTCCCAGCCCTCCACCGGATGTCGAGATTCTTTCCGGATTTCGACAACACCACGAGGCGAGCCTTGAGGAGTTCCGATCAAATCTTGGTCTCGCCATGTCGGTGGCTGACCTCGCCTTCTGCCAAACCTACTTTCGGGATGAGGAAGACCGGGATCCAACTATCACCGAGATCAGGATGCTGGACACTTACTGGTCCGACCACTGCCGGCACACCACGTTTCTCACCAAAATTGAAGAAGTCTCTTTCGACCCCGGCACTGAACCGATCGAGGAAAGCTATGAGCTCTACCGGTCGGGCCGAGACTTCGTCTACGGGGCAGAGGAACGCCCCATCACCCTGATGGACATCGCCCTTCTGGGGATGAAGCAGCTCCGCATGTCTGGCGAACTCGACAACATTGAAGTCTCCCGCGAAATCAATGCAGCTAGTATCGTGGTGCCAGTCGATGTTGACGGGCGAGAGGAGGAATGGCTGGTGATGTTCAAGAATGAGACCCACAATCATCCCACGGAGATTGAACCTTTCGGCGGCGCAGCCACTTGTCTCGGTGGCGCCATCAGGGATCCCCTCTCCGGGCGATCCTACGTCTATCAGGCCATGAGGGTGACCGGGGCAGGCGATCCGCGAGCCCCCTTTGAAGACACCCTTCCGGGCAAACTACCTCAACGAAAAATCTGTCAGGTTGCGGCCCACGGATACAGTTCCTACGGGAACCAGATTGGCCTTCCCACCGGTCAGGTTTCGGAGATCTACCACCCCGGCTATGTCGCCAAGCGCATGGAAGTAGGAGCGGTGATCGCCGCTGCGCCCAGAGAGAACGTCTTCCGGGGAGAACCTGCCACCGGGGACGCTATTCTTCTGATTGGAGGGCGCACCGGGCGAGATGGCGTCGGCGGGGCTACCGGGTCTTCCAAGGAGCATACCGATACCGCCCTTGAAAACAGCGCCGAAGTCCAGAAGGGTGACGCTCCCACTGAGCGAAAGATTCAGCGCCTGTTCCGCAACCCGGAATTCGCGAAACGCATCAAGGTCTGTAACGACTTCGGAGCGGGTGGAGTCTCAGTCGCCATTGGCGAGATCGCGGACAGCCTCGAAATTAATCTCGATAAGGTTCCTAAAAAATACGAGGGCCTTGATGGCACCGAGTTGGCCATTTCTGAATCTCAGGAAAGGATGGCGGTCCTCGTGGACGCTTCCGACATCGACTTCTTCATCGCAGAGGCCGACAAGGAAAATCTTGAATGCACCCATGTGGCAGACGTAGCAGATCACGGCCGACTCCGTATCAGCTGGAGGGGACAGCCCGTGGTAGACCTCAGCCGTGAGTTTCTCGACACCAACGGCGTGCAGGGCAGCGGGCGCGTTCGGGTAACCGCACCCTCCACCGAGAGCCCCCTCGGACAGGGTATTGAATCGATCCCTGAGAACGGAACTCTCGAGGAACAATTCGCAGCTGTGCTCTCTGACCTGAACTCGGCAAGCCAGAAGGGACTTGGAGAAATGTTCGATGGCTCCGTGGGGGCCGGCACGGTCCTATGGCCCTTTGGTGGAGCCACTCAGTGCACCCCGCCTGATGCCATGGCGTGCAAGATCCCTCTGCTTGAAGGGGAAACCGATACATGCACCCTGATGAGCTGGGGCTTTAACCCCCGTATTGCGAGCTGGAGCCCTTACCATGGGGCCATTTATGCCGTCACTGAATCGGTCTGCAGAATTGTATCCACGGGAGGACGACTTTCCGACATTCGGCTGACACTTCAGGAGTATTTTGAAAAGCTCCATGACGACCCCCGCCGCTGGGGCAAGCCCTTCAGCGCCCTTCTCGGGGCCTATCACGTTCAGAATGCCCTCAGACTGGCCGCCATCGGAGGCAAGGACAGCATGTCGGGCTCCTTCAACGACCTTGATGTCCCTCCCACCCTGGTCTCCTTTGCGGTTGCCCCAGCCAAATGCAGCTCCACCATCTCCCCGGAATTCAAGAGGGCCGAAAGTATTGTTTCGCTTGTCAGCGTGCCCCGCGATTCCCACCACCGACCGGATTTTGAGTCCCTCAGGCGCATCGCCAAGCAACTTCATGAGCTCTCCTCTACTGGAGAGATCCTGTCCATGCACAGCCTCGGCGAGGGTGGAATCGCCACAGGCCTCGTTCGCATGGCCGTAGGCAATGAGATTGGCTTCCACTCCGGCGAGCCAATCAAACCCTCAGACCTCTTCTGCGAGCGCTACGCCTCCTTCCTCGTCGAAAGCTGCGAGCCGCTGCAGCTAGAGGGCGCCCTAGTGATCGGCAAAACGCACTCCTCTTTCAGCATAACAATAGGGCCCAAGTCACTGCCTGTGGGAGACTTGAAAGAGATCTGGTCCTCTCCTCTTGAGCAGATCTACCGAACTAAGGCGGAGTCGCGCCACCAGAGAATGGAATCCTTTTGCTACCGCGAAGGACCTCGGATCGGCCCTCCAAAAAAGGGATCAGCACGTCCTCTCGCCATCATTCCCGCCTTCCCCGGGACCAACTCAGAATATGACTCTGCCCGTGCTATCCGGGATGCAGGCGGAGAGGCGGAAGTCCTCGTCTTTCGAAATCTCACCCCTCAGGCCGTGGATGAATCCCTTCAGGCCCTCGCAGATGCGATCTGCCGAGCCCAAATCCTATTCATTCCGGGAGGATTCAGCGCGGGCGATGAACCGGACGGATCCGGCAAATTCATCGCCACGGTATTACGTAGTCCGGTCGTCCGCGACGCGGTGATGGAGCTTCTCACAGGCCGGGACGGGCTGATTCTTGGAATTTGCAATGGGTTCCAGGCCCTGATTAAAACCGGATTAGTACCTTACGGCGAAATTCGGGACCCGGAACCGGAAGCCCCTACCCTTACCTTCAACGATATCGGACGTCATGTCTCCTGCTACGTCACGACCCGGGTGGCCTCCAATCTCTCGCCATGGCTCTCCCACTGCGAGGTCGACGACCTCCACCATATCCCAGTCTCCCATGGTGAAGGCAAGTTTTACGCCTCCTCCGAGCACATCCTCGAGCTTGCCGCCCGCGGCCAGATCGCCACTCAATATTGTGATTCGAGAGGAAATCCCGGCATGGGTATCTCTCACAATCCCAACGGCTCCCTCTTTGCGATTGAGGGAATCACAAGCCCCTGCGGAAGGGTCCTAGGGAAGATGGCCCACTCAGAGCGCTGCGGAACCAACGTCAGCAGGAATCTCCCGGGAGAAAAAAATCAGCCACTTTTCAAAAGCGGTATAGGATACTTTCGGTAAGCCCGCCTCACCCCTGTAGCTCCTGATTCATAATCGAACCGTCCTCCATCCGCAAGACGCAGTCGGCAAGTTGCTCAGCCTCCCGGCTACTGTGAGTGACATGAAGGACAGTAATGGAATGCGTCACCTGAACCTTCTTGAGGAGAGCCATCATGTCGTCGCGCATGTCTTCGTCGAGGGCTGAGATCGGTTCGTCCAGCAACAGCACCCGTGGCTCAATCGCAAGCGCTCGCCCAAGAGCAACTCGCTGCCTCTCCCCCCCGGAGAGACCGTGAATCGTCCGTTTCAAAAGATGAGCAACCCCGAGATCCTCGGCCAGAGCTGACACGACTTCCTCAATACGCGCCTTCCCCTCCCGGCGCACCTGCAAGCCAAAACCGATCTGCTCCGCCACCGTCATGGTGGGAAAAAGCGCTCCATCCTGCGGAACGTATCCTATCTGGCGGTCACCAGGGAGCAACCTCGTCACATCAACATCAGCCACCAGCACTGTCCCCTCGTCCGGATGCCGCAAGCCACAGATGATTTCCAATACAGTCGTCTTACCGCACCCGGTCGCACCCATGAGAACGGCGTATTGCCCATCAGGAATCAGGCAGTTCACGCCCGCCAGAGCGAACTGCCCGACTTTCCAGGAGACATTCTGAAGTTCAATCATTGTTTACATCAGCGTTACCACCGTTCTCCCGCCATTCTCATCGCAACAAGAACGACCATCGCGAAAAAGACCATAAGAAGGCTCACTCCAATCGCGCCCTCAAGATTCCCCACGCTCAGCTCAAGCCAGACTGTGGTTGGCAGGACTTCCGTTTTCATCCGTGTTGCACCGGCGAAGACAAGAACAGGACCAAACTCTCCAAGGCTTCGAGCCCATGCCACACTCGCAGCAGCTACCATTCCCTTACCCGCTGCGGGAAGAGTCACCCTCCACAAAGCTCCTCCCCTCGAACATCCAAGAGTCATCGCTACATCTTCCGGGCGCTGTGACAGCTGATCAAAGGTCCCCCGCATGGTCCGGATGGCAAAAGCTACACCAATCACAAACTGGGCCAGAACAACTCCAAAAACGGTATAAGTGAAGGGAATCACGGAATCCACGAATCCGCCCAAGCGAGTCTGAAAGAGGATGAGCAGGCACAACCCGATCACCATTGGCGGCAGGACTATGGGAATGTCGAGAACCGACTCTACGAGCGCTTTACCAAAGAATTTTCGGCGGGCAAGAAGGTAGCCAATGGGCACTGCCGCAAGCAGGGACAGCAGAGCCGTAAGGGAACATGTCAGGAGACTGAGATAGATGGAGTGCTGAATCTCCCGGGACTGGAGAGCACTGAGAAGATCACCAGGCGTGCTATGCACCGCAGTGGCAACCAGCATCGCAACAATGAACAGAACATAACCTGCGGTCGCCAGCGAGACCATGAACCAGAAACGGGCATTGGGATCTCGCCATAGGCGCAACATAAAACACAATGGTGCCTTCAGGATTCTCGCCAGTTGAATCATGCCTAGGGTTTCTGGGGCTTGAGAAGCCATGGCGGGATTTCCAGCTCAGAGCTTTTCACCGGCCTCTGGTCCTCAATCCAAGTGAATCCGCTCTCTTCAAAGCGCGCGCGATTCTTCTGCATGAAGGCCAGGAGTCGCCCGCCCAGCAGACGGCGTGGAGAATCCACTCGAACGGCGAACGGTTGCACCGCCCTCGCTCCTTCATGATCAATCCTGATGAAGTCTAGATACTCCTCAGCGAGCTTGTAATTCACTTCGTAAACCACGACCGCATCAAGGCTCCC
>PARF01000084.1 GCA_002709915.1 Roseibacillus sp. | reverse complement strand
CGTAGAGTGGGTTGAAATGACCGGAGGAGAGCCACTCCAGAAAAACCCGCTTGTGCCGGACTCCGGGAGATACTGGTGCTACCGGTGCAAGGCCCATGATGAGAAAATGAGTTGCGTGCGTTGCCAGGCCTCCATGTTCAATCCAGCCGCGGTCAAGCCGGTGATGTTTGTCTTTCTGGGGATTACCCTGGTGGCATTGCTCTCCGCCCTCGCACTTTGGCGTGACTACGAGGATTACGTGGCAGGCTGCCTGGGCTTCGCGGCTTTTTTCGGATTGATCGGGTTCATGAAGCTCTACTACATGAACCTCTGGTGGTCATGGGCCCGGCTTCAGAAAGCAAAATCTCCTGAACAGCTTGAGGAGGAGGGCCGTAAGTATATTGTCTCGTCTGGGGAAACGCGGAAATGATCAGGAAGCAGACAGCCCTCGTGACGCCCTGGATATTCCCTGCCTTGCTGCTGGTGGGGGGACTTGGCCTTGGCCTGGTGAGGGTGGAAGCCGATGTGGTGACCACTGTCGGAGGCGAATCCCTGCAGGGAACGGTTACCTTCCGGGAGGGTGATGCCCTGGAGATGGTGAATGCGTCCGGGGAAAAGGAGCGGATTTCTCTGGCGGACCTCGCTTCATTGGATCTGGCCTTCGATGGACCGCCGTGGTTAATCGGGGGTTCTGGGGTTCTTACAGCCAATGGCAGCTTCCTCAGCCGTCCAGTGATAAAAATGGATGGGAAGGTGGTGACATTTGCAGAGCAGGAGGATTCCCTCCTTCTCACGAGGCAGCACACTGCGGCTCTTTTCTTCCAGCCGCTTCGATCCCGAGATGCAGAAGCGCTGCGTTTTAACCGGGAGGGCATTTTTCTTCGTGGGGGCGACTTCATGGGCGGGGCGGTGGTCGGATTGGAGGAGGGTCGGGTGACCATGGATTCACTCCTGCTTGGGCGGAAGAGCTTCTCGGTCCAGACCGAGGCAATCGCGGTGATTTTAAGAGCGCCGGTGGCGGTTGAGCAGGAAGGATGGTCCCTCTTTCTTACTGATGGGTCGCGGTTGCGCAGCAGAGAGATTGCTCTCACGGAGAGCGGAGTTCTTTTGAACGAGTCGCCCTATCGTAACCATCAGATCATGAAGGTTGAGTTGCGGGGAATTCGCAGAGAGGGAGGGCAGCCCATATTAGACATGTTCCGGGAGCGCTGGATGTCTCTCGAGCCGGAAAGTCCACTGGCTGCGGCAGCTCTGGGTGAGAATGTTCCCATGGCAGAGCTTGTCGAAGCCCTCGCTGCGATTGGAGAGGAGCGTGCGAAGCAGGAGGCTGCGAGGAACGCGGCCAAAGCGGATTGGATTCGCTCTCAGCAGATTGTCAGTCGGCTGAAGGCCATGGCTGCGCGTGGAGCTGCGAATGTAGGCCGTATGCAGGGACAGGTGCAGGATAAGGTCCGGCGAGTTGAGCAGGACCAGAAGATGGCTCTGCAGGCGGCCGAAGACATTGCGACAAAAATAGAAACTGTGGAGAAGGCGAAGATGAGGGTCGAGGAAATGAAGCAGGGACTGGCTTCCCTTCCGCGTGAGGATGCCGATCGCCGGCGAGGCTGGGAACAAAAGGTCCGAGACGCAGAACGGCAAAAGCAGAATGCGGAACGGGCCGTTCATCAGGCCCGTGCTATCCAGCGACGGCATGAGACACGCATCAAATCTGGCCAGCGACTGGTGGATATGGCGGAAGCGCGGGTGATAAAGGCGAGGGAACAGAAGGAGCAAGAGGATCTCGCACATAGGAAAGCAGAGGAGCGGCTTGGTTCGGCGAAGGAGTCCTATGACCGCACTTCTGCTGATTTACGGGAGATAGTGGAGGAGTCTCGCAGAATGGAATTTCTCGTCCAGCAGAGGAGAACTCGCGAAGAAAAGTAGGCTGACTAGCCGCTTCTTAGATTCTTGCCCGGAAGGCTGGAACAGCTAGTTTCAGGGCATGAAAAGCATGGCGAAGGCAGCCTGTGTCGGAACAGTTCTTCTTGCCGGGGGACAAGTGGCGGCTGAGTGGGAAGAGCGTCTTGGGGCAGCCGGGAAGAATGCGGAGGAAATATCGGCTTTCGTGAGCAGAGCGAGTGAAAAGCATGGTGATATGGGACGTAGAGCTGCCGCTTTCCTCGTGAGGGGAATGCCCGATTATGACCTCAAAGTTCTCAAGAGCGATTTCCTTATGGAAAACGTGGATCTTGCCATTAAAGCGCGGACAGAATTTCCATGGGGGAAAGACCTGCCCGAGAAGGTTTTTTTCAACGATGTATTACCTTATGCCTCCTTGGATGAAACGCGCGAGGCATGGAGGGCTCGGTTCTACGAGCAGTGCCGGGGATTGGTGAAGGATTGCCGGACGACCACGCAAGCAGTTCAAGCTATCAACAAGAATTTTTTCAACCTGATCAAGGTGCACTATAATACGGGTCGGAAGGCGCCTAACCAGAGCCCCTCAGAGTCCATCAAACTGGGAAAAGCGACTTGCACGGGGCTTTCCATCATTCTCGTAGATGCGTGCCGCTCTGTAGGCGTCCCGGCCCGGGTTGCAGGAACGCCTCTCTGGAGTAATAAAAGGGGCAACCATACATGGACGGAAATTTATGACTCCGGAAAGTGGTTTTTTACCGGGGCTGACGAATATAACAAAGCGGGATTGAACCGGGCGTGGTTTGTGGGAGATGCATCCAAGGCCATCGCGAATGACTGGAGGCATGCGATCTGGGCCACATCTTGGGAAAAGACAGGCAATCACTTCCCCATGGTCTGGGATCTCGAGAATCGGCAAGTCCCAGCAGTTAATGTCACCGCGCGTTACGCCAAGAATCAGGAGCGGAGAATCAAGCAGTCCACGGTATATCTACGACTGTGGGACGTGCAAGGAGGCGATCGTCTGACCTCGGTTGTAGAATTGCTCGATAGCGCGGGGAAGGTTTTGGCAGAGGTTACTACCCGGGCTGGCACAACTGACCTTAATGATATGCCTGCATTCAAGGTGAGAACGGGAGAGGAGTATCGCCTGAGGGTCAGGTATGGCAAAGAGGCGCGGTGGGAGAGTTTCAAGGCGGTTGGTGAAGGAGAGGGAACCATGGATATGATCTGGTCTGAGCTGGGGAAGGGGAGTGCTGAGCTCAAAGCGATCAGCCAGTGGCTCGCTCTGCTTCCAGAAGAGCGGCATCTTTCCGTGCCGCAGGGATCGCTTTCCAGAAAGGATGCCGAGCGCGCCCGAGGCCTCATCTGGGACACGGTAAGAAAGGAGCATGCAGAGGATCGTGGTGCAGAGATGAAAAGCAAAGTTGTGAAGGCGGCCGGAAAGGAAATGAAATTTCTTGAGCGGACTTTTGGGAGTGCGCCTGAGACGGGGCGGTCTCTATGGATTTCCATGCATGGTGGGGGTGGCGCCCCCCCCGGTGTGAATGACCAGCAGTGGAAAAACCAGATTCGGCTGTATGCGCCAGCGGAGGGTATCGTGGTGGCCCCAAGGGCGCCTACTGATACCTGGAACCTCTGGCATCAGGGTCATATTGATGATCTGTTTGACCGTCTGATTGCCAACTTCGTGATCATGAGAGGAGTTGATCCCGACCGAGTTTACCTCATGGGTTATTCGGCAGGAGGGGACGGAGTCTATCAACTCGCACCTCGGATGGCAGATCGTTTTGCAGCTGCAGCCATGATGGCGGGTCATCCGAATAACGCGAGTCCGCTGGGTTTACGAAACCTCCCCTTCATGATTTTCATGGGAGGAAAAGACGGAGCCTACAGTCGGAACAAGGTTGCCGCTAAATGGGGTGAAATACTTGGAAAACTCCGAGAAGAAGATCCAAGCGGTTACGATCACAAGGCCACAATTTATCCCCAACATGGGCATTGGATGAATGGTGATGATCGGGAAGCCCTGCCCTGGATGATTGAGAGGGTACGCGATCCTTGGCCGAAAAGAGTCGTGTGGCACCAGAGTGGTCGCACCCACGAGCGTTTTTATTGGTTGCAGGTGCCAAAGGGGGTCGCCAAGGGAGGACAGAAAATCGAGGCGGAGGTTCAAGGACAGCAGGTGACTATCCGGTCTGAAGGAGCGAAGGAGATCATTCTGCGACTGAGCGATCGGCTTATGAATCTCGATGAAGCTTTCTCCGTGAAAGTGGATGGAGTCGAAGTATTCAAAGGTAAGGTAGGGCGTAAGGCACAGGTCATATGGGATTCACTGAAGCAAAGGTTGGATCCGAATACGGTTGCTACGGCAGAGCTGCACCTCAAGCTTCAGGACTGAAGAGATGGCCGGGGAAGTGACTAATGTGGCGCGGAGGTATTTTTGTCGTCGGATAGAGAACCCTCCGCGGATCGACGGCTCCCTGTCGGGCGTCGGATGGACTGAGATGGACTGGACTGAGGATTTCGTGGACATAACAGGAGATCCAGAGCTGCGACCAAGATTTCGAACTCGCGCCAAAATGGGGTGGGATGATGAGTTTTTCTACGTCGGAGCCGATTTGCAGGAGCCCCATGTCTGGGGAACGATTACAGAGAAAAACGCAGTCATGTTTGAGGATAATGACTTTGAGGTTTTCATGGACCCGGATGGTGATGGTCTTGATTACTACGAGTTCGAGATTAATGCGCTCGGGAGTATCTGGGAACTGAGCCTTCCGAAACCCTATGGAAAGGGTGGAGTTCCTGTTCTTGGATGTAACCTGTCTGGCCTGCGTAGCGCAGTGGAGGTCCGTGGTTCGTTAAACGACCCGTCCGATCTTGATGAGGGGTGGTCGGTGTCAGTGGCTTTCCCATGGTCGGGACTCTCCAAGTATAACAAGGCGGGGCCTGCTCCCCCTCTTCCTGGGGATATGTGGAAAGTCAATTTTTCTCGAGTACAGTGGAAGCACGATGTGGTTGACGGGAGATATGTCCGGATTCCTCCTCATGGCACTCCGATTGCTGAGAGTCTCAATCCCGAGGAGCAGGAACACCCTGAGGATAACTGGGTCTGGAGTCCACAGGGAGCCGTGAACATGCACCTGCCTGACCGGTGGGGTGAAGTTGTATTCGTTGAAGGCAGATGACGGTTAGGGAGATTGCGGAGCGGGTCCTTTTCGGGACAAGCCTCGAGGAGAAACTGAGGCCTCCTCCGACTGGTATTTCAGACCATAATCGAGGGCGTGCGGTAATAACTCCCGAGGTTCCTTCGCGGCCCAACGGGTTGGAATTGCGTCAAGATGGCACACGCGCGGATTTCCCGGGAATGTCAGGTATTGAGGACGATCACCAGCGGGGGAGACTGCTCCATTTCTTCGCCAACCACGAATTGCTGGCCACCGAACTGATGGCCCTTGTTCTTCTGAAGTTCCCCGATGCACCGTCTGAATTTCGCGAAGGAATTCTGAACACCCTCAAGGAAGAGCAGATGCATACCAAGATGTATCTCAGAAGGATGGCGCAGTGTGGTGTTGAATTCGGCGATCTTCCGGTCAATGGGTTCTTCTGGAAGATGGTGTCCTCGATGAGGACTCCGCTGGACTATGTGACTCGCCTGTCCCTGACCTTTGAGCAGGCAAATCTTGATTACGCGCGTGGGTATGCGGCAATTTTTGGAGAGGCGGGAGACAAAAAAACAGCCGCCCTTCTCCAACGAATTTATGAGGATGAAATCGGGCACGTGAGTTACGGACTGAAATGGTTCCGGAAGTGGAAGAAGGACGGCAGCGACTGGCAGCAATTTGTATCTGGCTTGCAATATCCTCTTTCGCCTTCCCGGGCCAAGGGTGCCTTTGTTTTTAATGAGGAGGGACGCCGGGAAGCGGGTTTAGAGGAGGAATTTATCAAGGAACTGCGCGTTTGCGGGCAGTCCAAGGGGAGGACGCCCAACGTGTTTTGGTTCAATCCCGGAGCAGAGGAGAGCCTTGTCGCCGGGAGGGGGGAGGCGAGCAGGGCGACCATGGAGATCGAGCGCGATCTTGCGCTTCTTCCAGCATACCTTGCCCGGAGAGAGGATATCGTTCTGGTGCCGTCGATGCCGGGAACCGGTTTTCTCTCCGGTCTGCTGGATGCAGGTCTTGAGCTTCCGGAACTGATCACATTTGATCGTATTTCGGAGATAAGGAATCGCAAGCTGCACGGCATCAGACCGTGGGCGCACACTCCAGATGCAGAACCGCTGATCAAAAAACTTGAAATGGAATCTGCACCGGTGAGTCCGGATTTGTTTTCCAAGGTCTTGCATGCAGGTTTTCTCAAGAAACTGATTGAAGCGCATAGCTGCTCGTTCCTCTGCCACGCTGATTGCGCTGGAGTGCAGGTTTCGACCGTTGAGGAGATCGAAAGCTGGGTAGAGAATTCGCCCTTGTCTTCCTATGTGTTGAAAGCGCCCTTCAGTACAGCAGGAAGAGAGAGGATTATTTGTAATGCGTCAGACGATTTTTCCCCTCAATCCTTGTCAGCGATCAGGCGCCTTCTCAGCCATCATGGCTCTCTTGTGATTGAGCCATGGCTGGAGCGCGTGAAGGATTTCTCGATGCACTACGACATGACGGAGCAGGGTCTGGTAAGGAGAGGACTTGCCGTCATCGAGAATAGCAGGCGGGGGCAGTTCCGTCGTGCTACAGTGACGAATCGATTTACAGACTGCCTTGAGAAGGATTTGCGACGAGCTCTATTTGCAGGGTCTTCTCCTAAAGGTCATCTGGTCGATTTTCAGGAAGCGGTGCTGGAGCCCCATCTAAGTAATCTCTTGAAGGAGCACCGCTTCACTGGCCCCATCGGAGTAGACAGCTTTTTTTACCGGGACGACGAGGGTTCGTTGAGGTGGAAACCGGTCGTGGAGATGAACCCAAGATTTACAATGGGAAGGGTAGCGGTCGAACTCGCGCGCTTCAGTCGATCAAGGAAGACTGTCTCGCTGACAATCGCTCCAGTCGGAGAAGGTCCCGCAGGAGGAATTTGCCTGACGCCGGTTACTCAGGTTACCAAATGGGCCGCATTTCTTGAACGCTGATTCGCCTTTGGCCTAGATGCTCGCGCTCGCCTCAGTATGTGGGCCTTAGCGTCAATGGTTGTCGCTTTATCTTTCCCCTCCCAATCGAAGAATACGGGCTCTACCCTTGCGGAATGAGGAAAGTGGGAATTGCCGGTCTTTTTATCTGTGTGACTTCTTTGGCTTCAGGAGCCCCGGACTGGCCGTCCCTGGAGAAGATCGTTGAAAGAAATCCTCTACCTGGGACGGAATTCTTGAGGGCGTCGGGAGATCTTTCGATAACGATGATAGAGGGAGTGGATCGTTTTCTTGATGCTGAGATAGCGGCAGAGTTAAAGGAACGCCGGGGCGGAACGCGGGAAGAGCTGGCCCGAATTCTGGGCCTGTCGAGGGACCAAAATCCCGAGGATAACTCGTTTCGTTACGCTGGACGTCGTTGGGGAGTAACTGGCAATGGGCGGAACTACACCGTGAACGAGGTGAGATGGAAGACCTTCGGCAATACGGAGGCAGTGGGTCTGCTGTTCGAGCCGAGTGGGGGCGCGCCCCTGGTGGATGTCATTGCGCTGCCCGATGCGGATCAGGATCCAGAGGAGCTAGGGGCAATGGAACCTCATTCAGAGAGGCAGCAGACTCATCCCTTTGCGGCGCAAATGGCCATGGCAGGCTGCCGGGTTCTGGTGCCAGTGTTGATCAAGAGGGAGGAACATCACGCCATGCCCATGCGAGAGTGGCTACACCGTCCGGCCTGGGAGTTGGGCCGCACGCTCGCAGGTTATGAAGTGCTCAAGGTGCTTGGGGCGGTAGATTGCTTCCGAAAAGATGATCCAAGTCGGTCCGGAAAAAGCACGAGCAGGAAGATCGCAGTCATGGGATGGGGAGAAGGAGGACGACTCGCTCTCTATGCAGCGGCCCTGGACGAGCGTCTCGACGGAGCTCTGGTAAGCGGGTATTTTGGTCCGCGAGCAAGGGTGTGGGATGAGCCAGCAGATCGTAGTGTATTCGGTTTGTTGCGTGGCCACTCGGATGCTGAGATCGCCCGGCTGGTTGCCCCTCGACCGCTAGTGATCGAGACTGGCCATTTCCCTGAGTATGGTTTTCGTCTCGATGAGGAGGGAATCCCTGAGCGAATCCGGAAGGGAGCAGGTAAGCGGGGCAAGCCGGGAAGATTATTACAACCGACAGATGAGGAGGTTCGGATCGAGACCGGACTTATAAATACCGACGCAGTGGTCTTACGCTCTGTGAATCGTGCGATCCAGCCGGAGAGCTGGCGAACGTTAATGAAGAAGATCGGAGCCGGGAATCTGCTCAAAAGAGGGGATAAGAGGGATTTTGGCTGGGTGGCCGTCAAGCCTTTGCAGACAGGGAAAGACATTGCCCGCCGCCACGCGGAACAAATGCAGGAAATCGTCCGGCATAATCAGCAGGCTCTGATTGAGTCAGAACGCGTGCGGGAAGAGCTCTTTAAAGTCGTGAGGACGGATAGCGTGGAAAGCTACAAAGCAAGTATTGCGCCGCTACGGAAGAGGTTCAGCAGAGAAGTGCTCGGTGAGCATGCGATCCTTCAGAAGTTGGCAGAGCCCAATGCGCGTACCCGTAGCTATCAAAGAGGACCCGGGACGATTAGTTACGAGGTCCTGCTCGATGTGCAGGCGGGGGTTCAGGCCTACGGTCTTCTGACTCTTCCCACAGATATGAAGCTCGATGGTTCCGAAAAGCGACCAGTAGTTGTGTGCCAGCACGGTCTGGAAGGGCGGCCGCAGTCGACCGTAGGGGAGAAGGATTATCATTACTACAAGGCCTTCGCGACTCGTCTGGCAGAGCGAGGGTTCGTGACCTTCGCTCCTCAGAACCTCTACCTGGGTTGGGATCTTTTCCGAATCCTCCAGTTCAAGGCCAACGCGGTAGGATGCACCCTGTTCTCGGTAATGGTGCCTCAGCATCGGCAGATCACGAACTGGCTGGCAGGACTGCCTTTTGTCGATGCGGAACGGATCGGTTTTTACGGTCTCAGTTACGGAGGGAAGTCGGCGATGCGTATCCCTCCCCTTGTGGACCAATATTGCCTCTCGATCTGCTCTGCAGATTTCAACGAGTGGGTGTGGAAAAATGCGGCTACGGACCCTCTTGCTCTGCGTTACAGTTATGCCAATAAGGGGGAATACGAGATCTTTGAGTTCGACCTCGGAGGAACCTTCAATTACTTCGAAATGGCAGCCTTGATTTGCCCGCGACCCTTCATGGTCGAGCGTGGTCATTTTGATGGGGTCGCGCCGGACAAGACCGTGGCCTATGAGTTCGCGAAGGTGCGCTTTCTCTATGCGGCACAGCTCGGGATTGGCAATCGCGCGGAGATTGAGTGGTTCGTGGGACCCCATACGATTAACGGTCAGAAAACTTACGACTTCCTGCATCGACATTTGGAGTGGCCTGACCCAACGGAATAATTGATCCTGTGGTCGTGAATAGTGCTGACTTCCTCCGTAGTCTTGGGTTCTGCCTGTCCATGTTTCTGGCAGGCTCGGTTCAGGCCCTTGACGTGGGCTTCGGGGAAGTTGACATCACCCCGAAACTGGGCGGTAAAGAAAAGGTCTGGCTAGCGGGTTACGGCACGGGACGGGAGGCTGCCGGAATACATGATCCCCTGATGGCAAGATGCGTTGTGCTTCAGGATGGCGGAACGAGGATCGCGTTGGTTTCAGTAGATCTGGTGGGTTTGCAGTTTCCCGCAGTAAAGAAAATCCGGAGTCAATTACCTGGTTTCTCCTATGTGCTCGTTTCCTCCACACATAATCACGAGGGACCTGACGTGATCGGAATGTGGGGACGCAACCAGTATTCCTACGGCGTGAATGACGCATACGTGGAAGAGGTAACAGACAGGTGTGTAAATCTGGTGAAAGACACGGCGGTGGCAATGGTCGAAGATGTGAATGTGTCCTACGGGACTGCGGAGGACGCAAGCCTGCTGAGGGATACCCGTCAACCTGCTGCACTCGATGCAGTGTTGCGAGTGCTTGTCTTCTCGGGAAAGAGTGGAAAGAAGATTGGGTTGCTGGTGCAGTGGAATTCCCATCCCGAAGCGATGGGTTCACAAAACAAGCTTATCACCGCGGATTTCCCCTGGGCGACGGTAGGAGCGCTCAAGAGAAAATACCAATGCCCGGTGGCATACTTCACGGGGACAGTAGGAGGGTTAATGGCTCCTCCAGCTGGTCCTACGACTTTTGCGTATACGGAGAAGCACGGTATTCAAGTTGCGGGACTGGCGGCAAGGGCGGTGGAAGCAGCTCGGCCGCTGAAGTTGACTCCGATGAGAGCTGAGGCTCGCCTGCTGTATCTTCCGGTGACAAATCGACTGTATCGGCTGGGTCTTTCCATGGGCGTCCTTAGGAGGGAGAGGTTTGTTTCGACGGGGGACCCTTATCGGAAAGGGAAGCTAATGAGTGGAAAGAATTCAGGAGAGGATATGACCATTGAAACTGAGGTGGCCTGCCTGCAACTCGGTGAGCTCTCGCTGGCAGCTATTCCGGGAGAGCTTTATCCCGAGCTGGTCTACGGCAAATTTCAGGAACCGGCTGATCCGGCTGCGGATTTTCCTAATGCACCCCTTGAGCCAACTATCCGGGAGATTCTGGGTGAACGGAAGTGGATGCTCTTTGGATTGTCCAACGATGAGGTTGGATACCTCATCCCAAAGCGTCAATGGGACAGGAGGAAGCCATATGCTTACGGGAGAGAAAAGGCGCAGTATGGAGAAGCCAATTCCTGCGGTCCGGAAGCTGCCATGATCGTGATGAAGGGGTTCGCGAGATGTGCAGTCAGAGAAGGTCCGATAGAGAAGAGAAGGCAGGGTGGAAAAGCCCCGGAGGGCAATCCGGCAGAATAGGCTGGGAAGGAGGATTGTACTTCCAGGGAGAAGTAATCATTTTATTTTTGTGGTGTTTACAGCCAGTCATCCTGTATATTTAGGATATGCTCGAGATAGATATTGGTGGTGGAAGAAAGATCCAATTGGACTTCCCGGGATTTAAACCCCAGATCGTGCTTATCGGGTTTGCCGTCGTGGGCCTGCTGGTAGGAGTGTTGACTTCGATCTACACTGTAAAGGCTGAAGAAGTGGGTGTGGTATTGCGTTTTGGGAAGTATCAATCGACTCAGCAACCAGGTCTCCATTTCAAAATGCCGTTTTTCATCGATAAGGTTGAAAAGGTTGCAGTCCTGCGCCAGCAGAAGCAGGAATACGGATTTGGGACTCCGAGGAATACTAATCGGTCTCAGTGGACGGGGCCATCAGAGCAGGAGAAGGAAAAGAAAATGGTAACGGGCGACTTAAACGCTGCCCGGGTAGACTGGGTGATTCAGTATCGTATCACGGAACCGAGGGATTATCTGTTTATGGTGAAAGACCCAGATAGCACTCTTCGAAATGCTACCGAGTCCGTTATGCGGGAAGTTGTCGGAGACCGAACGGTGGATGAGGTGATCACTATTGGGCGGCAGGACATCGAAAGAGAAAGTCTGGAGAAGCTGCAGGGGCTAGTAAAAAAATATAAGCTCGGGGTTTCGATCGACCAGATTCAATTAAAAGATGTCAAGCCTCCGGAAAGGGTTGAGGACTCCTTCAATGAGGTCAACAGGGCTGAGCAGGAAAAGTCTACTGCGGTCAACGTGGCCAATGGAGAGTATAACCAGAAAGTTCCGAAGGCCGCGGGTGTAGCGCAACAGGATATCAGCCGGGCGGAAGGGTATGCCACTAAGAGAATTAATGAGGCTGAGGGTGATGCAGGCCGGTTTAATGCGCTCCTCAAGGCCTATCAAGAGGCTCCGGATGTCACCCGCCGACGCATGTATCTTGAGACCATGCAAAAAGTGATGCCCCAGCTGGAGAAAAAAATTATCATGGATGAGGAAGGAAATCAGATTCTTCCTCTGATGCAATTGAACCAGGGAGGAATTCAGCGATGAATCAAAAGTATCTTGCCGGGTGTTTCACCCTGATTGTTGTTGCGATTGGACTAATAGTTCTCAGCGGGGCGGCCTATACGGTGAACATGCGGGAACAGGTAGTTATTACCCAGTTTGGTAAGCCAAAAGGGAAGCCGATTACCGAAGCCGGATTAAAATTCAAGATTCCGTTTATCCAGAAGGCTAACGTATTCGATAAGAGAATTCTGCCATGGGACGGACCGGTGTCGCAAATGCCTACTAAGGAAAAGACTCTTATCATGGTCGATACCTATGCGCGGTGGCAGATATCCGACCCTCTCACATTTTTGCGTCTCCTGAGAGATGAGCGAACTGCGTCCTCTCGTCTCAACGATATCCTTGGATCAGAGACCAGAAATACCATAGCGAAGCATGAGCTGATAGAGGTCATTCGCACTACACAGGGACGTGTGCCAGAACAGTCAGAAGTAATCGTAGAGGGTGATACTACCGGGGTGGTAGGGGTGCTTCCTCCAATTTCGCGTGGTCGGAGTGCCTTGGAAAGAGATATCTATGAGACCAGCAAAATCAAACTTGAGATGTTTGGGATCAAGCTCTTGGATATTCGCTTCAAGAGAGTGAATTACAATCAGACAGTAGAGGGGCAAATCTATCAGCGGATGATTTCTGAGCGGAAGCAAATCGCAGATCGCTTTCGATCAGAAGGTGCGGGTGAAGCCGCAAAGATTCTCGGCAAGATGGAGAAGGAGCTCAATACGATTGAGTCTGAAGCCTATAAGCAAGTCCAGACCATCATGGGAAATGCAGACGCGGAGGCCACTGAGATTTATGCGTCCGCATACAACCAGAGTCCAGAGGCTGCAGAGTTTTATGAATTCTCGAAGACGATGGAGCTGTATCCGGAGATGATTGGCGGCAAGAGTACTGTGGTTCTCTCCACGGATAGCGATCTCTTCAAATATTTGAAGGGAATGCAAATTCAGGACGAGAACGAGGAGGAGTAGCCGGTGAGAATTTCCAGGGCCCGGGTTCAGTCCGCAAGAGCCTGAAGGTGAGCTGAGACAGACCGGGCGAGGGCATCGAGATTGTAGCCTCCTTCGAGGGTGGAGATGACCTTTCCCTCGCAGTGCTCTTTTGCAGCTCCAACGACGAGTTCTGTGACCCACTTAAAGTCCTCCTCCTCGAGGTGAATGTCACCCAGAGGGTCGTCGGTATGAGCATCAAATCCCGCGGAAATAAAGATCAGTTGGGGTTTAAACTTTTCGAGAGCTGGTAACCAGTCCCGCTCAATGGCTTTTCGAAATTCACTTCCTTCTGTTCCAGCCTTCAGGGGGGTATTCACGATATTCGCTCGCTCGATATCGTAGTAACGGTTCGGGTAGTGGGGATGCTGAAAGCTGGAAGCCACCAGAACAGATGAATTATCCTTGAAGATATCAACAGTCCCATTGCCATGGTGCACGTCAAAATCCAGAATTGCCACTCTGTCGATAGATTTGTGCGCCAGTGCGGTGGCGGCGCCAACTGCGACGTTATTGTAAAAGCAGAAGCCCATTCCGGCATCGTGCTCTGCGTGATGTCCGGGTGGCCTCGCGCATGAGAAAATTCGCTTGGATTGACCGGAAAGAACAAGGTCAACCGCCTGCTCCATTGCTCCCGCAGCCAGTCTCGCGGCGGGGAGAGAGCCTGGGCACAGATGCGTGTCTGGATCGATCATGACGAGCCCGGATGCGGGAGCGCTGGTAGAGATTTTCTTCAGATAGAGAGGTTCGTGGACTCTTTGCAGTGCCTCAGCCGTTACGGGACAGGCTTGGAGGTGTTTGAACCCGGGCCATTGGCCGGTTTCCTTGAGGTGGGACAGAATCGACTGTGTGCGTTCGGGTCGTTCAGGGTGACCTTCGTGCATTTTGTGCTCATCGTAGGCGGAATGGCTAAGAAAAGAGAGCATGGGAGAGAGTGAACCTGCAGGATCAAATAGTCCACGACTGAATCAATAATCCCTCTCTTTCAAATGGTCTTGTGCATCAGCCAGGTGATGAAGCGGGTAGCAGGTAGCCAGTTGCAACAAGCCTCGATCCACCAGACCCAGAACCGGTAACGGTGGTAGATTTCAATTGCCCGTTCTTCACTTCCGCGGGTGCGCTTCCAAATCCTGAAGTCAGGACCCTGCGCCTCTATATAATACCGTGGTTGCCCTTCGACATAATAGCGTTCGAGGTAGACGAGGCATTTCCCAACCTGTTTGCGCCGTAGGAATGTATTTGGTCGTTTGGTGGGATGAGGCACGGAATGATCTTAGGAAAGCAGGCAGGATGGCAAAGGCGAAAGCGTTGACAGTATTGGGAGAGAACAGTTTGTTAAGGGATGCAGAAGCGGCGACTCGGAAAGACACAGCTGGAATTTACTACCATTGGGATTGGGACGTGGGCGATCGGAGGGGGAGAATGGTCTTATGGATGGGGAGACCAGGACGAGAAGGAGGCAGTTGCTGGGATCCATAGAGGGATTGAGCTTGGAGTGAACTGGATTGATACTGCAGCGATTTATGGAGACGGAGCCAGCGAGGTGCTGGTAGGGAAAGCCCTGCGAGACATGCCGGGGGCGGAGAGGCCTCTGATAGCGACCAAGTGTGGACGCATCATGCAGGACGATGCGACGGTCAAAGGACGGTTGAAAAAGGAGAGCGTTATCGGGGAATGCGAGGCCAGTCTTCAGCGACTGGGGGTGGAAAGTATTGATCTCTACCAGATCCATTGGCCAGATCCTGATGAGGATATCGAGGAGGCGTGGAGCGCGATGGTGCAACTGAAAGAAGCGGGAAAAATCCGGGAGATTGGTGTTTCGAATCACAGCGTACAACAGTTGAAGCGATTGCAGCCAATTCATCCAGTTGCCTCTCTTCAACCTCCCTACAGCATGCTGAATCGGGAGGTCGAAGAGGATCATCTTCCCTATTGTGGCGAAAATGGCATCGGTGTGATCTGTTACAGTCCGATGGGGAAGGGGTTGCTGACAGGGGCGTTTTCCCGCGAACGTGCGGAAGCACTGTCTGACAAAGATCACCGCAGCAGGGATCCCAAATTCAGTCCTCCACAGCTCGACCTTAATCTCGAGGTGGTAGAGGCCATCAGGCCTCTTGCGGAGGAGTCTGGACGGTCTGTGGCGCAACTTCCTCTCGCATGGGTTCTGCGGCGCCCCGAGGTCACTTCAGCTATTGTCGGAGTTCGAAAGCCCTCCCAGATTGAGCAGACCATTGGTGGAGGAGACTGGCATCTCACAGAGGAAGAGCTTGATGCTGTCGAAGGGACGCTACAGCTCAGGGCGGCGAAACTTGCGGAGCTTGGGCAGACCAGTCAGGGGTGGGTCTAAAAGTTGAGAAACATGTTGGTAAATGCCTGATCAGGGACCCCTTTGATTGGCTGATGACTTACGCCTTGGGTCGTGAGCTCTATCAGCGACCGTCCCAGCATCGACGAGATTCTCGCAGATCTCGAAAGTGCGAACGGCGGCTTACATGATCTCGTGCGTCTGATCGTAATGAGTGATCCCTTCCTTTCCAATTGAGGGGGCAGGGGCGGACTTAAAGAGGCACATCAGAGTAGTCCAATGCCCATTCCCGCATGAACCGGACCTGTTCCGGGATAATGCGGTAGATAATCAATTCCGGGTTGGTGCTACTCCCCAGATATTGTCTAAGGAGGGGGTTTTGCTGCCATATTTCATCGATAAGCGGTTGTTCACCTTCGCTAAGGGAGTGGGCTGTGCCAGTGATACGAATCTGATCGTGACTGGGAGCAAGGTAGCAGAGTTCCACCTTGGGGTTGGCAGCGATCTGCGCAGTCTTGTGATACGCCTGGAGGTTGGCCACATAGATCGTAAATCCGTCCACTCGCACTGGCGAGACAGGTCGGAGGCGAGCTTGATCGCCATCAATGGTGGCAAGCATTGGGAATTTGGCTTCCTTAATGACCTTGCGGGCGAGACTAGGGAGTTCCTCGGGATCGAATGGGTCTGGGCGAGGCTTTGGCATAAGGTTCGAGAGAGTCTACCGTCGGGATATCTGTAACCGCGAGTGCAATCCGTGACTTCCGCGCGGAAATGTTCTAAGCTGCGAAAGGTCTCCCCCAGTGTCTCGTGCGCCTTGTCTGGCTTTTCCTCATTCTTGTTGTTCTGGTTCTGCTTCCCTTCGCAGTATGGGGAGATGTGTTTTCCGGGTATTTCGATCTGCAGAATACCAGCGCAGTGCTTATCAAGCCCGGCAGGTCATGGGCTTGGGCGGTGGGTATGGCCCTTCTGATCCTCGATCTGGTCCTTCCGATTCCCGGGACGGTGGTGATGTCTGCACTGGGATTTATTTATGGACCCTTTGCAGGAGGAATAGTTGCAGGTGCTGGCTCCTTGCTATCCGGCCTGCTCGCATACGGATTGTGTCGCAAGTTTGGCAGGCCAGCAGCGTGTTGGGTTGCAGGGGAAAAGGGTCTGGTCAGAGGAGAGTTGCTCTTCAGTGGTGCTGCAGGGGGGTGGATGGTTGCTCTCTCACGGTGGCTGCCGGTATTTCCTGAAGTCATCTCCTGTGTAGCAGGATTGACTCTGATGCCTTTCCGGCGGTTCTGTTTGGCCTTGGCCTGTGGAAGTCTGCCCCTCGGGTTCGCCTTTGCTGCAATTGGGCACTGGGGGCACGAGCATCCCATGTTTGCCCTGGTCCTGAGTGCCGGATTGCCGCCAGTGCTTTGGATCATCCTTGGCCCTATTGTCGCGAGAGGCAGGGAGAGTTCGGGGAGATCTTCCGAGATAAATTCTTAATCTGATGTTGAACGCTTACGGGCAGACCGCTACCAAGGGAGGATGATCAAGCTGCGGGTTACCCTACTTCTCATTGCCGGAATCACTCTTCTTCCCCTGCCCTCCAGCGGGGACAACAAGAACAAGAAGCGCATTGTCCCAACCACGCGAAAGGGAGCAGCATCCGAGTTGCCGACCATCCGGAAGGTCGGTGGAGACATGGTAACAGTGGGCAAGAAGACGTATAAGGTAACGAGTTTTACCAGTATTCTTGTTAATGGAAAAAAGGCGAAAGTGACTGATCTCAAGGCCGGGATGCAGGTTTCGGTAACGGGAGGTGTTCTCCGTTACGGAAAGGGGGCTTCTGACACCATTTACAAGGCGAGTAGAATCATGGCGAAAACGGATAACAAGCTGGAAGCAAAGCGCAGGGAATTTAACAAGAAACAGGCTGAGAGGGCCCGGGAGCTGAATCGACGTCAGAACCAGAACCGTAGTCGTCGCTAGTCGGGGCGAACTTCCTTCAGCAGGAACGGGTGATTTTTCCCGTATGTTTCATGGGATGTATTCAACCCTCAGCCGGAGAAAACGGGCGGGTAGATCCCAGCGCTCGTCGGAGAATCGGACCCTTACCCGGCCATTAAACGGAGGATCCAGTGCTATGATTCCAGTTCCGATGAAGGAAGTGGTGTCTGATTTTGAAATCAGGGTGACCCAGTCGACAAGGTTGTCTGATCCTTCGACCGTGTAGATGATATCATCTGAACCGTATCCATCTACCGCCGTGGAATTTGCCGGCAGATCAAAGGATATGACATTTTGCCCGTTGTCTCCGACTGCAATACGGGGGAGGGAGGAAGGTCCATTGAATCCGAGATCCAGAAAGGGGTGGAGACCCAGGCTGAATTCCATCAAGGCGTTCAAGCCATCACCATCCCCATCCTCGAGGGCGGTGAGATCATGGAAGGAGAGCCACTCCGGGAAGGTGGTCGGAACGAAAATACCGCTGGCGTCAGGTGTCCCGTTGATTTCCGTGCTTTGACGCCAGCTGCGTTGGAAGTCAAAATCCCGTGGGAGAGCAAGAGGTTCCTGCAACTCCAAGGAAAATCCCAACCCCGCACTGGCAGGCCACCAGTCGGGATCATAGTCGAAGCGCAGGATTGCAGCCTCGAAAGGATGTGGCAGTGAAAGTGCAATCGCTTCGCCGCTGTTATCAAGATTTCCCTCAAATACGCCTGCAACATTAAGCGATCTTCCATAGCGGGATTCAAAGGCTGTCAGATCCCCAACGACGAGAATCTCCTCGCCGGGTTGAAGAATAATGGAGGGAAAGGTGAACGAAATGCCGTTGGTGAAGCGAACACCAAGCAGGTTCAGCTGAACTGGTCCTGTATTCCTCAGTTCGAGAAATTCGTAGGGCTTTCCCCCGAGCGGCTCATACATAATCTCCGAGATTCGAAGATACCGCAAAAGTGCGAGGGCGTTCAGGAATGCGGAATCGCTGGATTCTTCCTCCGTGTCGTTGGCAAGACCGGCTGTAGGTAAATTGAAATAGGACAAACCAGTGGGGGACAGCTCCCAGCGTCCCTGGGATATATCAGAGCCCTGTGGGCCAAAGATGACCTGGTCTATGGGATTTCCTCCTCGATCGAAAAGAAGGATGCGGTCTCCATCTGCATCGAGGGCGAATGGGACGTGGTCCGATCCGGCGGCAGTATTCCGATCGGCGATAAGCCTGAGGTATCCCTCGCCCGCAATAAAGCTCAGGGACGGAAATGTGTGGTTCTGCGGATTATCAGGATGATCACTCACCCCGAGGCTTTCCAGTGCGACCGGCAGGGGGTCGGGGTTATGGATTTCGATCCAGTCATCGCGAAAGAGAACCTCTCCCTCTGCCATCCATTCATTGATAAGAAGTGTTGCCGGATCTCCAGTGCGCTGCCTGAGATTTGCCGTGCCGGGAGTTGGTATATTCAGGTGCCATTGGTCCTGTATGTCGCGACCGATGGATAATCCTGGAACCTGTGATCCGAATTCGATGGAATCAAGGAGGACCGCTCCCCGAGTTGCAGAGTCAAACAGGTAGAGGCCCTCACCGCTTGCGCTGAGAGAGAATCCAAGATGGGTCCCGGAGGTGCCGTTCGCATCGTCTGCAAACAGGACGAGAAATTCTCCGGCCGCGAGAGTCGCCCCTGTCGGGAATGTGAATTCTCCGGGGGTTTCGGGACTGTCAGAAAGGCTAAGGCCGGATAGATCTATTGTAGAAGCACCCTGATTATGAAGCTCGACGATATCCGGATAGGTTCCTTCATGAGCGAACACATCGCCGTTCTCCGAGAGCACCTCGCTGATCACAAGTCGGGAGAAAGTGGAGTCAATGGTCCAACTGCGAGATTCGGTAACATCAGGGAGCCATTCCGAAGCAAAAGTTCTACCTTGGACATGGACAGTGTAAGTGCCGTCAGGAAGGTCGCTCAGCAGAATTTGTGCTGTTCTTGTCGTTGGGCTTCCGGGGACCAGGCCGCCAGCATCTCCGATGTCGAATGCTTCACTCCATGGGCCGTTGTTGATGCGGTAGCGGTAGCCGAAGATGCCGGGACCTCCGATTGTGAGTTCTGCTGTCCGAGAGGTGGTGAAGGTGGGGGGCTCTCCAGAAATCTGTATCTGATCCGGAACGAGAGCTCCAAGATCTCCGCCAAGAGGTCCTGCCCCGAGAGCTGGTGATCCCGGTCGCAGAGTAAAGTCCCCTTCCTCTGGGTTGGTAAATCGTGCTGTCGAAGAGAGGTTATCAGTGCCGAGATCAAAGATTGATTCACCGGGATGTTCCTCGCCAAGGCTGGTATCCAGAATCATGGGATCCACCAGGTTGTGAGTAAACTCCAGAGGGGTGCGAAAGGTGGAGTCTTCGGTCCGCATATCGGCATTACCAAAGACACGAGGAACGTCGATGAAGATATTGGATCCTGCGTATGCGCCGGCTGCCGGTGTAGGAGAGCTATCCCCCGGCACGAAGAGATTTATGGCAGATCCAATATTTGTGTTGTCGAAGGTATCAACAAAGTCCGGATGGATCTTATAGACGGTGTTATTCTCAAAAATAGTATGCGAATCATTTTTCAGGCTGATGGCGTGATCGACATCCCAGAAGATATTTCTGGCGACCATGGTGGTAGTGTCCGGTCGGTCTCCAGTAGAAATTGCATTGGCGTATCCGCGGTCAGAGGTTTCATCATCCTTGAAAACCCTCGTAAAGGTATTTCCCGCTACATAAATATCGCCCCCCAAGTCCAATTCTTCGCAACGTGATCCGGCAAAGTAGTTCCCCAGAATCTGGACGATTGGTTCCGGTAGGTTGCCGCTGACTACGTCGACAACGTCGTTGTGTCCCTTATTGGTTCCAAAGTAATTATTCCGGATAATATACCTTCCACTCTTGGGAATGTCTCCTTCACCCTTGATGTGCTCGCTGATGTTATCGAGGCCTAGTTCAGCGGCCTGCTCATCAGGCCCAAACATGTCTGGAAACGTACTGTTTTCGATGATCACTGAGGCGTCCTCGGTGTAGATCATGCGGATATGGGTTCCGCTGAAGCGAACATCATCAATTACGCACTGGGAACGAATGATTCCGATTGAACCCTCTCGATGTTGGGCGTTGCGGACATCGATGTGCGCAATGCGGTTTTCTGGATTCATTGAATCAACAATCTTCAGCCCATCCCACTTTGGGGGGCCAGGGGGCAGCCCCTCGCTGGCAGGATCGTCAACAAAGGGCGCACCGGGAACACTCGTGAGCTGAACTCGTGAAAAGGGCGTGCCCTCGATCTGGATAGAACCGTTGACTGTAAGACGCGTTCCGGGGGTGAAGTAAACACTGGTTCCCGCTTCAATAAT
>PARF01000083.1 GCA_002709915.1 Roseibacillus sp. | reverse complement strand
GATTGCCCTGACCCCTTACGTTGATGAGCCTGCTCGCGCGAGCAGATCACAAATCGCGGGGTGGAGCAGCCCGGTAGCTCGTCAGGCTCATAACCTGAAGGTCACAGGTTCAAATCCTGTCCCCGTAACCAACGAAGGCCCTGAAGTTCAACGACTTCGGGGCCTTCTCCGTTTCAGGGGTGAAGGATCCGAACTGCAGTCAAAATGCAGCAAAATGCGCCCATTTGCCAGTTCTATTGCGCTGGTGTTGAGCCCGTAGATTGGAGTCCACCTCGTCCGGCTCGTGATCAATATTTCGGTCGGATCGACCTGAAGGACCTGTCGGAGGGATCGGCGTTCAAGTGCTTTTGATACGTGAAGAGAGACCCGCGTAGCACCTTCTTGAGGTCGGGTTGGGCCGCGAAGTTGTCCTTTTGGCCCCCACATCACCTTTCTGGAGAGCCGCAGATTTGTGATGTGAAAGTATTACGGTTTTCTGTAGTATTTCGGCGAAGCATGCGAACGTATCATCCATTCCTGGTGAAGTGCCCTGGTTTTCTCCTCACTCTTGCTCTTGCCTCGCTGGCTTCCGGCCAGTTGGTTCAGGCAGCGGAGAGCAGGTTAGAGGGCGAGGTAGAGCGTTATGTCAAATCGCTGCGGAGCAAGGGAGCGCTGCAGACTAATGAGCGGACGGCTTGGCTGGTCTACGACTTCACTTCCGGGAAGACACTGGTGAGTATTAACGAAAACCAGCAGCTTCAGGCTGCCAGTATGATCAAGCCCTATCTCGCTCTGGCGTTTTTCCATCAGGTGCGGGCTGGTAAGCTCATTTATGGTTCCACGAGCAGGCGGCACATGGAGCTGATGATCCAGAAGAGTAACAACGCTTCCACCAACTGGGTGATGAGGCAGACAGGAGGACCAGTCGCGACCGCTGCACTGCTCAAGCGGCATTACCCATCGCTGTGCAGGCGCCTTCATCTTGTCGAGTATGTTCCGGCGGGAGGTCGAACGTATCGCAACCTGTGCTCGGCCGGAGACTACGGACGTTTTCTCCAGTCGCTGTGGACTGGCGCACTGCCTCACTCAAAGGAAATTCTACGAGTGATGGGTTTGCCGGGCAAGGACCGCCTCTACACGAATGCCAGGCGTGTCCCTCAAGGAACCCGAGTTTACAACAAGACCGGAAGCACGGCGCGGTGCTGTGGCGACATGGGAATTCTGGTGGCGAGAGGAAATGATGGCCGGTCCTATCCATACGCAGTGATAGGGATCATTGACAGTGGCACGCGCAACAAGTCCTATGGGTCTTGGATCGCAAGCCGTGGAAACGTTATCAGGGAGGTTTCGAATCTAACTTACACCGCGATCAAGGCACGCTATTCGCTCTAAGCGGGGTCCAGGTTTTGTTCCCGTAACCACCTAAGGCCCCCAATTTTAACGACTTCGGGGCCTTTTCCGTTTTGGGAATCGAACTTCAGATGATTTGTCGAGATTGCAGGTCATTTGGTCCAAGCTTCAGCGAGCTCTCAACTAGTGCAAATTAGTTGCATTAGAGATTTATTAGCGATAAAGACCGGTATGCCGCCATCCGAGAGCCCTCCGCTCACAGCTTTGTATCGCGATCTCGCGGCAGGATTACATCAGCAGATGTATTTTTGGGGCAAGGATGCTGAGCACTCGGAGGGCAACCTTTTCCTTCGGACGGGTTTTCAGAAACGCCCCTCGACCGGGTTAAAGGGGACCTCCTGCTATCGCCTGCCCTGGAGTAACGGAGCAATTGAATTGCACGGCTCTCATGCCGGTTGGCTGAGTGAGGAAGGCGGGATGCTCTTCATCCGGCCGCTTCGTCGGTGCGTCCGATGGTGTGGTGCTACGCCGCCAGTGCCCGGAAAGTATCCGAGGGATTGCTTCTCAGCCCGGGCCGATGAATTACTGCAAAGGCTGACGCGACCATTTCTTGATTGGTGGCTTGCGCACGAAAAGGAGGTTCAGCGTTTAACGAGCGGAACTTACCGGGAAAGCTGTCATCGACTTTTCAAGAAGCTTCCGCGTTCCCGAGCTTGGCTCCGGCCGGAGTCGGCAACCCGCTGGGTCATTGGACTTCGTGATTATCCGGCAGCACTACCTCGCGCACGCCGTTTTGAAGAAGCTCACTGACAGATGGAATTCACCTACGAAAGCTATGCCCACTGGCGGGCTGAAATGACAGAAAATGCCAAACTCACGCTCGATGAGTCTTACTGTAAAAAGCGTATTGAAGCCTTGTCCGATGATGAGGACCCCTCAACCAGCGCTTTTCTCAAAGCTTATGGTGCTCCCCATCGGGATCAGGTCCTTAGCTGGTTCGAGCAAACACTCGCTGAGTTGTGAGATGAGCGAACTATTTTACGGGCCTTTGTCTGAGCTCTTGTCGCGGTTAAGCCTGTGGTGCTCTTGGCATCAGTGCAGCTGTACGAAACCCGTGTTGTGATGAGTGAGGAAATCCTCCATACAGGGGTTCTCATTATCGGGGCGGGACCGGCGGGTCTCGGTGTGGCCGCGGCTCTTAAACGGGCGGGAGTTATCGATATGACGGTGATCGATGCGCGAGAAGTCGGCGCGGCTTTCCGGAATTGGCCACGTCAGATGTCTTTGCTGACGCCGTCGTTTCACTCCAATTCTTTCGGCCTTACCGATCTCAATGCAATCGATCCAGAGACTTCTCCGGCGGATTTTCTGCGGACCCAGCACCCGGAGGGTCGCCATTACGCGGACTACCTGCAAGCCGTTGCAGCCCATCATCAACTGCCGTTGCGCACCGGAATCCGCGTGAGTGCCTTGAGAAAAGAGGAGGGTCAGTTCATTGCTGACACTGACAAGGGAACTATCGTTGCTGATTATGTGGTCTGGGCTGCCGGGCAGTTCTTTTCTCCCCGCAGGGATGCCTTCCCTGGAGCGCACCATGCGCTGCATTCGTCACAAGTGGAGGATTGGAACACGCTCGAAGGAGACCAATTTACGGTTATCGGGGGTTACGAAAGCGGAGTGGATGCAGCACTGAACTTGGTGGCTTTGGGAAAGTCGGTGCGCCTCCTCTCGCGTGGTGAACCATGGGCGTCAGATCATCCTGATCCGTCGCGGTCGCTCAGCCCACGGACCCTCGACCGTCTGCGTGAATTGCTTCGAACATCGGACAAGGCGAAGAATCTCGACCTCGTCAAGAATACCGATGTTCGCCAGATCGAGGAATGCGAGGGATGGTGGACCTTGCGTGACCAGGACGATATTCCTTCGGTATCCAAGACTCGCCCGATTCTTGCCAACGGGTTTCATTCCGGTCTCGGTCCAGTCGAGCGTCTCTTTGACTACGATAAGAATGGGCTCCCGGTCTTTAGTGAGGAGGCTGACGAATCCACACTTGTTCCCGGGCTCTTCTACTCCGGGCCAGCTCTGGTTCACCGGAATGCTCTGTTCTGCTTCATCTACAAGTTCCGGGCTCGTTTCGGTGTGATCGCGCTCGAGATAGCAACCCGTCTTGGTAAGTCAGAGGTCGACGAAAAGCTCATGCCCTACCTCAAGGCGGGCTTTATGAATACCGACCTTGATTGCTGCACGAACTGTGAATGCGCAATCGATCCCACGGATTCTGCTCCCGGGCCAGAGTCCTTTGCATCATGATTCAATCCGCTAAGATCACGCCATGGCTTTTGCCAATGGCCATAGCGGCTGGATTAGCCTTGGGGAGCCTGCTGCCGGAGACTGGAAAGTCTCTAGGGGCCTTTATTGATGCTCTTCTTTTTGGGTTATTGGTGCTCCTTTTTTTTGAAGTACGCTTCGATCCACTTCGCCAGGTAACTCGACATCTGCCGTTTCTCAGCTTGGCGTGGGTAGCGAACTTTGTATTGATCCCACTGGCAGGGGGGGGAATTGCTTCTCTCTTCTTTCCTCGCGAGTCGGCGTTGTTCGTGGGCCTGCTGCTCTACTTTCTCTTTCCATGTACGGATTGGTTCCTCGGATTTACACGAATGGCGAAGGGTGATGTGGCGCTGGGTGCAGTGTTGCTTCCGGTAAATTTGATCAGTCAACTCCTTCTCTTTCCCATCTATCTGGGTCTGATCACTGGATCTCAAAGCGGCACAGATCTCGGGGGCCTGAACGCAACTCTGGCGCAGTGGTTTCTTTTTCCCCTTTTGTGCACCGTGGTGTTGCGTCTGGTCCTGACGCGACTCCTGCGGAAGGATCACTTTGAAAAGTTATCCTCGCTCAGTGGCAATCTCGTTTATTGGGTGATTGCACTGGTCGCGCTCTGTCTCTTCGGTCAGCACACGAGCACCCTGACCGCTAACCCTCTGGCTCTCGTGCAAATCTTGTTAGCGGTGTCCCTGTTTTTCCTCGTGTCCTGTGCTTTAGGTGAAGTGCTGGCCCGTTGGTTTCGCCTGAATCACCCCCAGCACGTCCTATTAGCGATGACTACCGCTGCAAGAAATGCTCCTTTGATACTCGGCCTAACCATGATTGCTATTCCTGATCAGCCCTTGATCCACGCCGCACTGACCATCGGGATGCTCGTAGAGTTCCCCCACCTTATAGCACTCGCGCAGCTCTTTTTGAGAAAAGACGCGAGATTACGACGTCCCCAATCCCTGCCGGAGCAGGCGGGCTCCTGACAATCCGCTGTCCAGACCGTGAAACGTGATACCCGGCCCGACACCGTCCGTCCCCTGTTTGAGATGGGAACGGAGGTTCCTTTTCTTCCCGAAGCTGATCAAGATATCGCCGACAGGAAGGGAGAGGCAAAACGGGTCGTCAAACGACTTGCTGCAATTGTTGAAGATCATCGGCAGGCTGCCATTCCCCTGAATATTGAGCTCGGCGCGTCCGACCTGAGCTCTGTCCTTGGTGCGCTTCGTGACCACGCCCAAGGCCGTCCAGGTACGCCGGTAGGCGACGCCCGGGATGAGATCCATGGGTATTGCCTCAATCGTCTTTTCGATGAGCTGGTGGAAGAGCCAAGTAACATTCTATTTACAACCAAAACAGGCCCCGATTCGATCCGCTATGATGCGATGAACGCCAAGTTCTGGCTGGAATGCCTCGATCTTATGGAAGCGATCTTTTGTTCACCGAAGGAATCATGACTGGCGATTCAAGAATACCAGTCACAGTTCTCTCTGGATTTTTAGGTTCGGGAAAAACCACGCTGCTCCGGCGCTGGAGGCGGGAAGAGGCCCTCCGAGAGGCCGCCCTTGTAGTGCATGACCTTAGCGAGCTTGGGATTGATGCTGAGCTACTCTCCGACGAGGGTGCTGACACGGCTCCCGGTGAACTGCGCGATCGTGTTGCCGCTCTCCACGGGGTTCATGCCCGGGAACAGCTCAAGCCATCTCTTGCTCGGATCCTTGGACAGATTGCCCTGCTCGATCCCCCCCCGCCGCAGGTGCTCTGCGAAAGCACTGGAGCTGCCCGGCCTTGGCCACTGATTTCGGCCCTCACCCAGGACTCTCGTTTCTTCCTCAGGCATTTCATTGTTACTGTCGACGCCCTCAACCTCCACCGCGATTTTTCTGATGGTCGGGTCCTCACTGGTGAGGCCTCCGTGGGGAGCGATCCCGCTCTTCTTCAGGCAGCGCAGGTGCTCGCCGAACAAATTGCCTTTGCGAGCATTATTATCCTTACCAAGGTCGACACCATTCCGCAGTCCGTTGCTGACGCTCAGGTGCGCATCCTACGCGCCCTTCAGCCCGATGCCACCGTCGGACTTTCCGCGCAAGCCGGTCTGCTTTTGCCTCAGTTTGAGGCGACCCCTGCCCCAAACCTTGCAGCCCTTAAGAGCCGGGCCGACCAGCTTGGTCTTGCCGACAGTAATGCCACTGCCTCTGAGGTTGAAGCTACCGTCATCCGCGACCCGCGGCCTTTTCATCCGGAGCGCCTCTATGAGGCCGTCAGTAACAAGCTCAGCACGGGTCTGTATCGTACTAAAGGCTACCTCTGGCTCGCCTCGAGGCCCGCGCATGTCCTTCTTTGGCAACAATCCGGGAGTCAGATAGCTCTTGAGCTCACCGGGTATTGGCGTGCTGAAATCGTGCGCAATGTAGACGGCAGACTACTTCCTGAAGAGATCGAACTGCTCAAGAGTCGCCTCGAATCTGCCCACCCGGTTTTCGGGGATCGCCACAACGAACTTACTCTCATTGGTCTGCCGGATGCTTGTAACACGTTTGCCCAAGCTCTCCGTTCGGCTTTATGTACCGATGACGAGATTGCCGCGTGGGAACGCGGCGAAACCTTCCCAGACCCTTGGCCTCAAACCCTTCGCCAGATTGACTAGCCTCCCGGTCCTCGCGACCACTGGCCCGAGAACCGTAGTCATATTGAAAGGGTCTGAGAGGATGGCAACCGTTTTGGAGGAGACCCGGCGCTGGGTTCATGGGTGACTTATGGCCTAGGGTCCCCGAATCAGAATCTGCCCGGGTTCGTGGTCCTGCCTCGTAATAGTTACCCGCAGGGTGGGGGCTCGAACTGGTCCAACGGGTTTTTGCCGGCCGATTTTCAGGGAACGCCTTTAAGTCCAAAGGGAAGCCACATTCTCGATTTGAGTCCGCCGGAGGGAGTGACCAGGCAGCGGCAGCGAGCCAACCTCGACCTGCTCGCCAAGCTCAATGCGAAGCATCAAGAGACTCGGGAGGAAACCGGTGAACTCGAAGCCAGGATGGCGTCCTACGAACTCGCTTATCGGATGCAGGCCGAGGTTCCCGGTATTCTTGATCTGAAGGGGGAGACCGCAGGGACTCGGGAAATGTATGGAATCGGAAACCCGCATACGGATGCCTTTGGGCGCAAATGTCTTCTTGCTCGTCGTCTGGTGGAAAGTGGAGTGCGCTTTGTCCAGGCGTATGCCGGTAACTGGGACAGTCACGACTACATTGAACGGGCCCATGGAGCACTGATCCGGTCAGTAGACCAGCCGATCGCGGCTCTCCTTAAGGATCTCAAGCAGCGGGATATGCTGAAGGATACCCTCGTGTTTTTCTGCGGAGAATTCGGCAGGACTCCTGATAACGGAATGCGGGGTGGAAAGTCCTACGGTCGTGATCATAATGCGAAGGTGATGGCAATGTGGTTTGCGGGTGGGGGAACCCGGGCCGGAGCCACGGTTGGCGCGACCGATGCACTGGGAAGAGAGGCAGTTGAGTGTGTACATCACATCCGGGATGTCCACGTCACTCTTCTTCACCTTCTCGGTCTCGATGACAATCGTCTAACCTACTACCATGCCGGGCGCTTCAAGCAATTGAGCCAGTTTGGAGGCGAGGTGATCGAGGAGCTTCTGGGATAGGAAAGGGATTGGCTTTGAGCTAACTTGAAGCCCTGATGATAGTTTCAAGCGATAAAACGATGAGCATTATTCTCGTTGCTGCAGCCTTCACCCACCGTTCGTCGCACGCCAGATTGGGGAAGACTATCCCCAGAGTGATCGGAAGGAACCTTTGGGATCCCTCCTTGACGACAGGGATGGCCAGCAGCAAGAACGTGCCAGCATCAAAACTTTTGTGACCGATGAAAACTGCTCTCAGTGCCCTCCTTGCTATTGCTCTCTTTGCGCTCACGGGTCCTTCTTTATTAGGGGATAAATCGGATTCTGCTGTATCGAATGCCTCAGCGAAGAAGAAGATAGTCTTCCTTGCGGGTAAGCGCAGCCACGGCTACGCCGCTCATGAGCACCGAGCCGGCTGCTTGCTTCTCGCGAAGCAACTCAATGAGCATATGGGAGATGTAATAGAGGCTTCCGTACACTTCCAGAAGGACTGGCCCGGTAATGCGGAGGTTTTAAAGAATGCTGACGCAGTGATTTTCTATTGTAACGGCGGCAGTGGGCAACACATGGCCTACCAGCATCTTGAAGGTCTCGAACTTAAGCTGAAGGATGGAACCGGAGTAGCTTGCCTTCACTATGCGGTAGAGCCCGGAGACGACGAGAAGGGTCGCAAACTCTTTCTCGACTGGCTGGGTGGATACTTTGAGACCCACTACTCGGTCAATCCGCACTGGACTGCGGATTTCAAGGAGTTGCCCGAACACCCGATCACCCGCGGGGTGCAGCCCTTCAAGATTTACGACGAGTGGTATTTCCACATGCGCTTTGCAGAGAATATGAAAGGGGTCACACCGATTCTCTCCGCTCATCCTCCCAAAAAGACCATGGATCGTCGTGAGGGTCGTCACTCGGGGAATCCTCATGTGCGGGCGTCAATGGACCGTGGTGAAATCCAGCATGTGGCGTGGGCTTACGAACGCCCGAATGGCGGACGCGGCTTTGGATTTACCGGGGGCCACTTCCACCGCAACTGGGGTCACGACGATTTTCGCACTGTTGTCCTGAATGCCATCGTCTGGTGCGCCAAGGAAAAAGTTCCCGAGGGCGGGGTTCCTTCCGTAAAGCCCACTGCCATGGAGCTGGAAGAGAATCAGGATTACCCAAAACCAGAGAAGAAGTAACCTACGGGCAGGGCGCAGGCGTCTTTCAGCTCCGCATATGATCCGCCTTTCTTTCTGGAGGGTATGAACGGTCCTGATGTATCAGTTCCCGTCCTGCATGAAGTTCCCATCCTTCTTTCTTCCGATTGTCGTCCTTCTGACGCAACCGACATTTGCGCAGACCGTCGGTCCCGATCCTCTCTACACGAGTCGAATTCTTAAAAGCGGCGACACGGAGCGCTTGATCACAATCGAGGTCGAGCTCCAGCGTAGGGATCTCTATCTGGTGGTCTCCAGTGAAGGCAACGGGAGTCACGATTGGTCCAACTGGATCGAGCCTGAGATTGTCATGCAGGATGGTGCCAGCCTTGACCTTACCACTCTGCCCTGGCGAGCGGCCTTCAGCACGGTCGGGGCAATTAAGCAGGGAAAAACGTATCGTGGAGGACCAATGACCGTTGCAGGGAAAGAGTATACGAGAGGTCTGGGGACACATGCGGACTCGTTCATCTGGTTTGAAGTTCCCGCCGGCGCGACTACATTTCGTAGCAAGGTAGCCCTTGATGATGGAGGAGCCATCCGGGGGGCTGAACTGACACCTGCCTCCGTGCGTTTCCTCGTCTTTGATCGTGAACCCATTGGCTTCGCACGGGCTCCTGATAAATTCAATCCCAAGTCGCGGGTTCCCCAAAGCCTGCCTGCTGACCAGATTGCGGCACCAGATGACCTCGAAGTGACTGTCTGGGCCACCAGCCCGATGCTCTATAATCCGACCAACATGGATACCGATGCTGAGGGACGGATCTGGGTAGCGGAGGGAGTGAACTATCGGAAGAACAGGAACCGGCGCCCGGAGGGAGATCGGATTGTCGTGCTTGAGGATAAGGATAAGGATGGGAAAGCCGACAGCTCACATGTCTTCGTACAGGACCCGGAGCTGGTTGCTCCGCTGGGGGTCAGTGTGTTCGGCAATCAGGTTGTGGTGGCGCAACCTCCCCATCTTATTGTGTATACCGATGTTGACGGGGACCTGAAGTTCGATCCTGAGGTCGACAAACGGAAGAATGTCCTCAGCGGATTCAATGGCCGGAATCATGATCACAGCTTGCACGCCGTGGTGGGAGGTCCAGACGGGAAGTGGTATTTCAACCAGGGAAACTGCGGAGCACACCTGAAGACCCGGGATGGAGATGAGTATTTTGTCGGGGGGCCCTACAAAGGAGGCGAGGATCCGGTAGCCGACTCCCAAGCAATTGGAGGGAGAAAGAGCTCCGATGGCAATGTATGGGTGGGTGGCTTCGCAGCCCGGATGAACCCCGACGGGAGTGAAGTCCGCATCATCGGTCATGGGTTCCGCAACAGTTACGAGCATACCGTGACCTCCCTCGGAGATGTGTTTCAAAACGACAATGATGATCCGCCGGCCTGTCGAACCACCTGGCTCATGGAAGGAGGCTTTCTCGGATTCTTCTCTCCGGACGGCAAGCGGGGCTGGCGGGCTGACCAACGCCCCGGTCAGTCCATCCAGGAAGCTCAGTGGCGCCAGTGGGATCCGGGAACCCTGCCTGCCGGGGATGTCTATGGCGGGGGATCGCCCACCGGAATCTGTTTCTACGAAAACGGCGCCCTGCCCTCCCGGTATTCCGGGATGCTGCTGAGCTGTGATGCCGGTCGCAAGGTCGTCTTTGGCTACTATCCGGAACTAGAGGACTCTGCGTATACCCTCAATCGATTTGATTTTGTCAAAAGCAAGGGAAGTAATCTTTTCCGCCCTTCTGATGTGATGGTGGGCGCTGATGGTGCTCTCTACGTTGCCGACTGGTTTGATTCCGGCGTCGGCGGTCATGCTGATCATGACGAGTCCTGGTCGGGAACGATATACCGCATTGCTCCTAGGGGTTTTCAGCCGCATATCCCCCCGGCTGATCCGGGAACCATCGAGGGGGCGGTCCGTCTGCTTTGTAATCCCGCCCAGAACGTTCGCCTTGCCGGCTTACAGAGTCTCAAGGCTGCCGGATCCCGGTCTATTCCGGCGGTGAGGAAACTTCTCAAAAATGACAATAGCTACCTTCGGGCTCGCGCGATCTGGCTTCTTGCCCTGCTCGGCCCTTCAGGAATGGAGATGGTGAACTCTCTGATGGAGAATAGTCCTGACTCCCAGACACGACTCGTTGCCTTTCGGGCTCTCCGGAACGCTGGAGAGGACGGCTCGGTTCTCGTTTCCAAAATCTATCGGGAGGAGTCAAGCGCTGCGGTTCGCAGGGAAGCTGCTCTCGCCTTGCGGGACGTTCCGGCTAGGCGGAAGCACCGCTACCTCTCTCACCTTCTGCAACAATGTAAGGAAGGCGATCGCACCTATCTCGAGGCCTGTGGCCTCGGTGCGCAGGGGGCTGATACCAATCTCCTGTGGCGCACCATCAAGCAGGGCGCCTCAATTTACGATCCCACAGAGTGGTCCGAGGTCGTCGCCCGAATTGTATGGCGCCTTCGCCCTGGAGAGGCAATTGACGAACTGCTTATGCGTGCCCGGAGCACCACTCTGCCTCTCGGGAAACGCCTTTTTGCTATTGAAACTCTTGCGTTTTATGAGGATTCCCGGGCCCTCACCGCGCTGCTGAAGGTTGCGACCATCGAAGGGCCAGTGGGAGGGGAGGCCATTCGCTGGCTGATTCATCTGGGCAATACCCGTTGGCGGAAGTTGAAGGTCTTCGATTTCCTGAAAGAGAGGGGGATCTATGATCCAGCCAATGTAGAGATTGCTGAGGCTGTCGTTCCGGCCCCGGAGGGAAAGTCCAAGCTCCCATCCATCACTGCTATCCTAGCATTGAAGGGAGACGTAACCAGGGGGAAGACTGCTGCGTTGCGTTGCGTGATGTGTCATCGTGTCGAGGGTCAAGGGGTGGACTATGGCCCGTCCCTGACGGGTTGGATCAACAATCAAGGGGAAGAGAGATTTGTGCAGGCAGTCCTCGACCCATCTGCCGAGATTGCACTCGGTTACCCCGGCGATCGTATCAGCCTGAAGGAAGGGAAAGAAATTCATGGCCTTACCCTGAGCACCAATAATCCACTGATCGTTCAGAGCCAGGGTGGAATCGTGCAGGTGATCCCTTCCAGCAGGATTGAGTCCATCGATCCTCTGGGGCGCTCCCTGATGCTCTCTGCGGATCAGCTCGGCCTCAGCTCGCAGGACGTGGCTGACTTGGTTACATACTTCAAGACTCTCAAGTAACCCCGGAAAGGAGGATGGGCTAGTTGGGTGAAACGTCGATCTAGCGGACAGGCTTGTGCTTGCCGTTTTTGTCGACGATGGAGAAGTGCCCTCCGGTGCGCTTGGCTAGTTCGTCGAGGTCCTTGTGGGCACGGGGCTCCATGAGCGCGATACAGTTGATCTGCACACCCTGAGATTTTGCCTTATTACCAAGGTCACGCGCCCATGCGTCAGAGCCACTGGCCACTCCATCAGTCATAAAGCAGATAATCTGAGGAGTGGGTCTCATCCCAAGCGCCATTTCGATTCCCTTGTCCCAGGAGGTTCCCGAGGAAAGAGGAGCCTTCTTCACGATGTGCTTGGAATCGGACAGTTGCTGTGGGAAGGCCTTCAGCCAGCGGGCGCGTTGCCCAATCCCGTCAGGTTCCCAGCCTCCTCCAGCTTTCGTCCACCTGTATTTTTTTCCTCCGGGGACCTTCACCGTGGCGTTGCCGCCTTTACGATTCAGGTTTACCTCGTCGCCAGCCTCCCATGCGATGCAGGAAAAAAAGACGATCCCATACTGCGTTCCATGAGAGAGTTGCCCAATCGATTTGCTCAGTTCCTTGCGCATGAGATCTGCTCGGCCCTGCGAGCCCATCGAGCTTGAGAAGTCGATAACGTAGCAGATACGCTCAGCGCGGACGGATTGACCGAAGAAGCTGGTTCCCCCGGACCCGTTTCCGTTGCCCCATCCCGCTCCGAAGTCCTTATCAGAGCCAAGGTTAAGTGATGGACTCTCAGTGATCGTCGGTATTGGAACTGAGACAGGGGAGGGCGCAGTGCTGGCAACGACCTTTGCCATGGCGCTACTGGGAGCCGATGGTTTCCGTTGCACATGGGGATCCATCCGCTTCTGGTCAACTTTCTCCTCCTCGGGCATGGAGGTCTGGTATGTGACAAGAGTGGAGCTTTCCTGTGAGAGGCTGGGAAGGATGATAAAGGCGAGAATGACGCCCGCCAGAGTGATTGAGAGCAAAGCGATGACCACGCTCATCGTAGTCGCGATCTTTCGCTGGCGCTTGATTTCCGCCTCGGTCTCGGGTAACTGGATGTGCAGGCTCATCGGGGTAGTTCCTCTGTATGCCCTAAAACGTCTGAATCACCAGTTTCTTTAGAAGAGATCTTACCTAAATTTTCTTGCGAGGGTCAGGGTCTCCTGCAAACAGGTAGCGACTTTGGCATCGTGTGCCTGCGCTGAGGAGCTACTCTTCAGAAATCATGAGGATACTTCGGATCCTGGTTGGCTCGCTGCTGATCATTGGATGCCGTGACGACAAGTCGCAGATTGGCGGGGTTCGCACGGACATCGAGGAGGCTTCTGATTCTTCTTTTGCTTCTCAGGATAGGGGTCCGAAAGAGCGTAGTTCGGTTGACGAGGAAAAAGCTTTCTCCTACCTGCATGAGGTATTGTTGAACAAGGAGTTCGGTGCGGGGAGCGGTAGTGTCATACGCTGGATTGAGTCTCCCGATGTCGTGCTGGTGGAGGGTTCCGAGAAAAGCCGGGCTGTTCTTAACCGGGTGATAGAGCAGCTGAACAACGCACTGGAAGGAACGCCGATGAGGCTCGAATCTGTAACCGATTCGAAGAGGGACCGCCGGATCGAAGTTTTCATGGTGCCGGGATCGCAGTTCCGGGCCATTGGTCGGACACGTGGTTTCAAAGTATACGGAAAACAGGATGGTTATGTGTGGGTCTTCTGGGATACCCGGAAGAATTTCATTCAAAGAGCCACCGTCATGGTTGCTGTTGACCGGATTGACGGGGATCTTCTCGAGCATGTCCTCTTGGAGGAATTGACCCAGTCCCTTGGACCGCTGGGCGATACAACTATCCTGCCGGAGAGCGTCATGTTCCAGCGGGGGAGCGACCATGGGCGGGCCCCAAAGCTGAGCGACTGGGATTGCAGGATGCTGAAATTGCTCTATGGGCACCTGAAACCCGGGGACGAAGAGGCTGAGGTCCGGGAAGCTTACCGCCAATTCTGGAGAACAGGTCTCAACGCAAAGCCAGCAAAAGAGCAGTCGTCCAACACCAGGGAAGAAAGGCCATGAATGTGTCTTCTTCCCGTCTTGAGGTTTAGCGCTCGGTCTCTCTCGTGTAGCAAATCTGAAGCTTGGCTGGTTCGGGTTGAACGAGGTCTTAAACTACCGAGTTGTAAAAGATGACGAAGGTGAGCACCAAGTAAAGGATGGCTGGAAGTATCCGGATGATTCTTTCGTTGATGCGAATTCGGACAAATACCGCTGATATCATCATGCAGAGCAGCAGAAAGGACGTAATCGTCAGTAGCGGAGGAACTTTCAATCCAACAAGTAAACCCACCCCTCCTAGCAATTGACAGCAACCCAAGATGATCCGCTGGTTCTTAAAACCCCACCGCTCGTATTCCAGAACCATCCTTTTGGACGCAAAGGAATTTATTCCATAAACGATGAAAGAAATTGCTGAAAAAACAAGAATCGCCTGAGTGATGACCATCACTTAAATCAGCCCGCTCCTGAAGGCTGCGATGAACAGGCATAGCAGTAAAAGCAACGCCGAAGGCACGTATTTTTTGAGAGGATTTCTAACCTTAACGTGAAAGGCTTGGGCGCAAACCATTAGAAAGGCCATCAGTAGTGAAGCTTGTATAACAGGCACCTCGTAACACAGGTCCAAAGCCAGAATAGTTGCCAGCGCGATTTTGGAGCTACCGACGATATTTCGGACTAAATCAGAGAGTCCATACTGCTTAAACTCGAGAACAATGTTGTCGTGTCGAAATACCCAAACAACTACGATCGAGGCTGAAACGATCAGCTGGGCTAGGATTGATAAGGTTTCCATCGTTATGGTTTTTGTATCGGTAATTTGGAAATTAGAAACTTGCTACCGGAACTGCGGCACATGAAACCGGGAGATTTCTGGTAGCAGCTAAGCGTCTGAATACCTTCTTGCTTCGCCATCCTCCAGTTCAATTACCCGGTAAAAGCTTCTGCGAGAATTTTCAGGTCGGCCTCCATCAGAGCAGAAGGAGTCTGTTGGTTCGGCCTTACCCCAGATGATGATACTGGTCCAGAAAGCCAATGAATGGGCTTCAGCTCTCTTTGAACGAGGGTCAAACGCCTAAAGAAGGGTGGATCTCCTTCCAGTTGTGGCGTGGAAGCGAATCCGCGCGACTCGCCCAGAGAAGATGGCTCTGTTAAGCTGATGGAAAGGCCTTTCCTCTCAAGATCTGGCAGCGTTCTGGATTGAGATCGTAAAAGAGCCATTAACCGAAAAAAAGGAGGGAATTTGAAGGCGATCCACTTTCAAATAAAGATGATCCTGAATCAGCAGAGTATCGATCAGAGTGATGAATTATTTCTGAAAATCGATTAGCGATGCAACTCCATGTGAGATAGAATCCAAGGTCGTTTAGGAATTTTTGAAGGAATCAGAGAAAGAAGAGGCCATTGAGCGGATTCGGAACACGCAGGCTGAGTTGTATGCGCGGCTGCGGGATCTCGATCGAGAGATTGCGGCTCTCTCGGTTTCCCACGAGGAATCTCCGAGTCCCGACAAGACCATGGAGAGCTCTGCGGGTGTATCTCCAGAGCCGGTCCGAACGCAAGGCCCTTTGACGGCGGCCAAGAAGGCCGCGCTTCCGCCACCTCTTCCCGAGCCTGCCTCCAAGACGCAGGACCTCGAGGTGAATCGTCCGGAAACGAAGGTATTCAAGTTCGGTAGGATCGTATATTCAGAAGATGCAGGCACACCGGCAGGGCCCTCAGCGCCGCCCAGCCAGGATTCCACCCAATTGCTTCCGTCTGCCACCCCACAGGAACAACCGCCGCCATCTCGACCTGACTCCGCCGACGGGCTCGAGCTCAAGCTTGGAACATATTGGCTTGTCCGCATCGGGGTCTTAATGGTTTTGACCGGCTTTGTCTTCCTGGCAAAACATTTTCTCACCAGCGATGAGGTCGCGGCAGGCCTGAAAGTTTCAAGCCTCTACCTTCTTTCCGGAGCCCTTTTAGGCGCAGGATCCTGGATCGGAAGAACTCGGGAGAGGATGCGCAATTATGGAGAGGTCCTGAGTGCCGGTGGCTTCGCGGCGGTCTATTTCACGACCTACGGGGCTCACAAAATCCCTGGGCTCACGATTATATCCAGCCCCCTGCTTGCGGGGATTCTTCTTCTCTTTTGGGCGGGAGTGATGGTCTACATCGCAGACCGCAAAAAGTCACAGACCCTCGCAGGGATGGGTGTTCTCCTCGCCTACTACACGCTTCTTATAGACGAGGCCTCCTTGTTTTCGCTCTTCTCTGCACTCATTCTTTCGGGAGTTGCACTCGTCTTTCTTGTGCGCAATCGCTGGACCGTCGTCGGCTCGCTCAGTCTCGCGGGGACCTACCTGGCCTTCGCTTACTGGCGCCTCTCCGAGCATCTGGAGTTCGTGGGCCCTGTGGATTCTTCGCCGACTAGTTTCTGGCCCTCCTACGGCTTCCTCATTTGCTACTGGGCAACGTTTACCGCGGCGGCCTTCCTCTCGAAGCACCTCCCTGAGAAAAAGCGCTCCATCCTGGCCGGGTTAAATAATGCAGCATTCCTTGTTTTATTTGGCTTGGGAATGGGGCGCCATCACCCCGAGCAATTTTGGATTTTTTCTCTGATTGCGGGCTTTGTCTTCCTCGCGGTATCGGAAGTCGCCGACCGACGTCTCGGGCGTGGTACGTCGCTGGGCACCCTTTATCTTGCGAAGGGTCTGGGGCTTATAACCCTCGCCTTCTTCCTGAAACTCAGTGGATTTTCGCTATCGATTCTGATCGCGGCGGAAAGTTGCGTGCTTCTTGTGCTGGCAAGCTACCGGCGCAGCAAGGTGCTGGAGGCAGGAGCCTTCCTTTCGGCGGGGCTTGCGGGCTTGTATACCGTCTTCAGTGAATTTGCCGGGCCGGGGGAGCTCTGGTTCGTGGAATTCACAGACGGCGTCCCTGTGATTGCCGCTTTCGCCCAGCTTGTTTTCCTTGGATTTGGGGCATGGTGGATGCGGAATCGTGCGGAGGCTATCGTCTCAGAGGCGCCGTTAGAACCCCGCACTTCGATATTTCTCGGTCTCGGAGTGCTGGCCTTTCTCTGTGGTGCTTATGATGATATTGCGGAAGCTTGGCGGCCGCTCGTGTTCGTGGGATTCGGGTCGGTCGCTGCCGCTCTCGGAACGTGGCGGCGATTCAAACTCGTGGAGCTTGCTCTAATCGGACAGGCCTTCTCGGCAGTTGCTGCGATCATCTTTCTCGGGCAGTTGGCCGGCCCGGGAGTCCCTTCTCTGGCGCAATCGATTCCTGTTTGGTTGGCATTCCTCGGCCTTATCCACTGGTCCGTTGATGGTCGTGGACCTCTTGCAGGGAAGGAGGGTCGTGCATTTTTTGAATGGCCTTTCGCTCTTGTCCTCGTGATCTCTCTCTTACGCCTAGTCGTTGAGCATGCCGGTTTTCTCGAGGGAGTCTCATACTACTCTCCGGGATTACTGGCGCTGGCCCTTCTCCTCTATGGATACCGTATGCGTATTCCATCACTCGCGGTTCTTTCGCAGGGTTACCATCTCTTCGCAGCGGTCGAAATCGGCTTGCGCGCGACGGGGCAGGAACCGTGGCTCTTGGCTCTTGTGCCGCTCGTACTCCTTCTCTGTAATATCGTCGTGGCTGACCTCCTCTTCCGGGGCGCAGACCCAGACAGCCGCTCTCAGAAGACTCTGAATGGGATCGCGACAGGACTTTGCCTTTTGCGTATCCTAGCGCTCTACTTCTTTTGGGACTTTGTCTTCGGACATCTTCCCGAAATCTGGCAAGCTCCCGCCTTTGCTCTCGCAGCCCTCATCCTGCACACTCTTGCGATTCGTCACAAAGACATCCAGCGCTTCACCTTTGGCCTTATTCTTCTCGGTGCCAGCGCAGCACTGGTGCTCTTGCGTGACGCGTGGGATTCCAACCCTGCTTGGCAGATCTACCTGACAGCCCTCGTGCCCCTGGTAGTGCAACAACTGACACGCTGGAAGGGCGGTCTCGCGGCAGAGCACCTAATCTATCACCTAGCCCTATCAACTAGCTCCGTAGGTCTGGTCTGGTTGGTGCTCTCCCTCGAAGTCGATGCTATCGGGCAGGGCTTCTATCTAACCGCCAGCTGGACCCTACTTGGCGCCCTTGTTTTTGCTGCCGGGTGGTTCCTGCGAGAGCGTATCTACCGCCTTATGAGCCTTGCTCTGATCACCGCTGCACTGGCGCGTCTTCTCGTAGTGGAGGTCTGGACCCTTGAATCTATCGGGCGGATTATCACATTTATTCTGATTGGAGTGGTTCTGCTCTCTCTCGGGTTTGTCTACACTCGCTATCAGGATAAGTTGCGAAGGATTTTCTAGTCATGGCTCCATCATACTCAACCCTGTCGATGAAGAGAGGTGGAGGGCGTGAGTGAAGGGTGGTATGCTGTGTCAACTGCGACCCATTCTGTTGATAAGAATTGTGTGTTGAAGTCTGAGAGGTAATCTTTGGGAAGGCTTCGCG
>PARF01000082.1 GCA_002709915.1 Roseibacillus sp. | reverse complement strand
GACTTCAGCGTTAGCCATGAGAACAGCGTTGAGTCTGTGAAGTCTTGAGAGGTCCGAGCGCTCCGGTAGCGGATCTCCACTACTCCGGGGCTGCGTCTGCCCCACCGGGGCGGCGAAGAATCATGATTCCGTGATCCCCCTTATCGGATTTGTAGGAGGCGTCGAAGGCTTGGCTATCGAGCGTGCCTTCAAGTGAGTGAGTTCCGAAAAGCTTGGGGAGAGCCATTTCACCCTTCACCCGGTAGGATCCATCGGGGTTTTTCTGTGCGGGTATGGTGTGCACGTAATTCCCAAACTGGAGAACCCCCCATCCGGCTCGGTAGCGGAAATCGTAAACCCCTGGTTTCTCGGGAGTGGGCGTGACGATACACCAGAGTGGTCCCTCATGCCCATTCCATTTGCTTTTCCACTTTCCTTTCCAAGGGCCAGTGATGTCTTTTGGTTCACCGGCGATCGCCGCCTCTGCAGCGGCCTTTTCGAATCTAGCGTGATAGCTCAGGCAGGAGGGAAGGCTGAGGAAAACGCAAAAAAGGAGCAGCGATTGGCAGAGGTGCTTCGTCATATCTCTGGGATGGACGGCAAAGTCCCCAGCCAGGTTCAGAACCCAGCTGGGGACAATAAACCTGAAACGATTTAGATTTTGGGTTCCCAGCCGGGGCGGTAATCGCGCTTCACGAGCTTGGAGGCCTCAGCGTTATCCTTGGACTTCATGTTCGGTCCGTCCCACTCAATCGGGCGGCCTTCTCCGATCCGCTGAGCAAGACAGCCAAGGAGAATGACCTCATTCAGATACGCGGCGATTTCGAAGCTGGAATAGGCCGGCTTTTCTGGATCTTTCATCATCTCGAACCACTCCTTGACGTGGCCCGGTGAGCGAGGAATCACTTTGGGGATATCCTTGCATGCGGGATGGTTATTGATGTTGGTGTAGCTCTTTTCTCCCTTGCGCATCAGGAAAACGTTCTGCCCGTAATCATCAGGGGAGTAGATTTCACCTTCGGATCCCTTGATGAGACAGCAGGCGGTAGGGAGCTTGTTGCCCTGTGCGCTGACAAGATTGGCAGTAATATCGCTGTAGGGACGAATCGGGGCCTGACGGTCACGAGGATTGCCATCATACCACCAGAACTTCATTGCAGGCCAATCTTCCCGGGCAGGGAAGTCGAAGCGAACCCTCGAGCTGAGGGGGAAGGTCTCCTTGAAGGGCCGGGAAGCCATTTCACATTCGATGCGATCTGGATAGCCAAGCTTGAGAGCGCGGAATGGCATATTGACGGTGTGGCAGGCCATGTCTCCAAGTGCGCCCGTGCCAAAGTCAAACCATCCCCGCCATTTGAAAGTGTGGTAGACCCCAGCCTTGTAAGGTCGGGGAAGTGCTGGGCCGAGCCAGAGGTCCCAGTCAAGACCGGCGGGGATCTTGTCAGATCCTTCGGGACGGTCAATACCCTGAGGCCAGACTGGGCGGTTGGTCCAGACGTGAAGCTCCTTTGGTTCGCCGATCACACCGGAGTGAATGACTTCCACTCCACGACGCAGGCCTTCGTTCGCGCTGCCCTGGTTGCCCATCTGAGTTGCCAGCTTTTTCTCGCGGGCGAGATTGCGCATGATCCGGGATTCCCAGACCGTTTGGGCAAGGGGTTTCTGCACGTAAGCATGCTTGCCCATCGCCATTGCAGTAATTGCCGCTACCCCGTGGCAGTGGTCAGGAGTGGAGACCGTTACCGCATCAATCTGGTTCTCCATCTCTTCGAGGAGTTTTCGAAAATCCTTGTATTGTTTCGCCTTTGGAAACTTCTGGGCTTTTCTGCGGATCATATTGGGGTCGATATCGCAGATCGCTGCAATTTCGCCTCCTTCTCGGGCGGCATTATCGGTATCGCTGCTGCCTTTTCCTCCGACACCGATACAGGCTACCCGGATCTTGGAGTTGAGATTCTGTCCGCTCACGATGGCGGGGAATCCTAGGGCCGAGCCAGTGGCAAGGCCGGTGTTTCTGACGAATTTACGACGAGTGACTTGCTTCATGAGTAGGCTCCGACTGTAGATGGAGCGGCGGCGGTTGGAAGCGCATTTTTGTGCCCGAAGGGATGAGTTTTGATCGATTTCCTCCCGTCGGTGCGTAAAACTGGGCCGGGAATCCCATTGGCGGTGGAAATTTTATCTGCAGCGCAAGAACCATCAGAAGTGAAAGTGACAGAACCAGAGGCAGTAAAGTCGGGAGCCGTCGGGACAAATCGACGCTCATTCGTAAAAAAGGCGACGACCGCCGGGGTATTTCAAATCGTTGCGCCCCATGTGCTTGGCGGGCCGAAATACACACCTCCTAGCGAGACCTTCGGGGCGGCCCTCATTGGGGCGGGGGGCCGAGGACCGGGGACCTTTGGGAGTTTCGGGCGCAAACATAAGCTGGCCGTTCGGGAAATAGCCCGCTGCGACGTCAAATGGGTCGGCAAATCAGATAACAAGACGCGTTACACGGATTTTCGCCGGTTGCTGGAACGCAATGATCTGGACGTGGTTGCGATTGCGACCCCTCCCCACTGGCATGCGCTCATTTCCATTGCAGCGATGGAGGCTGGGAAGGATGTGCTATGTGAAAAACCGATGACGCGCTTTCTCGCTGAAGGGCGGGCAGTGGTAGAGGCTTCGCGCCGAACGAAGCGCATCTTTCAGATCGGAACTTATGGACGCTTCGGCGAAGCTGGCAGGAAGAATGATATGCGAAAAATCGTGCGGGCTGGACTGGTGAATGGAAGAGAAGTTCGAGTGGTGCATCGCGGAGGGTTCAAGGTAAGGCAGTGGTCCGGACCTGTGCGAATCAAGCCTCAGCCCGTGCCGGATTATCTTGATTGGAATATGTATTGCGGGCCTTCGCCGCTGAAACCATTCCATCCACCGCGCTTCGGGGGCATGCATCGTGGATACTGGGACTACGACGGGGGAGGCCTCGGAGATATGGGGCAGCATGCGCTCGACCCGATTACCTATCGCATGGGAAAGGATGAGACCTCGCCTGTTGAGGTTACTGCGCATGCGCCGCCTGCACACCCTGAAGTTGCAGGGATGTGGGGCTGGGTACGTTTCAAGTATGAAGATGGCGTTGAACTCGTGCTTGAAAGCGGAGAATGGGGAGACCCCCACGGTCTGAAGGAAAAGACCATCAGTCGGGAAGACCTCAACGAAACAGAGCGTAAGGTCTTTGACGAACTTCCTGCCGAAGACCCGCTTGTTGGCTTCGGTGATGCGGTAAAGACGAGGGTGCTTGCTGGAGGTCATCCGGAGGTGGCTCATCGCACCGTAAGCCTGATGCATCTTGCGAATATTGCGTTTCGGACGGGGCGGACCATCAAGTTCAACCCAAAGACCGAAAGAGCTATTGGAGACGAGGAGGCGAATCGACTGATTGACCTGCCGATGCGTGCTCCGTGGCACTTGTAGGAGTGAGGTTCACGATCACAGAGTCAACTTTAACAACTATGGCCGAAGAAACTAAAAACGAACGGAGTCCATTTGTGGATCGCCTGCCCGAACTGACTAACAGCAAATGGGGAGGAATCAGTAAGGAGGACGGTGAGGAAATTGTTGAGGCAATTTTCAAACAGGGAGGTGATGCGATCAGCGAGCTTATTTCCGGGTTGCAGGAGGTCGATAGTGGAGAGGACTGGCAAGAGCGCTTTCTGCTGCATCAACTCGCGGTAAACGCCAGTGCGCCTGCCCGGGCCAAGGATCGCAAGATCCTGACCAAAATTTATACCGCAGCGGCCCTTGGTGATGGTGCGGCTACAATACGTAGTTTTCTGCTGCAGCAGTTACGCTATGTGGCTGGAGCATCGCTGGCTCCTGAGCTTGCACCCCTGCTCGAGGATGGTGACCCTCTCGTTCTGGATGCTGTCGCGGCGACCATGGTTTCAATTGGTAAAGCTACTGAACCCATTCTCCACGAAGCGCGGAAAAGTTCTCGGGGACACGCCAAGGTTGCCATCACCCACGCACTGGGCCAGTTAAGCCGAAGCTAGAGGTCCGTCGTATTCCGCGAGAGATCAGCGGGTATGCGGCAGCATCACAATAAGTATGGACTCATGGATTTCGGTGGTAGGCTCTCTAAACGTGGACCTTACCTTTCGAGTTCCATCGTTCCCCGTTCCGGGTGAGACCTTGATAGCAGCAGAAGCGGTGACCTCCTTTGGGGGCAAGGGAGGCAATCAGGCGATAGCGGCGAAAAGAGCCGGTGCCAAGGTCCGAATGATCGGGTGTCTTGGCGATGATGAACAGGCGATCCAATACCGTGTGCGTCTGGGTGAAGAGGGAATTGACTGTGCCGGGGTAATGAGAACGGAGGGTCGAACCGGGGTCGCTTCCATCGCGTTGAACGATGACGGTGAAAATACCATTATCGTAGATCCCGGAGCAAATTTCCAGCTGACTCCGGGCAAGGTCGCAAATCTGGAACACCTGTTCAGGGGCTCCGTGGTAACCCTCCTTCAGCTCGAGTGCCCGATCGAGAGTGTCGTAATGGCGGCGCGGCTGGCCCGGGATGCGGGCTCACTGGTGGTCTTGAATCCTTCGCCATGGAACGCCAGGGTTATCGAGGGCGACATCCCTTGTGATATTCTGGTTCTTAACGAGGGGGAGGCTGCGGCCATGTCCCCTGCGGCATTAGATCATTTCCTGTCGAGCGGAGACCGGACCGGGATCGTGACGCGAGGGGCGCTTCCTACTCAGATCTTCATGGGCGAGAAGATTCAGGAAATTGCCCCTCCGACAATATCACCCGTTGATACCGTGGGAGCGGGAGATACCTTTGCAGGTGTTTTTTCTGCCTCCCTTGCGGAAGGAAAAGAAGTCCTCGATTCCGTGAGAATAGCTAATTGTGCCGCAGCTCTGGCGACTCTTCAGGAGGGCGCTCAGGAAGCCATTCCCTACAAGGATGCGATTATGGAAATGATGTTGCGTCAGAGCGCTTCATCGTAAGTGTCGTCTCAGAGAGAACTTGGCACCTCCCAAGATTTAACTTGGTTCGCTCGAGTATTCAGGAAGTCTGTGCTGTAGGATAATTCGGGATTTTCATGAGAATTGTTGTTACAGGCGGTGCAGGATACATCGGAAGTGTTTGTGTAGAGTCGTTATGCGACTCGGGACATAACGTGGTGGTGATTGATAATCTGGAGGAGGGACATCGCGCTGCTGTCGATCCAAGGGCGAGTCTTGAGGTGATAGACTTGAAAGAGCCTGAGCGTCTGTCAGATGTCCTCAACAGCCACGGATCAGAGGCTGTGATTCATTTTGCTGCTGACACCTTGGTGGGAGAGTCGGTGAGTAATCCCGCGAAATATTACCGGAATAATGTAGTGGGGGGGTTGAATCTTCTCGAGGCGATGGTCGCTTCCAAAGTCGCAAAGATCGTATTCTCGTCAACGTGTGCAACCTACGGGGTTCCGGACAAGGTCCCAATTGACGAGTGCTGCGAGCAGAACCCAGTCAGCCCTTACGGCTATTCCAAGTTAGCCTTCGAGGGGATGCTGGGTTGCTTTGCAAGGGCTCATGGAATCGATCCCGTGATTTTGCGCTATTTCAATGCGGCCGGAGCGTCGGGCAATTTTGGGGAGGATCATCGGGTTGAGACTCATCTTATTCCGGTAATTTTGTCTGTGGCACTCGGAAAACGAGAATGCGTTGAGGTGTTTGGCACGGATTATGACACCCCGGACGGTTCTGCGGTCCGTGACTATGTTCATGTCGGAGATCTCGCCGAGGCACACCGCCGGGCAGTTGAGGAGGAGGTAACAGGAGCATTCAATTTGGGGACGGGAAAGGGACACTCCGTGTGGGAAGTAATTGAAGTTTGCCGTGAGGTTACTGGTCACGATATCCCGGTGAAGGAGAGTCCTCGCCGGAAGGGAGATCCACCCATTCTTGTCGCTTCCAGCAAAAAAGCGGCATCGGTTTTACGCTGGTGTCCAGCGACGAATCTTCGAACGATCGTTGCCAGCGCTTGGGAATGGCATAGAGCTCATCCACAAGGCTACGGAGATTGATTGTCTTTGGCGGATTTCTGGCTCAGGCTCACCTCGTTGCGATAGACAACCTAAATTACCAGATGACTAAGATAATTCCTGTTGCCCTCGCCTTCGTAATAGCTCTCGCGGCCTACACACCAGCTGCGAAGCCTGACGCCAAGGCGGCTGACTCTCCTAAGGCGCTAAGGTGTCTTCTGGTTACCGGAGGGTGCTGTCACGATTATGTCTTTCAGTCCAAAGCTCTCACTCTTTCTTCTGCAGCCAAGGCTGACATTGAATGGACCGTCGTTAATAAAGGCGGGCGAGGGACAAAGGCCCAGATCGATCTTTATGACGACCCGAATTGGGCAACGCCTTATGATGTGGTAGTTCATAACGAGTGCTTCGCCAATACCAAGGATCCCGATTATATTCGGAAGATAGTCAATGGCCACAGAGATGGAACGCCAGCAGTGGTCATTCACTGTGCCATGCATACCTATCGTGCTGCTGAAATTGATGATTGGCGCAGGTTTCTTGGTGTGACGAGCAGGAGACATGAGCACCAGTCACGCTATCCGGTCAAAACTGAGAAGGCAGATCATCCCATCATGAAGGGGGTTCCTGCAGACTGGGTTACTCCCAAGGATGAGCTTTACATCATTGACAAGACTTGGCCGAACACGACCGTGCTTGCGACCTCTAAAAGTGAGAGAACTCAGAAGGTTCAGCCGGTATTCTGGGTGAATGAATTTGAAGGGGCCCGGGTGTTCGGAACTACCTATGGACATACGAACGAGACTTTTTCGGATCCCGTCTTTCTTGATCTTCTGACAAGGGGTATCCTCTGGTCGGCGGGTAAGCTCTGAGGTGCGTGATCAGGAAAAGTGCTCCTTGATTTTCCTGCGCAGGAACGCGACAGAACGTTCCAATTGCTCTGGTCCGTCTACGCCATCTTCGATGGAGATCCATCCGTCAAATCCAGTTCCGCTTAAGGTAGAGAAGATGGCGTCGTAATCGTTCATTCCCTGTCCGATTTCACCGTGAGCGAGACGCTCGGCGTATCCGGTCACTCCTTCTTCCTGAGCAAGGTCCTCGAGAGTGCCGTGTTTGAGGTAGCGATCGCTCGCATGCATGGTGACAACGCGGTGTTTTACTCTGGAGAGAAGTTCCAAAGGGTCTTCGCCGGCCAGAACGGTGTTTGAAGGGTCGTAGTTCACACCGAATCCGGGATGTTCCCCAACGGCATCAACGAGATCGCAGAAAATGTCCATGGGCTGAGCGAATTCGGGGTAGTGCCAGAATCCATCCTTATAGTGGTTTTCTAGAATAAGGGTTACGCCATGATCTGCTGCATGAGGGAGGCAGGCCCGGATAGAATCAGCGGCAAGGTCTATGCCCTCTTGCCGGGAAACTTCAGGCCGGCGCTGACCGCTTAGCACGCGACAGAAACTGGCTCCCAGCGCGTGCGCCATTTCGATCCACTGCTTCTCCTTTTCGATTTCGTGCGCGCGGAAATCCGGGTCAGGGTGGGTAAAGTCCGGGGAGCAGCAGAGCATCGGAATTTCAAGCCCCATATCGTGACATGTTTTCCGGTAGTCGCCCCACGATCCCGGTTCTTTAAGATCCGAAATAAGGGGATAAAGTTCAACCCCATCGACATCGAGTAGGGACGCAAAATTCAGGTATTCGGAGAGCCTCATTGATCCTCTGACGAGGTCATCTAATTCAGCCTTGGGGAAGGTTGCGAGCTTGGGCATGTTTGTGATTGGAGGGTTGGCAGATCGCGCAGAAGGTGAGTTCGGAGAAGGTTTTGAAAAACGTTCCAAATTTCACAATCCAACCTTATCAGGATTTCTTCCGTGTGCGGGATATTGTTCAAGTTCTACGACGCATCCGCTCACCGGTCCAGTGGCGTCCTCAAGCCAGTAGACTGCAACTGCCGCTATTTCTTCTGCGGCGAGGATGCGTCCAGCTGGGGCATAGATCCCGGGGAGTTTGGTGTGCCAGTCGGGCTCCAGTCCGTCCTCTTGCTTACGAGCGGATTCGTTTTCGGTGAGGACCCAGCCAGGGTTGATCTGATTGACGACTACCCCATAGTCGCGATGAAGGGTGTCTCCCAGATTTCTTGTCAGAGCCATCAGGGCGCCTTTGGAGCTGGCATAAGCCGCAAAGTATGACTCTCCCCCATAGGCGTTCACCGATCCGATATTGAGTACTCGCCCCTTGTTTCGGGAAAGTTCCTCAAGTGCCGACTGGATGAGAAGAAATGGAGCCCTGACGTTTATGGCATACGTCCAGTCCCACGTCTCGAGGCTCATGTCAGCAGGCTGAACCCTTGTGACCACCCCTGCGTTGTTGACGAGTCCATCGAGCCCCCCGAGTTCGCTAATAGATGCCTCAACGAGCCGGGAGGGAACTTCAGGGTCGGAAAGGTCAGAGATGTGCCAGGGAGCTCCATTGAGCTCGACCGAGGTTTCACGGGCGAGGTCCTCCTCGAGGCCATGGATCATCACGTGTGCTCCTTCCCGAACAAATCTCTGAGCGATGGCCTTGCCAATTCCAGTGGTAGAGCCCGTGATGAGGATACGTTTATCTTTCAGTCGCATGGTGAAATGGTTGTGAGGCAATGGAATCAGGAGGTGCCATGTACTTGCTGACAGATCATCTTAAGGGATTCTTCGACGTCCCCCGATGCTGTCTGGAAGGAATCGGCATCGATGGTGAGGGGGGCGCCGAGAACAACGAGAGGAGCACCATAGGATGGGCAGGCGACGGCCTGTTCAATGGATAATCCGCCTACCGCCTGAACGGGAACCGAAACAGCTTCTACGACGTCTCGCAATTGATCGAGCGGGCTGGGCATACGGTCTCCTGCAGCCGCAATACCGCGGCGCTCATCATAACCAATGTGGTGGACGATATAGCCGCAACCTAGATCCTCAAGCTGGCGGGCTCCCTCAACCATGTCGGGACACCCAAGGTTGTCGCCCATTACACCCACCCCATAATCCTCGCCGCACTGTACCACACATTTGATTGTTTCCTCGTGAGCGCGTGCCATGACGACCACATGGGTTGCACCAGCCTTGGCCATCATCTCAGCTTCAAGGTATCCTCCATCCATGGTTTTCAGATCGGCTATGATGGGTGTATCCGGGAAATTTTCTCGAAGTGTGCGCACGGAGCTGAGTCCGTGGGCGAGCAGCAGAGGTGTGCCGGCTTCGAGCCAATCTACCCCGCACCTCAGTGCCATTGCCGCGGTCTCGATCGCCTCGTCGAGATCGATAAGATCGAGAGATATCTGAACAGTTGGTTGGTGCATGCGAGTTGTGAGGTTCGGGTGAAAAATTACGAAAGTCAAAGTGCCAAAGACTGAGGCTCTGGCCCCAAGAGAAAAGAAAGGAGGGGAGGCTGTCGAGGACTGCTTGCATTAAGGTTTTGTAAAACAGGGATCTATCCTTGCGCTCAGCATGGGGAGGAGCAGTATTGAGTTCGTTACCCCTTATTATACGAAATGGCTCAGGCAATAATGGATCCGGACGAGGTCCGGAGGTTCGCCAAAGAACTCAAACGATTCAACGATGAGCTTCAGGTGAAGGCCTCCTCCCTGCAATCCCGCTTTACTGGCCTGGGAGATACATGGAAAGATCAGGAAAATCAGAAATTTGCCGAAGAATTTGTTGGCACCATGAAGGCGCTGAAGAAATTCATCGAAATCTCGGAGAAGCATACTCCCTTCCTCCTGCGCAAGGCTCAGAGAATTGAAGAATATCTCGATCAGAGGTAACCGTTCTGTCACCCCGTAATTGAATGGACCGTCAGGCCAAAGTTACATCAGTTGACGCTCTCACTGCGTTTCGTACGAGTCTTGTTCTGTATACTGGATCTGTGGGGAATGCCCTGAACGGGGTGCGCGACGAGGTGCGCCGGATGCGAACTTGGCTCCAAGTAGACCAGAAAGCTTACTGGAGCGGACGACTTAAGCGGCTACGTAAGCAGCTGGAGCAGGCCGAGGCTGAGTTATTTACTTCCCGCTTGAGTGCGATGACCAGCCACAGCGCCGCCCGCCAGATGGCGGTCACCCGCCTCAGGAGAATGGTGAGAGAAAGCGAGAATCGGGCGAGGGAGCTGCAAAAGTGGATTCGAAACTACGATACTCTCGTCGAGCCGCTGCTCAAGAAGTTGGATGGAATACAGCATTTCGCAACACATGACCTTCCCAAGGCTGCATCCTCTCTCGCCCAGGCAGAGCGGACGCTTGATGATTACACCCGGGTCGGGCCGGAAGGCGGACCAGGTCCGGACCCTGTGACTCAGGGAAGAGTTGCAGTGGAAGAGGAGGCGGACGGTGAAGGGCTTTTGGAGAAGGGAGGGAACCAATGAGTGCACGGGCAAGCGCGGTCAAGCTTACCAAGTCGACCAAGGTATTCATGCAGAGCTGGGACGAGGTCAAAATTCATTGGGGTGACAGGAGGCAGCGGGAATTCGAGAAAGACTATATGGAAACGCTCCCCGATGACGTGTCGGCTGCGATTCTAGTGATTGAGGAAATCGATAAGATTCTAACAAGGGCAAGGAGAGACTGTGAGGAGTAGGATAGGAGTGACCAAAGGCTTGGAGCTCGCACATGGGCTGGCCGAAGCAATCAGAAATTTCTCTGCAAGGGACCAGAACGCTGCCAAGGAGATGCGAACAAAGATGTTTGCAGCCAAGCGGGCTTTCGAAAGGGAGTCAGAAGAAGAAAGGCAATCGCTGCAGGATTTCCTGGTCAGCAAGGAGAAGAAACTGGCCGAAGCGAAGAAACATGCGGAGAGTCGCCACGCCGCAAGGGTGGAATGGATTGAGAGAGCCCTTCCCGCGAGCAAGCGTCAATTATCAAAGCGTGCTGAGGCTCTTCGAGGAAAGACTGCCTCTGATCTTCAGGTGACGGCTGTAACCAACAAGGTGAACCGGCAACGCTCCCTCGAGAGACTGAGCGAAATGTATGAAGGCCTGCGGATGGAACTAGGTGAATGCGAAAAGGTTTTAAAGAATCTAGAGAAGAAATGCCGGGGGGCGATGCGTGGGTATCTTCGTTTTCAAAAGAAAATGATGCCGGCATATGGGTCGTCTCTTGAAGTCGGACCTGCTGATAATTCAGGACAAACCCCTGATTTTATTGAGAGAGTTCGTCTCGGGATCAAGGAAGGGGAAAAGAAGCTGAATCGCTTCAAGGAAAACAAGATCGCTCGTTTGCTGAGTTTTTTCCCGTGGTGGGTGATGCTGTCGCTTGGCTGGGGCGCGGCTCTTTACTTGTATGGCATGTGGAGCGGAGGGGAGAGTGAATGGACGCTTACTGGCGGGGTCGCGGTTGGCACTGTATTGTTCATTGTATTGGTTCAATGCTGTAGTGGTGGTGCCGCTGAGACAGTAGTTGAGGAAGTTGCATCACAGTTGGAGAAGACGAGGCGCGCATGCAGGTCCTGCTCAGAGCGAATCTCAGCGAGGTTTGCGGAAGAGCAGGCGCAGCTTTTAGCGGAAGAGAGCTCGGAGGTGAATCGATGGGATGAGGCAGACGCAGCAGCCAGCAGATTGCGCGAGGAGGGAAGTAGAGACATTGATGAAAAGTATAGCCGGGTGAACGCAAGGAATGACGAAATGCGTGATCAGGTAGTGAAGCCAATTGATGCCCTCCATGAGAAGGAGGTGACCATTCTAAAGAAAGAGTCAGCTGACAGGATTTCGGTGTTGCAGAAGCGCCACGAAGCAGCAGTGGAAGAAACTGAGTCTTCCTACGCCGAGGAGAGGAAAAAGATTGAAGAGGAATGGTCTGCCCTCGTGCAATCTATTTATCGGGATACGGCTGAATTGGAGGAGGCACTCGCGCCTCTTACTCCTGCATGGGACCAGAAATATCTCGCATGCTGGAAGCCGTCAGCAGAATTACATGATGTGGCACGGTTTGGGAAGGTGTCAGTGGAAGGGGATCGACTGGCAGAGGAGTTAAAACTGGATCTCCCGAATGCCAGAGCGATTGAGATCCCCATGGCCTTGCAGCTGCCTCTTGACGGCTCCATTCTTTTCGAGACTGATGGAGATGCTGCTGGTCGTGACGCTGCGATAGGATCTCTTAATAATATTATCCTGCGGCTTTTGGCTACGACGCCTCCCGGAAAGCTCAGCTTCACCATTATCGACCCCGTAGGTCTGGGTGAAAATTTTGCGGGGATCATGCATCTTGCTGATTTTGAAGACAGCGTGATTAATGGAAGAATTTGGACTCAGCGAGGTCAGATTGAGGAAAAGCTGGGGGAGCTCAACGAGCATATTGAAAAGGTGATCCAGATGTATCTCCGCAACGAGTATGAAACGATTACGGAATACAATGAACAGGCAGGAAATATTGCAGAAAAGTATCACTTTCTTGTCGTAGCTGACTTCCCGGCCAGCTTTAGCGAGGCTGCGGTCAAGCGTCTCCAGAGTATTGCGATGAGTGGCTCAAGGTGTGGAATATATACCCTGATGCACTGGGAGCACCAGCAGACCGGGGGGCCAGCTGAATTGATGCCCGAAGTTCTGCGTGAAAACAGTATCCGTATTCGTTGTTCTGGGGAGCGCTCCCTGATCTCCACTGGAGGAGGGGCTGAATTACCCATAGACTTCGACCCCGCCCCTGAACCGGGAACGGCTGTCGATTTCATACAGAAGATTGGGGCCAGTAGCGTCGACGCCAACCGTGTGGAGGTGCCTTTCCATCATGTCATTCCACGGGAAGGTGAGTTCTGGAGCAGTGATACTACTCATGAGCTAAGAGTTCCGATCGGGAGGACTGGAGCGACCAAACTACAGTATCTCGCTATCGGAAAAGGCACTCGTCAGCATGCCCTTTTTGCAGGGAAGACAGGATCGGGGAAATCGACGCTCTTTCATGTCATTATCTCGAATCTGGCCCTTTGGTGCAGCCCCGATGAGGTTGAGTTCTACCTCGTGGATTTTAAGAAAGGAGTTGAGTTCAAGTGTTATGCTTCAGCGCGGCTCCCTCATGCTCGTGTGGTGGCAATTGAGAGTGATCGGGAGTTTGGTCTGAGTGTGCTCAAGAGGGTGGATGATGAGCTGAAATTGCGGGGGGACATGTTCCGCAAGATGGGAGTTCAAGATATAGCTGGATACAAGAGGGCTGGTGGAGATAAGCCGGTTCCGAGGTCCCTGCTGATAATCGATGAGTTCCAGGAGTTGTTTGTCGAAGATGACCGGATTTCCCAGGATGCCTCTGTTCTTCTAGATCGGATCGTTAGGCAGGGGCGGGCTTTTGGAATTCACGTCCTGCTTGGATCGCAGACCCTCGGTGGAGCATACAGTATGGCCCGGACTACGATGGGGCAGATGGTCATTCGTGTCGCCCTGCAATGTAACGAGACGGACGCCTATCTCATCATGGACGACTCAAACCCTGCTCCCCGGATGCTGACCCGCCCGGGGGAGGGAATTTACAACGATAGCGCGGGAGCATTGGAAGCCAATAGCCCTTTCCAAGTAGTGTGGCTTTCGGATGAAGAACGGGATGAGGCTCTGCAGCAGGTTACCGCGATTGCGCAGGAAAAATCCTACAGTTGCGCTGCCCCGATTGTCTTCGAAGGTAATTCTCCTGCAGACGTGGGAGAGAATGCCCTTCTTCAACTTCTCTTTAGTGCTGACACTGTCGCCGCTACGGATTCCAAGCGATCGTGGCTGGGGTCTCCAAACTCTATCAAGGGGCCTACGGAGGCAACCTTCCATCGGCAGAGTGGAAATAATCTCATTATCATCGGTCAGCGTGAAGAGGCTGCTCTGGCAATGCTGGCGGTGTCATTGGTGTGCCTGTCGGCTCAGTCTTCGAGGAATGGGATTCGCTTTGTGGTGTGTGATGGAACTGCTCCGGGATCCTCCGAGGGTGCGTTTTTGCAAAGTGTTGTGGAAGTGATTCCGCAGGAGGTTGAACTTGTGAGAAATAGTGACCTTCCGGGGGTAATAGGTGAGCTTGGAGAAGAAATGAAGCGAAGGGCCTCCGACGAGGATGCCGCCACTAATGATCCGCCAGTTTTTCTCCTAATTCATAGTCTGCAGAGGTTTAAAAAACTGAAGTATGAGGATGATTTTGATTTCTCGTTCGATAGTGATTCGACCGGACCAGGGCCGGGTGCGCAACTCAACGAAATCGTCACTGAAGGAACGAGTTATGGGCTGCATGTGATCGCGACGGTGGACACTTATAACAATGTGAATCGCTTCCTCAGTAGGAAATCTCTGAGTGAATTTGAGATGCGGGTTATTTTCCAGATGAGTCAGAATGACTCTGCGGCCCTTGTTGACAGTCCGGCAGCAAGTAATCTTGGTTTGCACCGGGCCCTTTTCTACAATGAGCACGAGGGTCATCTTGAGACCTTTCGGCCCTACGCGTTACCTCGGAACGAGTGGGTGGAAGAGGTTGGGAAGGTGCTGGGCAGGCTCACCGGATGATTTTTTCTCTTTTCGGGCCTCCTTTCTTCGTTCTGCTCATGGGAATGCTTGCTAAAGGGCGTAGGTGACGGGCTAGGATATCGCCATGAGGCCCGCGATAGTCTTCCTTGTTCTTCTCACTGGCTTTCTCGGACTGGTTCTCCCTGCAGACGCAGAAGATAACTGGCCTTCCTGGCGAGGTTCGCGCGGTGATGGCTCCAGCCCGGACAAGGTGGTGCCTCTTGATTGGAGCGTAGAGAAAAATACGATTTGGAAGAAGAGCCTGCCAGGGAAGGGTCACGCTTCACCTATCGTGTGGAAGGATCATGTTTTTGTGGTGGCTGCCGTAGAGGATCGAAGGGTTCTTCTCTGTCTGGACCGCCGTAGCGGCAAGGAGAGGTGGCTAGAGACAGTGTTGACCTCTCCCCGCGAGCCTATCCACAGGCGCAACAGCTTGGCCTCTTCTACGCCGGTCACGGATGGAGAGTTGGTCTATGTAAGTTTTCTCGATGGTGATGAAATGTATGTTGCGGCATACGATTTTTGGGGAAAACGAAGGTGGGAAAAGCGCCCCGGGGTTTTCTCCAGCGTACACGGTTATTGCTCGAGTCCGATACTATGGAAGGACAAGGTGATTATTAATGGAGATCATGACGGCGACTCCTATATTGTGGCATTGGAAAAGCTTACGGGAGAGGAAGCCTGGAAGACAATGCGGCTGAACCGGACCCGGAGCTACTGCACTCCGGTAATCTGGACTATCGAAGGCCGCAACCAGATGGTTCTTTCCGGAGACAAGACGGTTGCGAGTTATGATCCTGATACCGGGAAGCGGCATTGGGTGATCGACGGCCCTACCGATCAGTTCGTAGCCTCTCTTGTGTATAATGGAGAGCTTCTCTTCATGACGTGCGGATTCCCACAGCGACATATGCTGGCCATTGATCCGCGGGGATCAGGTAATGTGACCAAGTCACATGTCAGGTGGCGGACCCGTAAGGATCCTTCTTATGTGCCAAGTCCAGCCAGTATCGGGAAATATTTCATGGTGGTGTCCGATAGCGGGAAGGCAAGCTGTCTGGAGGCCCGAACAGGCAGGCTAGTGTGGAATCAACGGATCGGTCGCGAACACGGCGCATCGGCGATCACGGTGCGGGGGCACGTCTGCTTTGTGTCGGAAAGCGGGGTTATGACGGTTATCAAGCCCGGAGAGGAATACGCCGAGGTAGCTAGGAATCCTCTCGGAGAGGAGATGCACGCCTCGCCAGTGATTACGCGGGGGCAGTGGCTCCTCCGCGGTGAGGAGCACCTTTTTTGCATTGGGGCTAAATAACGACTTGAGCGGGAAAGCGGGTAATTATTTCTAGAGAATACCCCGGGCCTTGAGGTTATTGAGACGGTGGGCGATATCGGCAAGTCCATCCGCGGTGCACTGGTTGTAGTCCCGCCCGTCAGTGGTGTCGATGCCATGGCCGGGATCCAGGTCCCGGAGAGCCTGAAGGGCGGCATCATCGTGGCGGAAGAGTTCGACAAAGACCTGTGACAGAGTTCCGGTTTTCGCAACCGCAGTGAGCAGGGATCCAATCCAACCATCATCGGTAGAGAGGCATCCACGGGTAGTCATGGCGGAGGCATGGAAGCAGCCGAGTTCCCCCGCCTCACCCATTTGGGCAATGAGATTCTCGTTTTCGGGAATTGTCAGAGCTGAGTCCCCGCAATGGGCGGCATCGGTGAGAGACTTAAAGAACTTGCCGTCTCCGCCGACAAGAGAATTGGCGGCCTGTAGAAATTTCCAGAGTCGGCTAATGTCGGTGAAAGTGGCGAATTCCCCGGGGCGCAGGAACTCCACATGCCAAGAATCGACACAGGAGTCGGCGAGGCCTGCCTCAGTATAGCATCGATGATGAAGTTTGGCGTTCTGCTCCACGGCCGCTTCGAAGTCGGCACCGTCCTTGCGAGGAGATCCGCTCATCCACTCTTCGATGGAGGTAGAGGATACGATCGTCACCCCATGATTCTTGGCTGCCTCCAGTCCGGGGAGAAGCTGGTCTGTCACTGCGGACTCGTCCTCGGGATTCATGGGATCGGCACCGCCTACCATCAGAACAAAATAGAGATTCAGGTCGAGATCCTTGATGCCATTACAGATCTCATCAAAGTCCTGGGACTTAGTGCCGGGAATCACCGGTAATTGAACCCCATTGATCTGAACCCGGCTGAGCTCCTGGAGTTTTTTCATTTCGGCGAGGACAATGAGTTCGCCCGCACTGGTCCGTGGCGCGTTGCCCTCTTCGTCTGGAACGATTCCTCCGACCCATCCGGAATGGGTAGCGACAACTCCAAGTTCAATATCGGTCTTGTTGGTAATATCAGCCATGGCGTATGAGCAGTGTCCAAAGTGAGCAGCGTAGGTCAAGAATCGTGGTAGGCTTATTATTTATAGACAGTTGGTAATCAGGGTCTCGTTGCTCATATTCTTGTTGAGGATCGGAAGAAGGTCTGACTGTAGTGAGCTTGTGATATTACGACTGGCTCTGATGTTTGTTGTCTTCTGGGGAGGCCGGATGGCGTCTGCGGAAAACTGGCCCGCCTGGAGAGGGCCGCACAGTAACGGGGTGGCACCGGACCGGAAAGGCCCCGCCAGTTTCTCGGGAAAGCGCATGTGGAAGGCCAAGCTGGAGGGTCGGGCCTGTTCGACCCCGGTGGTGTGGGAGGGCAGGGTGTTTGTGACCGGGCTCATCGGTGAGAATGATGCGGTGCAGGCCTTTGACCTCGGGAGTGGAGAAGAACTCTGGCGAAAGGAGATGGGAGCAGCTCGACTGGGAAGGACGCAGCGGATTGGAAGCAGCGCAAACTCGTCACCGATTACTGACGGGAAGTATCTTTATGCCTACTTCAAATCAGGGACGGTGGCGGCGATGACCCTGCAGGGTGAGGTAGCTTGGAAGATCAATCTCGATGAGGTCGCGCATCCGGACAAAATCCTCTGGGATCGGGGAACTTCCCCGATCTTTGCCGGAGGCCGACTGGTAATCGCAGTCATGCAGCAGGCGGGGACTTCTTACCTCGTCGCACTTGATAAGAAAAACGGGAGCCGGGTCTGGCTCACGGAGCGTCGCTTCAAAACGGTTGGAGAAAATGGAGACAGTTACTCGTCTCCCTTCGTGGAAACCGTTGACGGGGTAGAGACGATCGTAACGTGGGGGGCGGATCATCTGACTGGCCACCACGCGAAAACCGGAGAACAGCTCTGGTTTTGTGGAGGTTTCAATCCCAAGCCGGAGCGGGTCTGGCGCACGATCGCCTCACCCTCGGGCACTAACGGGGTAGCCATCGTTCCCCATGGGCGGGAAGACCGGGTGGCGGGGATCCGGCTCGGGGGGAAGGGAGAGATTACCAAGTCGGCGTGGCTCTGGAGCGCCCGGGGCTGGGGCTCGGACAACTGCACTCCTGCCGCCCACGGGAACCGAGCCCTTATGCTGACGGATACCGGGAAGGCCCGGGGAACGCTGACGATGGTTGAGGCTAATACGGGAAAGCAACTCTGGCAGCAGAGCCTGCCGAAGTCTGTTCACACTTTCTGTGCCTCCCCGGTGGTGGCCGGGACTCGCCTTTACGCCGCGCGCCGGGACGGGACGCTTTTTACCGCCAGCCTGACCACAGACGGGATGGATGACTTGCAGGAGATCACGATCGAGGAAGGAGTGATCGCCTCCCCGGTGGTGGTGGATGGCAAGGTGCTCATCCGGGGAGACCGGCACCTGGTGTGCCTGTGGTAGGAAAGGAAATTTCTTTCTTCAGCCAATCCACCCCAGAGCCTTACCCCCGGTAATGGCGGCTACCGTAAGAATGGCGAGCGAACTCAGGACAAAAGCTATCCTGTAGGATGTCCCTCCACTAAGTTCACGGGGAGCCCACCTGCGGTGCATGACGATCGCGGCATAGACCACGATGAGAAGAATAAAGGAGGTGGCAACTCCTCCGATGATTACCATGACTCCTGGTGCCTGGAAGGTGAGAAAGAGGGTGCCCCAGATAGAGGGGAACACATAGGCGCATCCCTTGACGAACTTTCGGCGGCTCTCAGGGTCCCGGAAGTCTCCCCAGCCTAGTTGGCTGAAGGCGTCACTGAAGAGGCGGGTCCATGCCGCGAGGGCGGAGAAGAGGGTAGAAAAGAGGACCACCAACGCCCCCCCGAGGAAGATGCCAAATGCCCAGGGTCCAAGTGACTCGGTATAAATCGCTCCTAACTGGGTGATCATATCATTCTTCTCTGGAAGGAGGCCGTTCCGGTGAAGAATAGCAGCGCCGAGAATATAGAAGAGGACCGTGACGAGGGTGTAGCAGACCATGGCAGCAATGGCGTCGAGAGTCATGACCTTGATCCAGCCCCGTGCTCGCTTTACCCAGACCCGGTGCGCTTCGCCAGTGGTCCATCCCGGCCGCGGCCCAGTGTGAGCAGCGTAGCCTTTTTCGAGTAGCCAGTAGTTGTAGGCCATGATCTCGTCTCCTCCCACCCCGGTAATTCCGAAGGCACCTACCGCAAAGAGGATCATGGCGACGGGAAGTTGGAAGTTCAGTCCAGAGAGGATTTCTGTTCCGCTGACGGCATTGTCTGTCCATTGCAGGGCGAGGACGGAGATCAGGGTAAAGATGGTGAAGAGGCCAATCATGATGAGAGAGAGGCGCTCCAAAAGGCCGTAGCGTCCGACCGAAACAACGGCAGCGACGGCGAGTGCGGTGAAAAACGTCCACCATGCGAGTCCGAATTCCGCGAGAGCAGGAATTTGCATGAAAATGAGGGCCACTCCGCCTACGATTCCGCCGACTTGCAGGAACTTGAGGCTCATGATGAGCAGCCAGGCCCAGATGGAGATGTGCCCTTTGCCGAGGCGGGGACCGGGCAGGCTGTTGAGGGCCTGCATGGTGGTGCGACCGGTGTAGATAGCGTGTTTGCCGAACTCAAGCTGGATGGTGACTTTGACAAGACAGGAGAAGAGGATGACCCAGAGACAGATGAATCCTGCCTTGGCTCCAAGCAGAGTGGTGGCAAAGAGCTCTCCTGAGCCGACAATGGAGGCCGAGAGGATGAAGCTGGGTCCGAGGTAGCGGAGCTTTCCCGTGAAGGTGGTGGGCGGCTCGAGGATCTTCCTGTCAGTGAGCTGATATGGGTTTTCTTCCATGAGAGAGGTCAGGGTGTACGCTTGGAGATACTTTCTGAAGCTCGAAATAAAGTTATCAAAAGGAACCGGGGCGAGAATCTGTCGATTCATTGAATACGGAGGGGGTGAATCAGGTCCAAATGGGTGAATCCATTCATTCTATCGTGAAGCGTCCCTTCCATTATTTACCTGCTCTTCTCGCCCTTTGCCTTTTATCCAGCTGTGATCTTGCGAAACTTTCGGCCAATAGAGAGGCAAGGGAACTGAAGGAAAAGGTCGCTCAGCTTGAGAAAGAGCGTGAAGAGGCTGCCCTTGACGCGGAACTGGAGGAGGCCCGTCGCCAGCTCGCGGTCGCGCTCAATGCCCTCGAGGAAGAGAATCCTGCCGAAGGAGCGGAACCGCTTGAATCTGACGCCCCCGGGGCCGATTCAGGTGACCTGGGAGAGTTCGCGGATGTTCCCCGGGCGATCGTAGTGGAGGAAGCCCCTCAGAGGGATGGATCGTTAGCAGGAGAGGAGAACGCGGTTGCCCTCGAAGCGATGGTTCCAGCTGCCTTGCTAGAGAACGGGGACCACCAGATTTTCTATGCAGAGCTTTCGCGTTTCGGGGAGTGGTTCGAGACCCGGGACTACGGATACGTCTGGCAACCAGCGCTTCTTGGAACCGACCCGGCTTGGCGGCCCTACACCCGGGGGCGCTGGGTGAATTCTAATCAGGGTTGGACTTGGCTTTCGGACGAGCCCTTCGGCTGGTCGGTCTACCACTATGGACGCTGGGTTCTTCTTGCCCAGCATGGATGGGTGTGGGTGCCGGGTGATGACTGGGCTCCGGCCTGGGTGTCATGGCGG